>JAFOZZ010000047.1 GCA_017390945.1 Akkermansia sp.
GGGGCAGCGGAATGATGGCGATGGGCTCGCCATCCACCAGCAGCTCGCGCAGGGCGCAGGTGTCGCCATCGCTCAGGGCAGCGGTGGCATTGCTGTACTGAATGCGTAGCTCGTACTGCCCGGCAGCCAGGGTGATGCTCTCGTAGCTGAGCAGCTGAGTGCAGGAGCGGGTGTCCAGCCAGGCCTGGTTGTTCTCCACGGCGTATTCCTCGCTTCCATCGCCAATGGTGGTGGGCTGGAGCAGGTGGCGGGAGCCTTCGTCGCAGCTGACCCACGGGCGGCTCAGGTTGCTGGCATTGCCTCGGCATACGGCCTGCAAGCGGTATTCTGTGCAGAACGGTGCCGGGCGGGTAATGGCAAAGGAGCACTCGGGCGTGGCCCCCAGAGCCTTGCCGTTGGCATACACGTAGTATTCTGTCGCGCCGGGTACGGGCAGCCAGCTCAGGCGCGTGGGGGTGGGGGCATCCCACTGGGGCTCGGGCAGATCCTCGTGCGCCTCCGGATAATCGGGGGCGGGCTCGTCATCCTCCGGCATGAGCTCAATCTCGATTTGCAGGTTGCCCTTGGTATCCAGCGGGATAATGGGCGAGCCTGCTTTGCCGTTGATGCGTACGGAGCAGATGTCTGTGCCGTAGCCATTCACGCGCACGGTGAGTACCATGTCGCGTATGTGCAGATTCGTCAGCCAGTGGCTGCCGGCAAAGCTGCGCGGCACGCAGGGGGCGAATACGAGGCTGTCGTGCTCGTACTGAATGCCGAAGAGGCCGTAGTAGTACATGCCCAGCATGCCTGCCACGCTCCACAGCTGGCGGTCGGAGCTCTGGATGGTTTCGCTGGCCTCGCCGCTCTCGGCACGGAAGTTTTCTTTGTTGGTGCCGAATGCCATGGCGGCTCGCAGCATGCTGGCCATGGAGAATCCGGCGCCCACCGGGTCACGCAGCTCGGCATGAGCCATGAGCACAAAGGCCTCCTCAAACGGCCATACCGCGCGGTTGTGGTAGGCGGCCGTGGTGTCGGATTTGTAGGGGGTGAATACCGGTGTGCCCCAGGGGCTGCGGCACAGGTCATTCATGGCGTGCTCGGCGTGCTCGCCAGCCAGTCCGGTGATGACGGCCAGGGCGTTGGCCAGGGCATCGGTGCGGTCATCGGGGCAGCCATCCGGGGTACGCATCATGCAGTACTGGTTGTTGGCCTTGCTCCAGAAGGTCTGCTCGATGGCTTCATCCAGAGCATCGGCCCGCTGCTGGTAGAGGGCGGCTTCGTCCTCGCGCTCCAGCTCTGTGAGCATGCGTGCCAGTATCAGGTTGGCTGCGTAGTGCAGGACGTTGGTGCCAAAGGCGTAGGATGCGCCAATGTCCGCCGGTGTCATCCAGTCCGGGTAGCTCTGCTCGCGCCAGTCGATGAAGGAGGTCTCACCCGGACGCAGCGGCGTGTGGGTGGGCATTATGCGGTCATCCTGTGCCAGAGTGGCTTGCAGCACGGGTACGCAGTAGCGCAGCCACTCCATATCGCCCTGTGCCTGGTACAGACACCAGGCGCCCATGGCCCAGGCCACGCGGTCGGTGGAGACGGGCCAGCCGCCGCCGGTGCCGGTGTCCTGCATCACTACACCGTCTTTCACTCGCGACATCAGGCTGGCTCGCACGGCATCGGGCGCGACCAGTCCGGCACCAAGGGTGGCGGTGTAGGCGATATCGCGTGTCCAGACCGTGCTCCAGTTGGCACCTGCCAGCATGCGGCCATCGGGCTGTACATTGGCCAGCAGCTCGTGCACCGCGAGGTTGTACATGGCGGTCAGGATGGGCAGGTTGCTGCGCATGCCTGTGCAGCCAGCGGGCAGGGCGGGTATGCTTACCTCGCGGGGCTCACCGTTGCGGGTGATGATGAGCTTATGGGTGCCCTCCAGCTCGGCTGTCAGGTCTGCCTGGGCGAGCTTACTCGCCGTCAGGCGGTAAGCGTCGCTCTCAAACAGTACCTGGTCGCCAGGGGAAGGCATGACATGCAGGAATGGTGTTCAAGCCATTACAGGATGGCACCCGGGGTATAGCCTACGCCTGCGGGATATGCCGTGGCGAGCTCGCTCACCATGGCGCAGAAGGCGTCCACCTGGTCGGCGGCCATGCCGGTGTCGCCGGCGTTGGCGTCGTAAATCTCCTGGATTTCCTCGCGAGTGAGCTTCAGGCGGCTGTCTGCCCCCAGACGATCCAGCAGGTCGTTGGTGGCGATAGTGCCGCTGCGCAGCTCGTCGGACACGGCTACGGCGTGCTCCTTAATCACCTCGTGGGCTTCCTCGCGGCCTACGCCACGCTTCACGGCAGCCATCATGATAGTGGTGGTCATCAGGAAGGGCAGGTAGCGGTTCAGCTCAGTCTGAATCACGGGCTCGTATACGCCCATCTGGTCCATCACGGTCAGGAAGGTCTCGAACAGGCCATCAGCAGCCATGAAGGCATCCGGCAGTACGCAGCGGCGCACCACGGAGCAGGATACGTCGCCCTCGTTCCACTGGTCGCCAATGATGCCGCCAATCATGGTGAGGTGACCCTTCAGAATAGCGTGGAAACCATTCACGCGCTCGCAGGAGCGGGGGTTCATCTTGTGCGGCATAGCTCTGGAGCCGGTCTGGCCCTTGGCGAAGCCCTCGGTGCAGAGCTCGTGGCCCACCATGAGACGCCAGGTCTTGCAGAAGCTGCTGGGGCCGCTGGACAGACCTACGAGGCCGGAGATGATTTCGAAGTCGAGGGAGCGGGGATATACCTGGCCCACGTTAGCCCACTTGGTAGCGATGCCGAGGTGAGCGCAGATGCGGTCCTCGAGCTCGCGGACGGTGGCGGGGTTCTTGCCGAAGAGGGAAAGCTGGTCGAGCTGGGTACCCACGGCACCCTTCAGGCCGCGCACGCGGTAGCGCTCCATCATGCTTACCCAGGCGTGCGCCCAGTGCAGCAGCTCCTCGCCGAACATGGCGATGCGCTTGCCCATGGTGCTGGCCTGTGCGGCGACGTTGTGCGTGCGGGCGGCAAATACCACGTCGCGCCAGTTGGCAGCGTGGCGGCTCATGCGGTCGAGCGTGGCTACGGCCTTGTCGCAGATAATCTGCATGCTGCGCCATACCTGCAGCTGCTCCACATTCTCCGTGAGGTCACGGCTGGTCATGCCCTTGTGGATGTGCTGGTGGCCGGCGAGGTCGCAGAACTCCTCGATGCGGGCCTTCACATCGTGGCGGGTGATGCGCTCGCGGTTGTTGATGCTCTCGATATTGACGCTGCCTTTCACGGCCTCATAGGCGTCGATTGCTTCCTGCGGAATGTCCAGCCCCAGGTCCTTCTGAGCCTTCATGACGGCAATCCAGAATTCGCGCTCCAGCACAATGCGGCCCTCGGCGGACCAGATGGACTTCATCGCATCAGACGCATAGCGCCCGGCCAGTACGTTAGGTATAGCGTTCATATCTTGATGTTTAGTGGTGAAAGCGCATTATAGCACATCCAAAAGCAGAAAGCAAGCCCATTAAACGGAGCCGGGCATTGCCCGGGCTACTTTGGTGAGCACATGAGAAACTGCAGAGCTGTTGCGCCTTGCCGGCGCAAGGGAAATCCTCACTGGCCGCTCGGGTTAAATCTGGCCGGGTGGCAAGGTGAAAGCAGACTTGCTGGCTGGTTAAATTACCGCCGAACGGCGGGAGCGAAAAATTCCGCAGGCGAACCGCCCGATAAAAAGTTGAACCCGCACAAGTGCGGGTTCAGAAGAATCGCGGGCTTCCGTCTTCGCCCTGAGGGGAACTCGTCTATCAGGACTGGGGCTTGCGGTGGACGGAGGCCTCAGGCTGTTCCTGTACGAAAGGATTGGGCTGCTGCTGGCTGGCCACACCCGGCTGCTGCTGGGCGACGCTACCTGTTTGTTGCTGAGTGGTAGCCTCGGGCTGCTGCTGCTGGGCGATAGCGGCGGGCTGCTGCTGCGTAACGGCTTCGGGCTGCTGCTGGCTGGCGGCGCTGGGTTGAGTCTGTGCCACGCTGGCCTCGGGTGCAGGAGCGGGAGCCGCCGGGGCTGCCGGGACTTCTGCCGGAGTAGCGGTCGGAGTCGTAATCGGTGCGGCTACAGGAGTTACGGTGGTGGTGGGAGCCTGGCCGGGCTGGAGCTGCTCCGCAGGCTTAGCCGGTGCGCTGAAATCGGGGTAGCAGCTTTCCTTCTTGGAAGTCACAGTCACTTGTGTACCAACGCCGGTGATGCCGAAGAGCTCGCGAGCCATAGCCCCGGGGGTGCGGATGCAGCCGTGGGAAAGCCTGCGACCGGCGCGCACCTTGCCCACGTGCATGCCAATGCCGGTGGCGGTGAGGCGCTGCCAATAGGGCATGCTGGCGCCCACAAAGCGACCGCCCTCCGGTACTCCTCGGCGGGAGTTGGCATTACCGTTCACGCACTTACCGGCAGAATCATAGGCTCTGCCCCAGGTATTGGAGCGGTGGTGGCGCTTCTTTTCCATGATTCTGTAGGTGCCGGTGGGGGTAGAGTGGCCGGGTGTGCCGGTGGATACAGGCCAGTCGGCGGCCACTCTGCCATCCACATACAAGCGGCCACGCTGCTGCGACAGGCAGATGTAGATGGGGCAGGAGCGGTTGGCCTTCTTCAGCAAATCTTTGTTGCGGAAGATGGTCATGGTGTAGGGGTACTTCTTATTCTTACGCAGGAACTCCTTGTACGGATCCGGCTTGGGTGCCGGGGCTGCCACCTCCGGCGCAGCAGGTGGCGGCGCAACGGGCTCCGTGGTCTGTAACTGCGTGCAGGAGCTGCCGGCCACGAGGGTCAGCAGGGCGGCTATGGTGCTCAGAGAGAAGGGAGCTCGTTTCATGTGAGGTGTAGAGTAATGAGTGTGAGAGTGTTACTTGATGACAACCCTGGTGCCTACGGGCGTGTTGTCGAAGAAGATTTTGGCCATGTCGCGCGGCAGGCGGATGCAGCCGTGGCTTTCGGGTGCGGAGGTCACATAGCCCTCGTGCATCCAGATACCGGTGGTGGTAATCTGCATGCCGAAGTTCATGTCGGCACCCTTGTAAATGCCACCTTCGGGCATGGGCTGCCCCTTGGTGTAGTCGGCAATCAGGGTGTTGCCATCGGCATCCACTACGCTGCCGTAGGTGGAGGACTTGTGGTCTTCGTCCTTGCTGAGAATCTTGAAGGAGCCGGCCGGTGTGCCGTGACCCGCCTTGCCGGAGGAAATAGTGGAGCTGCCTACCTGCTGGTTGGCAATGTAGTACTTAGCTTGCTGCAGCTGGGTGTCGATAACGATGAGGTGCTCACCCTCAAGGCCGGAGGGGCGATCCCAGTAGCCGTGTGCTACGGCCTTGTGCGGGTCAATCTTAATGCGTTCGGGGCGGAATGCATAACCGCCCCTGGCCATGGCGGCCAGGTCGTTGCTGGGGGAGCAGGCTGCGAGCAGGGCTGCCGTGGCAGCCATCATAATCAGGGATTTCTTCATTCAGTCTGTTGCGTTTCGTTCGGGCAGCGCTTGCGCGTGCGTGTGTTCTTTATGCACGTTATCGACCAAATTGTCAAGTTTTTTTGAATATCTTTTTCTTTTAGCTATATCTATATCAATGTTATTAAGAGAAGTTATATAATGGCGGTAGAGCTGTTGCGCCTTGTAGTCTCAGGCTTCCTGACTCGTCCCTCTCACCTCGTCCCTCGCCCCTCGCCCCTCGTCCCTCGCCCCTCGCCCCTCGTACCTCGTACCTCACACCTTGCACCTCGTACCTCGTACCTCGTACCTCGCCCCTCGTACCTTGTACCTTTTACCTTGTAC
>JAFOZZ010000048.1 GCA_017390945.1 Akkermansia sp.
CGCGCCTAAAGCGCGGGCGTTAAGTGTAGCATAGGCTCCGCTCATTTGTGGCGAAGCCGCCTAACTGGCTACTTTGTCGATTGTAAATTGTCGATTGTAGATTCTTATCTGTCTTTAAATTTCTCGGCCAACACCTCTGCGCGGGGGAAAGCCATATGGAAAAGCTGCTCCGGGGTGCGGATATGCTCCGTCCATACATTGCCCTGCATACCCAGCACATGCGGCAGGGAGGGCGCCCGGAAGGAGCGCACGGTTTCCACGGTAATCACATGTTCATCGGCAGCGGCATCCTCGTGGCGCTGAGGATAATCGAAATATAAGTGCGAGTTCGGACACAGAATAACAGGCTGCTCCAATGCAAGCACCTGCTCCATCATCTCCGCACGCCACAGCATCACCCACTGCCCACGCACACCATTGCAAGCCGCCTCATCCCAGGTAATGGCGGGGTAGCCCCGCTCCGTCACGTAGTCCACCATCTCCTGCATGAACACGCGCTGCTGCTCGTGGGTAAGCAAGCGGGTGTCTACCTCATCCCCACCGAGATGAATGGGGGTTCCCTTGGGGAAGATTTCCATCACCTCATCCAGCACATCGCGGGCAAAACGGCGCACCTCGGGCTTCTCCACAGCCAGCACATCGCGCCCTAACTTACAACCGGGGGGCGGCACCAGCGCCAGCTCCGGGTAAGCCACCAGACAGGCGTATGCGTGACCAGGCATATCGATTTCCGGCACAAGCATAATGCCTCGCTCTGCCCCATAGGCAATCAGCTGGCGCATCTGCGCCTGTGTATAGTAGCCGCCGTAGCAATCCGTAAAGTGGCTGCCGATTTCGTGAGCCTTCCAATTCCATTTTCCCGCGGGCAGGCGCTTACGCCACGCGCCCACCGAGGTCAGGCGCGGGTAGCGTTTAATCTCCAGGCGCCAGCCCGGGCCGTCCGTCAGGTGCAGATGCAGGCGGTTGTAGTTAAGCTCCGCCATGCGATCAATGAGCTGCTGCAACACCTCCACCCCAAAGAAATGGCGCGACACATCCACGTGCAGCCCACGCCACTCGATACGCTGCGGAGTAGCCTGCACCATGCAGCCCACCAGCAGCACCCACAACATTGCCAGTATGCTCAGCTTACGCATCGACATTACTTATCACTCTTCATCAGGAACACTCCACCCGGCACCGTCTCCACCGGCACATGAATAAGCACGGAGTCCTTCAAGGCATCCAGCCCCAACATCGTCAGCTCATTCGGCCCGCACAGCAGCGGCTTCACGCCGCGCAGCACCACACCGGGAGCCAGTTCCATATCACCGGGCTTACCCTCCACCATCTGCTGATGGATTGCAGTATCGACATCGCCGATTTGAGCCTGAATTTCTCCGGCCACGCCGGGTGCCCAATCCTCCTGACGCACGCGCGTGACTGTGCTCCCCGTATCGAGCAGCAGCTTCAGCTGCTTCCCGCCGCACTGCGCCACCACATGCACACGGCCGGTGGGCTCGGCTTCCACCGGTATGGGCGCCACCTTCCCGCCGGACGGCAGCCCCCAGTAGAACTCGTTGGTCTTAAAATCGAAGGTAAAGGGCATCGAGCCCAGGAAATCCATGCCAATGATGCCATCAATCTTCACCGCCATCATGCTGCGCACGGCGGCGAGATTCAGTACCATCATCGGGTGCTGGGGCGACTCCCCCGGACCTGCCAGCAAAGGGGCTACCAACATTTTGATATTCTGGGCGGAGTTGCCGCGAAACTTCATCTTGGAGGTATCAATCCACTGCACCTTTTGCAACCTGGCAGCGCTTTCCTCGTGCAGCACGGTATGCGTGGCACCGGTATCCAGCATCATTTTCAGGGGAGTACCGCCTACGTACGCGGTCACAATCACCTGGCCGCAGCGCGCATCGCGCTCCATCTGCATCAAAGCTGTGGCTTGTACCTCCGCACTCCCCTGCACCGGCGCCGCTACCGCAGCACTACCAGCGGCGCAGAGCCCCATCATCACATAAGCTAATATCTTCTTCATAAATTTACTTTTCACTTGTTTGGCGTTTTCCTTTTATCGGGGGCGACTTGCTTTCAACATGCGCAGCAACTCAGCCGAATCCTGAAAATACGTGCGCAAGTAGTGCTGCACCTCCGCGGCTTCAGCCTCCGGCAGCAGGGGCAGCACCTCCTCAAACATCCGGCGCGTGGCGTCGATATCCTCCACCGTTTCCGCCGTCCCCATAGCATACTGGCAGCGCTCCAGCATCACCGCTGCGCGGTTAGCGGGCAAGGCCTCACGCAGCTGCTGCTCCAGCAGGCGCCCCAGCTCCGGGCTGTTGATGCGCATGCGCGAGCGCTCCGCAAGGAAACGCTTCGCCTGCGCCACTACAGCAGCGGCATCATGTATACCGGTTACATTCGCAGGGTCGAGCTTCATGATGGAGTCGCGCAGGGCATCGCGCGCTGCGGCAAATCCTTTCGTCTCCGGGAATCGCATATAAGCGGCGTACAGCGTACGGGCACGCTCCACGCCACTCTGCATGGCGGCCTTGCGGTACAGGGCATCTACCATATAAGCCTCCTCCAGCTGCTGAATGGCCTCCTTTACGGATTTATCGCCCTCCTGAAAACCGCCCAACACATCGCCCTGCGGATTCAGCACCAGAATGGTCGGGAACGCCGCAACGCCATAGCGCTTGGCCAGGGCTTCATTCTGCTGCCGCAGTTCCGGCGCCTGCCTGCGGCGCTGCGGCAAGTCTACCTCCATCAGCACAAACTTATCCGCCGCATACGCGCGGAAATCAGCATTATCCAGCACATTTCGGCGCAGCAAGATGCATGCCGAGCACCAATCCGAACCGGTAAAATCCACCAGCACCAGCTTGTTCTCAGCCTTAGCCTGCTGCATGGCCGCCGGGAAATCAGTCATCCACTCCCCGGCCGAAGCCGGTGCCACCAACGCACACAACGGGAGGATAACGCTCAAACTGTGAAGAAACAGGCTGTTAATCATTGAGCGCAGTCTAGCAGATATTTGACGCTGCGACAAGCCATTTTCATATTGCATACGTAAAAACGCCGATAGCTCCCATCAAGCGGTCGAAACTGCTTTACTTTACCCCCCGTGCTATGGTAGAATGCGGCGCGCACCATGGCCTTTACACACTTACACGTTCACACAGAGTACTCGCTGCTGGATGGGATGATTCACACGAAGGATCTCATCAAGCGATGTGCGGAGCTGGGCATGAACTCCGTTGCCATCACGGACCACGGCAACGTGTTCTCTGCCATTGAGTTCATGGTGAATGTGAAGAAGCACAACAAGGACATACTGGCCTGGAACAAAGAGCACCCGGACGAAAAGAAGCCGGTGTTCAAGCCCATCCTCGGCTGCGAAATCTACCTGTCGCCCACGCCGCTGGATGTCAAAAAGCAGATTCCCGGCCGCAAGAAATACACCCACCTTGTGCTGCTGTGCGAGAACAACATCGGCTGGGCAAACCTCATCAAAATCGTATCGCGCGGGCACCTGGAAGGCTTCTACCACAAACCGCGAGTGGACATGGCCACGCTGCGCGAGTTCAGCCGCGGCCTCATCTGCCTGACGGGCTGCGTAGGCGGCCCCATGCAGGAGTGGATTCTCCAAGACCAGCCGGAGAAAGCGGAGGAAGTGCTGCTGGAGCTCATCGATGTATTCGGCAAGAACAACTTGTTCGTGGAGCTGCAGGACCATGAGCTGGAAGAAGAGCGCCGCTGCACCCCCGAGCTGGTGCGCCTGGCTCGCAAGCACGATGTAGGCCTGGTGGTAACGAACGACGCCCACTTCCTGAACGAGAGCGACCACGATGCCCACGACATCCTCATCTGCGTCGGTACCGGCAACAAGCGCATGGACGGCAAGCGCATGCGCTACCCGCGCAGTGTGTACTTTAAGAGCGAGGCGGAAATGCGCGAGCTCTTCCCCGAATACCCGGACGCGTACGAGAACACCAACATCATCGCCGAGCGCTGCAATACCTCCATTAAGCTGGACTCCACCTCCACCGAGCGATACCCGGAGTTCGCCCCCGATGACGGCTCCACGCGTGAGGAATACCTGCGCAAAATCTGCTACCAGGGTCTGGAGGAACGCTACGGCAAGGAGCGCGCGGAGAATGACAAAGACCTGCGCGAGCGTCTGGACTACGAGCTGAGCATCATCAACATGCTCCGCTTCCCCAGCTACTTCCTCATCACCGCCGACTTCATTAACTGGGCCAAGGACCATGACATCCCCGTAGGCCCGGGTCGTGGTTCGGCCGCCGGTTCGCTGGTGGCCTACTGCATGAAGATTACCAACATCGACCCCTACAAGTTCTCCCTCATTTTCGAGCGATTCCTCAACCCGGAACGTGTGAGCCCGCCGGATATCGATATCGACTTCTGCCAGACCCGCCGCCCGGAGGTAATTGACTACGTGCGCCATAAGTACGGCGAGCGAGCCGTTACCCACATCATCACTTACGGCACCATGGGTGCCAAATCCGTGATTAAGGACGTGGCTCGCGTGCTCGACCTGAGCTATGCCGACAGTGACCGAATCGCCAAGCAGATTGAAAGCGGCCCCGGTGTCACCCTGAAAAAGAGCTATGATGCCAACGAAGACCTGCGCAACCTGCTGCAAGACCCCACCTATGCCGAGGTGTGGGATTTCGCGCTCAAGCTGGAAGGCACCGTGCGCAACGTAGGCATGCACGCCGCCGGCGTGGTGATTGGTGACCGCGCGCTGGACGACTACGTGGCGCTCACCCGCGACGACCTGAGCAACCCGCAGGGCGAAGTAGTTGCCCAGTGCGATATGGGCGCCATTTACAATGCCGGCCTGCTGAAGATGGACTTCCTAGGGCTGAAGACGCTCACCGTGATGAAGGATGCCGAGCGCTATGTGCGCTGGCGCGTACCGGATTTCCGCTACGATGCGGTGGATATCGAAGACAAGGAGACCTTTGCCCTGCTGAACCGAGGCGACACGATGGGTGTCTTCCAGCTCGAATCGGGTGGTATGGTGGACACCTGCCGCCGCTACGGTATCGACAACATCGAAGACATCATCGCTCTGCTTGCTCTGTACCGCCCCGGCGCCATGCAGTTCATGGACGACATGATTGCCGTGAAGAAGGGGCTGAAGCAAGCCGAGTACGAGCACCCGCTGCTCGAAACAGTGTCCGGCCTCACCTACGGCGTGATGATTTACCAGGAGCAGGTGCAGGCAGCCGCCAAGCTGCTGGCCGGCTACACCCTCGGCGGCGCTGACCTTCTGCGCCGAGCCATGGGTCACAAGGACATGAAGGAAATGGAGGAGCAGCGCCGCCGTTTCGTGAAGGGCTGCTGGGATGTCAACCAGATTGAGGAAAAAACCGCCAACGCCATTTTCGACAAGATTCAGAAGTTCGCCGGTTACGGCTTCAACAAGTCGCACTCCGCCTGCTACGGCCACATCTCCTACTGGACCGCCTATCTGAAGGCGCACTACCCGGTGGAATTCCTCTGCGGCCTCATGTCCAACGAATCCACCAACGAAAAGATTGGTGTATTCATTCAGGAGGCCATCCGCCTGGGCATCGAGGTACTGGGACCCTGCGTGAACCACTCTGCCGTGAAGTTCCAGCCTGAGACCATGCCCAACGGCCACCTCGCCGTGCGCTTCGGCCTGGCCTCCATCAAGAGCATGAGCTCCGATACGGTGGAAGTCATCGTGAAAGAGCGCGAGGCGAACGGCCCCTTCAAGAGCCTGGAGGACTTCTGCTACCGTATCCCGCCGCAGAATGTGCGCCGCAACCAGCTGGAAGTGCTGGTACAGTGCGGTGCTTTCGACTGGATGCAGGTGTGCCGCGCCCAGCTTTTCGAGACCATCGAGCAGTGCCTCAACGGCGCCGCCGGTGTGCACAAGGACCGCTCTGTGGGGCAGATGGCACTCTTCGCCATGGAGGACACCACCTCCTCCGCCGAGGAACGCGTCATCTTGCAAGAGTGGCCCAAGGAGAAGCGCCTGGATGATGAAAAGTTCCTCACCGGCGCCTACTTCACCGGCAACCCGCTCGATAGCATGCGCGGTATCATCGATGCGCCCAAATACACCCGCATCGGCACCCTGCCCGACCTCACCAGCGAGGACATCAAGGGCAACCACGAAATGGCCGGCATGCTGCGCTCCGCCACCATCAAGGTGAGCAAGAGCGGGCAGAAGTTCGCCATCATCGCCGTGGAAGACTTCACCGGCAGCACAGAAGCCCTGGTATGGGGCAAGGCCTTCACCTCCGCCTGCGAGGTAGAGGGGCTGCTACAGGCAGGCAGCTTCGTGAAGTTCCGCGCACGCATCTCGGAGGACGAAAAGACCGGCGGCAAGAAGGTATCCGCCAATGGGCTGGAGCTCATCAGCGCCAATGCTCAGCGCCGCGGCAAGGCCAAGGAGCCATCGTTCTACGAAATCGTACTCAATACCGCCCGCCACACCATGGATGACCTGCAACACATCAAGGGCATCCTGCTGGAGCACAGCGGCCGCACCCCCGTGCACCTCACCTTCCGTAACTCGCTGGGCAACCGAGCCTCCATCGAACTGGGCGAACGCTACCGCGTCACCCCCTCCCCCAAACTGGACGAACGTCTTTCCCTCTACAGCTGATGCGCGAACTCAAGGCAAAAGACTGGATTCTCGTAGCCGTACTGGCCTTTGGCATGGGGCTGGCTTACCCCACGGCAAAAGATTGGCTGCTGGGGCAGCGGCCGGCTCCCATTGTGGCGTATGAGGAGCCCATCGACACGCCTATTCAGACGGACGCCTTCACCATATCCCTGCTGCAAGCTGCACTGAAAAACCAGCCGGAGGACAACCTGACGCTTATCCCCAACACGCTGGCCGACCTACTGAACCAGATGCAGCCCATGGCCTCAGAGGACGTAGCACAGGAGCTGCAAAAGCTCAGCCTGCCCGAGAACTTGCTGGAAAGCTCCGCCCCCATCGACGAAGCCGCCTTCCTCTTTGCCGACAAACTGGTACTGACGGCAGCTCCGGCAAATGAAAACTCGCAGCAACTCTGCAACGAGTATATCATCCACACGCCTTACGCCTCCATGCCGGCGGAGGCTATCGCCACCATCAACAACTGCATCAGCGCTTGCACCGACGGGAAAATGGGGCACCTCATCAGCGGCGACGACATCTCGACCGACACCGGCATCATCGCCGCCAACGCCATTCACTGTGCCCCGGAGTTCGAGGTACCCATCCGCCCTGCAGATACCCGAGCCGCCGACTTTTACAATGCTAATGGCCGACTGCCCCGCATCTACATGATGCATGCGTATGCTCAGTACTACGCCAAGGCTCCCGATGGTGCCTGGCAAGCCGCTGCTCTGCGCCTGAAGGGGCGCCCCGGCAGCGCCGAGCTGGCGCCCTGTTACCTCATTCTCATCCGGCCGGCTCACAGCGACAGTGCACGCACCTTTGCGGCGGAGCTCACAGCGGACAAGCTCAGTGCCATCCGCAGCGCGTTAAGAGAGTCCACACTCTCCTGCACAGCCGCCTTCCCGCGCCTGAGCCTGCGTAGCGGCACCATCAACAACGCCACCCTGCTTCAACAGCTGGGTACCGAGCACCTGCTTACCTCGGCAGCCCCCTTTGGCAAGCTGACCAACAAGGCTCCTTACCCGCTGAGCGCTATCCTCCAGCGCTACTCCATCGAGCTACGCGAGTCCGCCCACGCAGCGAGCGCTCCGCCCATACCGGCCGATACACTGGTGTGCGACCACCCGTTCCTGTGGGTGCTCATGCCGCTGAGCTCACCGGCAGCCCCCTATGCCATGGGGATTATTGAAAACATCTGATACGGAAAGCTGTACGAGGTACAACCCGGCTCAGCTGCCACCCACTCGCCACGCTCGGGGTTCATATATTTTTGTTCTCCCATACCCGGGGTTCCGTCGCGGAGCGGCTCCACCCCGCGCTATTAGCTGGCGCCCTTCCGGGACTCTCGAATTCCGAGGGCGCATGCCCGCCGTGCATTTAAGCCCGCACTTGCGCGGGTTTATAAGTGAGGAGAGCCGCTGACTCACAGCTCTCGAAAGAAAACCATTCTTTTGGTTATCTCATTGTTACAACGACTTTAAAGGAACGCGATGTACAGATAAACGCCGGCCAACACAATGGAGAGCAGCATGAGGGGGAAGCCCACCTTCATGAAGCCCCAGAAGCTCACCTGCAACCCATGCTTGCGGGCAAGCGAAAGAGCCACCACATTGGCGCTGGCACCAATCACCGTACCATTACCACCCAGGCAAGCCCCCAGCGAGAGAGCCCACCACAGCGGTTCCAAATTGCTGATGCCCATCGTGCCCATATCCTTAATGAGCGGAATCATGGTAGCCACGAAGGGGATATTGTCTACAAAGGCAGACATGATAGCACTCAGCCACAGCACGGCCATGGTCGTCACCGTCATATCGCCGCCGGTCAGATCCATGGTCTGCATGGCCAGCCATTTGATGATACCGTTCACCTGCAGGCCACCCACCAGCACAAAGAGGCCGATGAAGAAGAAAATCGTCGTCCACTCCACCTTGGAGAAAATCAGCTCCAGCACCTTCTCACGGCGCGGCATCACCATCAGCATCAGCAGCGAGGCACCCACCACAGCCACCGTGCCGCTCTCCAGCGTCCAGCCGGGAATCTGCCCATGCAGACAGAACAGAGCAATCGTGACACCCAGAGTAATCAAACATTTAATCAGCAAGGTCTTACTACGAATAAGCCCCTTCCTCTTAATCTTCATCACACGCTGCTGCACCTTAGGGTCACACACCAGCTTGTTGCGGTAAATAAATACCAGCAGCCCCATTGTGATAACAAAAATAATAGAACAAGGCAGAGCCAGATTGGAAATGAAAGCCATGAAATCCATGCCTTTCACCGAGCTGGCAATCATGATATTGGGCGGGTCGCCAATCATGGTGGCCGTACCGCCGATGTTGGACGCAAAAATCTGGGCAATCACAAACGGCATCGGCGAGATGCGCAAATCCTTCGTCAGCGTAAAGGTAAGCGGCACGGTGAGCAGCACGGTCGTCACATTGTCCAGGAACGCCGAACAGATAGCCACAATAACCGACAGGCTCACCAGCAAAGCCACCGGATTACCACGCGTCTTCTGAGCCGCCATCACAGCCAAGTAGCGGAATAGGCCGGTCTTACTGAGGATGAGCACCTGAATCATCATGCCAATCAGCAGTGCCAGCGTGTTGAAATCAATGTGAGCAATCGCCTGCTCCTGCGTAATCACCCCCAGTACCACCATAATCATTGCGCCAAACAGCGCAATCACAGTGCGGTGCACTTGCTCTGACACAATCAGCGCATACGTAATCAAAAACACTACCAGAGCGGCACAGGTCGCAAAATTCATCTCCATAATATATGCCGCTCAATTTTAAGCGGGGCGCGATACTACTCCTTTTTGCATCAAATAGCAAGCCTAATTTTTTGCCGATTCCATTCTTTCTACAGTGAGCTGCCCCCAAATCTCTACCTTATTTTTCCCAATATCATGAGTAGTCCGTCTTGCACAATGCGCCTCCGCAACCCATTCCTACGCCGTTTGACCGCCTTTTCGTGAAGTAAACTCAAACTTTTTCCTTTTTAGAACAATTTTGAGCTTCACAAAACAAAAAAAATTGTGTAAAATGCAAGCACGATATGGCTATTCAGATGCAACGAACACTCAGCAAGTGTGCCTCTATTCAGGGCACGTCGCTTCACACGGGTCTGCCCGTCAAGCTCACCATTAAGCCGGCAGAGCCCAATACCGGCTTCAAGTTCCGACGCATTGACTTGCCGGACAAACCCTTCATCGATGCCTCTGCGGCTAAGGTGCAGACGGTAGAGCGCGCCACCACTCTGGCCGAGGGCTCCGTGAAGGTACACACCGTGGAGCACATCCTCTCCGCCCTCACCGGTATGGGTGTGGACAACGCCATCATCGAGATGGACAGCAATGAGCCCCCCATCGGCGATGGCTCCGCTTCCCCCTATGTCGAGCTCATCAAGCAGGCCGGCATCGAGGAGCAGGATGTTCCCTGCCACGTATGGGAAATCCGCGAGCCCATTCAGGTGGAGAACAAGAACGGTAGCCGCATCATCATCATGCCGGACAAAAAGTTCCGCGTGTCCGTCACTGCCGTAGGCCCCGAAGGCCGCGTCACCCAGTTCTTCACCACCGAGGTGAACCCCACCACCTACGAGAAGGAGCTCTCCACCGCCCGCACCTTCTGCTTCTACGAGGACGTACAGCCATTGCTCGACAAAGGGCTCATCAAAGGCGGCACGCTCGACAACGCTATTCTGATTAAGGGTGACCAGTACATCTGCGCCGGCGGCCTGCGCTTCCACAACGAATGCGCCCGCCACAAGGCCATGGACATGATTGGCGACCTCATTCTCAACGGCCACCGCATCCTGGGCCACGTAATAGCTATCATGCCCGGCCACGGCATCAATACCCAGATGGCTTCCGCTCTGCAGAAGAAGTTCGACAGCATGGAGGCCATGCGTCCCAAGCCGTTCCTCTTCCCCCAGGGCGATACCGTACTGGATACCACGGAGGTCATCAAGCTCCTGCCGCACCGCTATCCCTTCCTCATGGTCGACCGCGTCCTCTCCTTCGAGGGCGACACCAAGTGCATCGGCCAAAAGAACGTCACCATGAACGAGCAGTTCTTCCAGGGCCACTTCCCCGGCAAGCCGGTCATGCCCGGTGTGCTGCAGCTGGAGGCCATGGCTCAGGTGGGTTCCATACTCATGCTGCGCCTGCCGGAGAACATGGGCAAGATTGGCTACTTCATGAGCTGCGATAAGGTGAAATGGCGCAAGCCGGTTGTACCGGGCGATGTACTTATCATCGAAGCCGAGCTCGTCAAGATGCGCGGTTCTATCGGCGTATGCAATGCACGCTGCCTCGTGAACGGCGAAGTGACCTGCGAAGGTGAACTCAAATTCATGGTATCAGAGGCTTGATTGCAGCTGTAAATTATAGAAAAATCACAAAAAACAAGAATCGGTGCTTGACAAGCGCCGATTTTTGAGTATCATACCTCACCCCGACCGCGCGCAGCGGCCACAGCAGACTTTAAACTTCAAACGTAACCATACATCAATATGAGCAAGAGAACATACCAGCCTTCCAAGCGCTGCCGCAAGCGCCAGTTCGGTTTCCGCGCACGCATGGCTTCCAAGAATGGTCGTGCCATCCTCGCCCGTCGTCGTGCCAAGGGCCGCAAGCGCCTTCTGCCCAAGGGTGTGGAGATCCACTACAAGCGCCACACTGTTCAGCACGGTGTTTAATTCACTATGAGTTGCCAGGTGGCATAGCCATCCGGCAGCTCTGGAGCAACACGCAACGTCCTGTTGTAAGATGCAGCTCAGGCGGAGTAACACCATGAAGCGGGCTTCCGAGTTCGCCATGGTTCGCAAAGCCGGCAAATCTGAAGCAGGGCGTTTCCTTATTCTCAGCACGGCTCCCCTGCCCGATGCCGAGGCCTCGTCTCGTTTCGGCATCATCACCACCAAGCGTATCGGGCATGCGGTGCTGCGCAATCTGTTGCGTAGGCGCGTGCGCGAGATTCTGCGCGCTCACGGCGACCCGCTGGCCAAGGGGCAGTACGTCGTCATCGTCGTTCGCAACCGTGCAGCTATGACTGACTACGCCGGCCTGGAAAAAGACTTCTGCAAATTGCTCGCCCGCGCCACCCGCACGCGGGTAACGCCATGCTCAAACGCCTCCTGATAGCCCCCGTTCGCTTTTACAAGCGCTTTCTGAGCCGGCCACTCCACATACTGGCCGGCCCCATGGCTGGCTGTCGTTTTACGCCGAGTTGTAGCACCTACTTCATACAAGCCGTGGAAGAACACGGTGCACTGAAAGGTGCGGCACTTGGCATTTGGCGCATCTTGCGCTGCAATCCCTGGGGCGGCTGCGGACACGACCCCGTCCCGCCCCGCACACCCAAATAACCCTTTTCTAACCCTACCCCGTTAAGTTTATGGATAAGACATCAATCATCGTTGTAGGCTCCTGCATCGCGCTGCTGGGCGTCAACTGGTGGTATACCAGCAACCAGACACCGCCCCCCGCCCCCGCTCCGCAGGCTCAGACAGCCCCGGCCACTCCCATAGCCGAGCAGCCCGCTGCACCGCAGCAGGCCACTACGCCCGCCACTCCGGCCTATGCTACACCGGCCGTACCGGTGCCCCAGACCATCGCCACCCTTACCTCGCATGATGCTGCGGGCAAGCCCGTGGCTCGCTACACCATCCAGGACATCGGTGGTAGCGTGAAATGCGTGGACATGCTGGGCCAGGCCATCAACAGCACCAAGGAGGAGCTGCGCGGCGACGTCAGCATCAACGGCAACGTGCCCCAGGGTATCGGCACCCTCATGTTCCGCCTGAGCAATGATGCCGCCCCCGCCTTCGACCAGACCACCTACAGCGTCATCCCCGATCTGACCAATGATAAACAGGTGGCCATCATCGCTCGCATGGGCGACCTCATGGTACGCAAGATTTACGCCCTCGCCCCCCTGCAACAGGGCGACAAGACGCTCGACGGCAACGCCTACGTGCTCAACCTGACCGTGGACGTGCAGAACGTAGGTGGCGTACCCCTCACCGCTGCCAACTGGGGTCTCTACGCTGGCGGCATGAGCCAGATTAACCACGCCGAGGGTAGCATCTACACCCACTACATCCGCCTGGAGAACGGCGACTTCGAGAAGGAGAACCGCGGTTCCTTTGATCCCTTCTTCGGCTCCGCCAAGTCCCGCATCTATACCACGGGCTGCAAGGACCTCAAGTGGGTCGGCACCATGAGCCAGTACTACTCCACCGTGGTGATGCCCTCCGCCAACAGCGGCAACAACGCTTGGTACGCAGCCCCCACCCGCTATAAGCTCCCCGTCACCAACGAGGAGGTAGATGGCGTAGAGGTAGCCGCCGGTGTACCGGACTTCACCCTCTCCCCCAAGACAGCCGACATGCCCGGCGGTGTGCGCTCCCTGTCTTACAAAATCTTCACCGGTCCCAAGCTCAACCTCATGCTTGAGGACATGACTCACGACATCCCCCGCATTGAGCAGATTATGGACTACGGCTGGCTGTACCTCATCAGCTACCCCATGAACTGGCTCATCAACATCTTCCACGACTGGTTCGGCAACTGGGGTTGGGCTATTGTGGCCATGACCTTCGTGGTACGTCTCATCATCTGGCCGCTCTACCGCAAGAGCTACACCAGCATGAAGCGCATGAGCCTCCTGCAGCCCATGATGAAGGAGCTCAAGGAGAAGTACCCCAACGACCAGCAGAAGGTCTCCATGGAGATGATGAACCTGTACCGCCAGTACGGCATCTCCCCCTTCGGTGGCTGCCTGCCCATGTTCCTGCAGATTCCCATCTTCTTCGCCTTCTTCTACGTGCTGCAAACGGCTGCTGAGCTGCGTGGCGCCCCCTTCCTGGGCTGGGTGACCGACCTCTCGCAGATGGATACCGTTTACACCCTGCCCTTCACCATTATGGGCTGGGAGCCCGCCATCAACGTGCTGCCCTTCGTCATGGCCGCCTCCATGATATTCATGATGAAGATGACGCCCCAGGCCGGCGACCCCACGCAGCAGAAGATTATGAAGTTCATGCCCGTCATGTTCTTCCTCTTCTGTTACACCTATCCCAGCGCTCTGGCTCTGTACTGGACCACCACCAACATCATCTCCATCATCCAGACGCTCATCATCCGCCGCCTGCCCCAGCCCACCCTCGAAAAGGTGGACCCCAAGAAGCGTAAGCAGCCCAAGAAGGGCGGTTTCCTCGACCGCATGCAGCGCATGATGGAAGAGCAGCAGAAGGCCCTTGAGGAGCAGAAGCGCCAGGCCAATATGCGCAATGTTACCAAAAAGTAACTCCCGCACCCACTTCTAACAGCAAGCGCGCCCCCTCGGGCGCGCTTTTTTGTTGCATTCTCGCGCATAATAGGTTAGTATGTATGTGCTCTAAGCAACTATTACTAACCTACTAACTCCATATCATCCATGCCTAAATCTCGTCTTGCCTACATCCTGCTCGGTGTTCTCATCGGCTCTCTGGGTATTCACAACTTCTACGCCGGCTACACCGGCAAGGGTATCGCCCAGCTCCTTATCAGCGTGCTCAGCCTCGGCACCCTCTCCTGGGCCAGCTGGATTTGGGCTATCGTCGAAATCATCACCGTGACCAAGGACGCCCAGGGTGTCGCCTTTACCAATTAATCATCACAACCTAACACTTTTACGCCCCTGTCGGCACCATGCCGGCAGGGGATTTTTTTGCTACATAGCATCTGTACGACGCGCTAACAACTTGCAGCCTTTCCGCACCATATGATAGAATAAAAACCATGAAAGCCGATGAACTCAAGTATCCCGGTTCCCGCCGCATTTATGTGCCGGGGGCGTTGTTCCCTGATGTCAAGGTAGCCATGCGCGAGGTCGAGCTGTCGGATTCTGTCTTTCCGGACGGCCAGACAGAATCCAACGCCCCCGTCAGGATTTACGACTGTTCAGGTGCCTGGGGCGATGAGAGTTTTCATGGCCGGGCGGAGCAAGGTCTCCCCCGCTTGCGCGAGGAGTGGATTCTGTCCCGTGGCGATGTGTACCGCGATGCCGATGGCGCACTCGTCGCCACCGATGTGAAGCAGGCACCTACGCAGCGAGAATACGCCCGCAAGGGCATCATCACGCCGGAGATGGAGTATGTAGCCATTCGCGAAAACCTGGGGCGAGAGGAAGCCTTCAAAGCGATTTACGACAAGTTCCCCAGCCCCAAGTCGCGCCCGGAGGCCGCCCAGCAGCTGCTGGATGAGCTAGGCACCGGCATGCCCCGCCCCAGCGAGCTGGAGGCCACGCCGGGCTTTTCGCCGCGCAGCCTGGAGCGCCGCTCCCAGCTGCACTACCAGCACCCGGCTGAGACACGCGGGGGCAATATGCCTGCATTCTTTACCCCGGAGTTCGTGCGCGATGAGATAGCAGCTGGGCGCGCCCTCATACCGGCCAATATCAACCACCCCGAAGCCGAGCCCATGATTATCGGCCGCAATTTCCTCTGCAAAATCAATGCCAATATCGGCAACTCCGCCATTACGTCCGGCATCGAGGAAGAAGTGGAGAAACTCCGCTGGGCTATCCACTGGGGCGCCGATACCGTCATGGATTTATCCACCGGCAAGGACATTCACAAAACACGCGAGTGGATTCTGCGCAACAGCCCTGTCCCCATCGGCACGGTACCCATGTACCAGAGCCTGGAAAAATGCAGCGGCCGCGTCGAGCACCTGAGCTGGCCCATCTTCCGCGATACGCTCATCGAGCAAGCTCGCCAGGGGGTGGACTACGTTACCGTGCATGCGGCTCTTTTGGAGCGATTTGTCTACCACACGGCCAATCGCGCCACAGGTATCGTCTCCCGCGGCGGCTCCATCATTGCCAAATGGATGATGATACACAAGCAGGAAAACTTCCTCTACACGCATTGGGACGAAATCTGCGATATCCTCGCTACTTACGATGTCGCCATCTCCATCGGCGACGGCCTGCGCCCGGGCAGTATTGCGGATGCGAACGACTTTGCCCAGCTGGCCGAGCTGGAGGTGCAGGGCGAGCTGACCCGCCGTGCATGGGATAAGGGCGTGCAGGTCATGAATGAAGGCCCCGGCCACGTACCGCTGCACCTCGTACCGGAAAACATGCGCAAGCAGCTGGAGTGGTGCTACGAGGCGCCCTTCTACACCCTCGGGCCGCTGGCTACGGACATTGCACCGGGGTACGACCACATCACGGGTGCTCTCGGCGGTGCCATCATTGCCCAGAGAGGGTGCGCCATGCTTTGCTATGTGACGCGTAAGGAACACCTGGGGCTGCCGGACAAGGAAGACGTGCGCGAGGGCGTTGTTACCTACAAGCTTGCCGCCCACGCCGCCGACCTGGCTAAGGGGCACCCCGGCGCACAACTGCGCGACAACGCCCTGGCCAAAGCCCGCTTTGAGTTCCGTTGGGAAGACCAGTTCAATCTCTCCCTCGACCCGCACAAAGCGCGCTCATACCATGACCTGACCTTACCGCACGCCAACGCTAAGAAAGCCCACTTCTGCTCCATGTGCGGCCCGGACTTCTGCGCCATGAAACTGACGCAAGAACTTCGAGACAACGAAATGAAGTAATCAAACAGAAGGACGAAGGACGAATTCCGAGGACGAAGTTTTAAGTTAGGCGCCGTTCGGCGCAGGGGAAAGCAAAGCTTTACTAAGGCTTATGCTCCGCGCTTTAAGGCGCGGGCGTTAAGTTTGGAGTTTGCTTAGCTTCCCCCTTTCGGCGACAGGCGACTAGCTAGTACTTCGTCCTTCGCACCTCGTCCCTCGTACTTTTGCAGTAACGTCTACGTTACTGCATAATGCTTTCGCTCATCAGCTCCGCAGCCTTCTTGCCACTCATCAGCATGCCGCCGAAAATCGGGCCCATGCGGAAGCTGCCGCTGACGCCGTTGGCTGCCATGCCGGAAACAAAGAGGCCGGGATAAATCTCCTTGGTGTTGTCGATAGTAGAGCGCTCGCCCTCAGCGGCATCCATGCTCATTTCGCCCACCACGCCACCCGTGGGGGTGTTGAGCTTCACGCCGTTCTTACGTGCGACAGTCTTGGCAATCTCACAATCATGGCCAGTGCCATCCAGTACCGTCTTGGCAATAATGGTCAGCGGGTCGACATGGAGCCCCTCGCGCAGCACGGGTGTCCAGTTCACCACCACACCACCTACGCGGCCTTGCTTGTACACCACGTCTTCGACGGAATAGCAGTTAAAAATGGTAGCGCCAGCCTGGGTCGCTTTGTAGAGCAAGCCTGCCGTAGCATGTACGGAATCAATGATGTAGGTACCATCCCGGTAAGGCTTGTATGTCAGTCCCAGCTCACGGACAATGGGCATGGCCTCCTCCTGCACCACAATGTCATTGAACATCATGGCACCACCCCACATACCACCGCCGGGGGAAAGCTTGCGGTCAAACAGCGCCACCTTGTGGCCGGCCTTTGCCAGATAATACGCAGCCACAATGCCGGAAGGACCGCCGCCTACAATCGCGGCGTCCAGCACCAGGTTGCTCTGCAATTTGTTGAAATACGACTCAATAATGCCACTCGATACCAATGTTTCCATGATGCTAATATCATAGTTCCACAACCTTGCACCCGCAAGCCGCCACTGCGTCATTCTTGGCAAAAGGCACCCTTTTTGCTTGTAGCGCGCGGCATTTTATGGCAGGATTCAGCTATGAAGAATCTTCTCGCAAGTTGTCGTCTTTACGGCATTGTGGACATGGGCTATACGGAGCCGGAACAAGTGGCAGCGCGTACCCATGCGCTGATTGACGGAGGGGTGAGAATCATCCAGCTCCGCGCTAAAGGAAAAGAACTTCCCTTGGTAAAGGCATGGGCTATTGAAATGCAGACCATCTGTCGGGAGCGAGGGGCCATTTTCGTGCTGAATGATTACCCGGATATGGCGGCAGAAATCGGCGCGGATGCCGTACACGTAGGGCAGGATGGCGGCAGCCTGGCCGAGGTGCGCCAGATTGTCGGCGCAGGCGTACTGGTGGGGCGCTCTACCCACAGTCTGGAACAAGCTCAGCAGGCTAAGCGGGA
Source organism: Akkermansia sp. (assembly GCA_017390945.1). GTDB lineage: Bacteria > Verrucomicrobiota > Verrucomicrobiia > Verrucomicrobiales > Akkermansiaceae > Akkermansia. Next base: position 17,745 of record JAFOZZ010000048.1, read on the forward strand.
GGGCGCGGACTACATCGGCTTCGGACCCCTGTTCCCCACCGGCACCAAGCCCGGTCGCCCCTCCATCGGCTTGCAAGATATTGCCGCCGCTCAGGAATACGCCGGCGATATGCCCATGTTCTGCATCGGCGGCGTCAATGGCACCACCTTGCCGGTCGTTCTGCAAGCAGGCGCAAAGCGCGTGGTCATTGTCTCCTGGCTGCTCCAACAGGCCGATATCGCACAGACCGCAAAATCCGTTATCAGCAAGCTGGAAAGCTGTTAAGATAAATAGTGTACCCCTAGGTGAGCCCAAAATTCCCCGCCAGGCACTTCACCAATCCCGAACTGCACGCCATTTACGAAACCCACAAGCTGGGCTGCTACCCAACCTTTATTCAGGATGGTGGTGAGATTGATGACTACCCCTTTGTAATGCAGCTCAGCTTCGACGAAGCCGCAGGGCTGGAAATTGCCGACGCCGGCAGCTATTACTTCTTCTACAACGCCGCCGAAAACGACTGGCTGGTCACCTCTGATTCATACTAAAGGATTTCCGAGGCTCAACACGGGTATCTATTCGCCAGCAAGGAACAATTCTGCAAGCAGCAGGGACCACAGCCGCATAACCCGCGCCCCCGGCAGCCCCTCATTGTCTGCGTTCATCAATTTTTCCGGGACAAATGGATTGCAGCAAATGGTTATACCAGACTTCACGAGTATCCAGTTCGTCGCAGAATGCAGTATACTCCGCCTCCTTTGCAAAGAATGGTCGCACCAGCTCCCGGGCGCCGGCATACAGGCCGGCAAGCCCGCGGCGCACCTTACGCGCCAGGTGCAGCCAGTGCAGCACAAAGGCAATTTTCTTCAACACAAAAAACGAGAGAAGATTCAATAGAATTCCCAGGGCATAGGACACCCCAATGGCGTACCAGAACTGGTCATGCCCCGGCCACAGCATGAAAGGCACTCCCATGCAAAGCGCCAGCTGCAGCACCCACATGATATAGGAACGGCTCACCAGATGCCCCAGCCCCAGAAACGGCACTGCGATATTCAGACACCCGCACCCGGCATCGCGAGCCGAGCCGAAAAAGTGGGGCAACACCACACCAAGCAACATAGCTGAAAACCAGCTGCGTGCTCGCCCCTCCTCCTGGTACTTCGCCAGCAATGCGTGTATCTCCTTGGCGGCAAGTTTGCGCAGCTCGACCGGCGCCATGCCAGCAACGGACTCCGGCGTAAGCGACAGAACAGATTCGTACGGCTTATTCATAATCTTGCAGAATATCAAGTACGAGCCATATTACCACAGACCTGACCTCATGGCAAGCTTTTGCTATTGCCCCCAAAACTGTACCCCACCTTTAGCACGATATAGACATTTTAGCAAGAGCAAAACCGCCTAACTAATTGAAAAGCCGCACAACTTGCTATTAGTTGTGCGGCTTTTGCGATGGAGGCGAGGGGAGTCGAACCCCTGTCCTGGACACTGTTGACGCAAGCATCTCCATGTTCAGACGCAGATTGCTGCTCTCACCGGTGGTCCGCTCTGCGTCGGCCTTCCACCAAGCCAGGAACCTGTGGATGTCATACCGTACGCGGTTCCCCCGCACGGCACCTGCCTACTGAGCTAGGATTCGCGGCCTTAGTAGGCGTCAGGCGTTGAATCGGGCGCGTTAGTTACGCAGCCATTGCGTATTCGTTCTTGGAATAGGCATTTGATTGTTTGAGCGGCTTTTAAGGAGGCCAGCCGATCAACCTCCACATGCAGCCGGCGCCTCGAATGTTCAGTCGAAACCGGGACGCCCCCATGCAATGATTTGCGAGTTTCCCCGCACCTGAGGAATTAGAGTCAAAAAAAGCCGGTTCCGTTGAACACGACCGGCATTTTCTGAGCCCGAAGGCCTCTGGATTAAGGAAGCACGCCCGCAGGGATTCGAACCCCAAACCTTCTGATCCGTAGTCAGATGCTCTATCCAATTGAGCTACGGGCGCTTTGCCTTTTTGGTTTGTTACCGCTGTTGCGGTGCGCATAGTATAGCAAAGTTCACGCGAATGTCAACAACAATTTTACATTTTCTTGCATTTTTTTGCAAAAAGCGCCGTTTTTAGCCC
>JAFOZZ010000049.1 GCA_017390945.1 Akkermansia sp.
ATCATCTTACCTTTGCCGCCGATTTTGTGGCGCGTGGTTTCAAGGAAGGTCTCCACGATGATTTCCGATTTCTGGCGGATATTCTCCGGGTGCAGCGTGGCGTATTGGCGTATGAGCCGTGCGGCCTTGCTGCTGGCCATTTCCTCGTTCTCCTCGGCGGTGCGGATGAGCTTGCAGCAGGTCTTGTACGTGGTGTAGTTCTGCAGCACGTCGAGGATGAATCCCTCCTCAATGGCCTGACGCATGCTGTACACGTGGAAGGGGTGCCACTTGCCGTCCGGCCCCTGTTCACAGAATTGCTGCAGGGTGGTATCCTTCGGCGTGGCGGTAAAGGCGAAGAACGAGAGGTTATCGTGCTTGCCCTGGCTCAGGATTTCCTGCACCAGCTTGTTCTCGGCATCGTTGGCTTCGGCGTCCAGTTCCTCCTCCTCGGCGTATTGCTCCAGCGCGGCACGGGTGTCCGCCAGTGCCGCCTTCATCTTGGCGGCAGCACTACCGCCTTGCGAGGAGTGCGCCTCGTCGATAATGATGCCGTACCTGCGCCCCTCATAATGAATCACCTCGCGATAAATCACGGGGAACTTCTGCAGCGTGGTGATGATGATGCGGGCTCCGGCATTGATGGCTTCCTTCAGGTCCTGAGAGGTCTTTTCATCATCGATGGCGGCAATGACGCCGCGGGTATGGTCATGCCCCGAGATAGTGTTACGCAGCTGGGCATCCAGCACGGTGCGGTCGGTCACCACAATCACGCTGCTGAAGATGGGCTGGCTCTCCGCATCGAAAAGAGTAGAAAGGCGGTGGGCTACCCATGCGATGGAGTTCGACTTGCCGCTGCCCGCGCTATGCTGAATCAGGTAGTTGCTGCCGCTGCCGTGCTGCTTCACGTGCGCCACGAGTTTGCGGACAACGTCCAGCTGGTGGTAACGGGGGAAGATGAGCGTTTTCTTCACCACTTTATCCTCCTTGCCGTTCTTGCGGCGCACCTTCTCCTCCTTGGTCTCAAGGTTCATGAAGCGGTGCAGAATATCCATCAGGCTGTCGCGTTGGAACACCTCGCGCCAGATATAGGATACGGCAAAATCACCGTCCGCGGCGGCGGGGTTACCGGCGCCACCGTTTTTGCCTGCGCCCGCGCTGCCCTGGTTGAACGGCAGGAAGTACGTATGCTTGTCCGCCAGCTTCGTGGCCATGCAGGCCTCGTAGAGATCAACGCAGAAATAGCTCAGGATGCGGAAATTGAACCCGAAGCAGCGCTCGTTCGGGTCGCGGTCGTTCTTCCACTGCCAGCGGGCATTGTCGATATTCTGCCCCGTGAGCTGGTTCTTCAGCTCCAGCGCAAACACGGGGATACCGTTGAGGACCAGTACCATGTCCACCGAGTTCTTGCACTTCTCGCTGTAGTACCACTGGCGGTAGGCTTCCACTTTGTTGGCGCGGTACAGGCGCTCGTGCTCCTCGTTCAGATTGCTCTCGGGGCGAAAGTAGCACACTCGGAAACGCGCCCCCACGGCGTCAAAGCCGTTGCGCAGCACATGCAGCAGGCCGTCTTTGGTGCAACGCTCGTTGAAGGCCTTGATGAAGGCCTCCTCCGGGTTGCGTGTCACCAGGCGGGTGTATTTCTTCCACGCTTTCGGCTGTGTCTCCTGCACAAAGCTCAGCAAGGTGTTCCGGTACAGAGCTGTGGCGCAGTCATACGTATCCGTGCCCTTGGTCAACCCGCCCGTGGGTGACGTCAGTGCGGCCTCAATATGGGCTTCAAAATCTTTCTCTTTCATTTCCGCTGTATGTGTTTTCTTTTTTCACCAACTAGGAAGTTTTTCTTCCTACTTCGATTATTTTCTTTCTATCTGAGCAAAAGTATTTGTGGAAAATTTTATAATTTCTTATCCTTTTTTATTCTTCCCTATTACAGCAGTTTGTTTGAGCTCTGATATGCTCAATAAATAGTCACGTTCCACCGGTGAGAGTTCAATCTGTTGATAGATTCGATACTCCCTCTCAGCTTTTTGCATGGCCTGCTCATGGCTTACATGGCCGATGTGCTCCAACACCTGTTCTCCTATGCTTGTCAGTAGGCTATCCAGCTGCTTCAGGTAATCCTCCATACGCATCACTCGGTGACGCCGTGCTGCCAGCTCGGCAAAGTCAAAATAACCGGATACCAGATTATTCAGCGCTTTCAGTTCCTCTTCCGTCAGGTAGTTTTTGGCTATCTGCGCATCTTTCAGCAGGGGGAAGGAGCCGCTGAAGGTCTGCAATCCCATGAATGGCTTGTGTGCATCCGCGCGGTCGTAGATAACCTCTGCTGCCGTCTGTCCATGTGCCGCGTAGTGAAACTTATTCTGTACAATGCTGAAGAACTTGCGGCTGATGTCGCTTTTGGGGTCGTAGTCTGCACTGGTGGCATACAGGTCCAGTACTTGCCGGAACATGACTTTCTCCGACGAGCGGATGTCGCGGATGCGATCCAGCAGCTCTTTCCAGTAACCGCCACCGCCCAATTCCTTTAACCGGGCATCATCCATGGTGAACCCCTTGCGGATGTATTCCGTCAACCGAGCCGTTGCCCACTGGCGAAATCTCGTGGCAAGCAGGGATTTTACACGATATCCAACCGAGATAATCATGTCTAGGTTATACAGCGTCACGCTGCGCGTTACTTCTCGCCGCCCTTCTTGCCGGGTCTGCACAATCTCTCGCGTAGTTGATGCCTCAGCTAATTCTCCCTCTGCGTAGATATTTAAGATGTGCTTGTTGACATTGCGTCGCGTTGTCTGATATAAATCAGCCATTTGTTGCTGACTCAGCCATACCGTCTCATCTTCCATTCGCACATCCAAACGCAAGGTGCCGTCTCCGTAAATGATGATTTCCGGATGTCGAGATTCCTCTTCAAAATGAAATAATTCTCCTTGCTTATTCATCGTTACTTGTTGATTATAGAATTGTTCGAACATGGTACTTTTAGTTCCATGTTCATTTTTGAGTTACTTCTTTCTTGCCGGTGACGTATTCGTAAATAAGCGATTTCTTGTAGCTTCCAAGCTCCTCTATGAGCTGCTCCTTCTTCTCGATGATGCGGTCAATCTCGGCGCATTTGGTGTCGAGGTAAGTAGTTATTTCTTGCTGTTCAGAGATATCCATTCGGGGGATGAGCGTATTCTTTATGGCATCGGCGCTCATACCTTCACGGTTACCTCCGGTCTGGGATAACTGAATAGACGTTTTTCCGGCAAACGATATCCAAAAGTAGTGCATATAATCGGCAGTAAAAATACTATTTACGGTTCGTATGATGCACACGTGCTGATTCACGTTAGCAGGGGGCAAATCAGCAGGGTACACACAGCATCTACCTATGGAGCCGCCCGTAATATTTAACAAAACGTCCCCAGCATATACGCGGGTGCTACTCATTTCCTCATCTGTAGATTCAGAAATATATGTTGCATTGTCTAACTGGAGCCCCGTATCATAGATGTTCTGGCTGCGAAGAAAAAGAACTCCTTCATTAAGATACACCTCCGCACCACCTGACGGTGTTTTGCCACTACCGACCTTAGAAACGCCGAGCTTTATATTACAAACATTCCACTCCTCCGGGATATCACCAATCCATTCTACACCGCTGGGCTTCATGGGTCGGGGACCTCGCACACCTTTGGTCACAGCCTCGGTGATGATAGCCTGCTTGAGCTTCTTGTACTCCTCAATCGTCGCACGGGTTTGCTCTACTACCTTGTCAATCTCGGTGCATTTAGAGTCAAGGTAAATGATAATGCTTTTTTGCTCTGCATAACTCGGCATGGGGAAATAGATGTTGCCCATTTGAGTTCTGCTTATCCGTTGCATTGTTGTACCTCTTGCTAAAATGGAGGTTAAGGCCTGATACCTATCACACATAGTAGCATATACAACATACTTATTGATGCATTGAGAATTTAATCTCGCTATGACTATGTCAACAGCTACCACACATCTTTCTATAGCTGGAATAATACACGCTCGCCCCACGGGAAGATTTAAGCGAGAAAACACCAAATCGCCTCCTCTGACTTCTGTGCAATTAAGTTGCTGAAATGTATCTTCCGATATATAACCTGCACCTTGCTCTTTGAAGACTCCGTCCCCTACATTACCCGTGGTATAATATCGAATACCATCTGGAGAGATGTCCTTACTTTCAATCCAGTCGCCATCAATAAATAGGCAATTTGATTCTTGAACTAACGTCTTTAATTTGCGGGAACTCCACTCCGCCGGAATCTCCCCAATCCACTCCACACCGCTGTCTTTCATCTGTCTTGCCATGGGAATCAGGAAAGTTTTTCTTGTTCTTCGAATTCAGCAATCCACTCGCGGACTTTAGCTTGCAGGAGTGCTTTATCCGGCAGGTAAAGTTCGTAGGAGGAGGCATAGATATTAGCATCGGCGGGGAGAGTCAGCTCCACAAGGGCATCATTCTTCTCCTTGCAGAGGAGGATGCCGATGGTGGGTTTCTCGAAGGGCTGACGGACGTGGCGGTCAAAGTAATTGACGTACATCTGCATCTGCCCGAGGTCCTGGTGGGTGAGTTTATCGGTCTTAAGGTCGATGAGGCAGTAGCATTGCAGCAGGCGGTTGTAGAACACAAGGTCTACGTAGAAATGCTCCTCGTTAAAGGTGAAGCGCTTTTGGCGAGCTTCAAAGAGGAAGCCCTTGCCCATCTCGAGCAGGAAATCGCGCATGCGGGTGATGATGGCGTTCTCCAGTCGGGATTCCGTATAGGATTCCTCCGGCTTGAGCCCGAGAAATTCGAGCGTGATGGGGTCTTTAATGACATCGGTCGGCTTTGCAACCGCTTGCCCCTCATTGGCGAGGCGCATGACTTCATCCTTATTGCGGCTGAGGGCCAGTCGCTCGTACAGACAGGAGTTCACCTGCCGCTGCAGTTGGCGCACGCTCCAATTCTGGGCGGCGCACTCAATTTCGTAGAAGCTGCGGGCGGCGGCATCTTTGATGCGGATAAGGACAAGGTAGTGAGACCAAGAGAGGATAAGAGTCTTAGTTTCTGTTGGTTGTAAAAAGGCTAAACGCTGTTTAGCTTTTTTAGCAGAAGAATTATCCGAAAAAGCTAATCGCTGATTAGCCTTTTCTTGATATACCAAATAAAATTGGCGTATGTTTTTGAGTTGCGCGTAGCCCCACCCCTCGCCGAAGCGAGCGGTGAGCTTAGCCGACAACTCCTTCAGCAAAGCTTTACCGTATTCGGCGCGGGTGTCGCCCTTTTGCTCATGCTCCACGATATGGCGGCCAATTTCAAAGTAGGCGTACACCATGGCCGTATTGACAGCCGTGCGCACGCGTTGGCGCGCTTGCTCAATAATATGAGCAATGTTGTCGAAAAGCTCCGTTTGTGCAGAAAGCTCATTCATGGGAGTATCAGGAGAAAAGATTTTTCAGGGATGCGGCTATATCAGCCTCCAGCGTGGAGATACGCGCGGCGATGGAATCCGCAGCCTCCGGTGCCTGGTACTTGTAGAAGTAGCGAGTCATGGGGATTTCGTAGCCCACCTTGGTGGCCTTGTCGTCCACCCATGCGTCGGGCACATAGGGCAGAACTTCACGCTCCATGTAGGTGGCGATGTCCTCGGTCATGGGCACGTTCTCGGTGTCACGCAGGGACTTATCCGCCACAGGCTTGCCTTTCTTCTTGATGATATTGCCCTGTTCGTCGCGCTGGGGGCGCTCCACGGTAATCTTGTTGTAGCCGAACTCCTGCGTCTCAAATACCTTACTCTCGCAGTAGATGCCCTCGGGGTCACCATAGACGGCATCGTGCTCAAAGGCTTCATAGGCCTGCATGATGAGCTGGCGGCAGGCCCCCGTGATGTCATTGCGCTTGTCTCCGATGGATTTGCGGCGGGGCTCAAAGCAATGGGACGCATCGATAAGCTGCACCTTGCCGCGGCGGTGTTCAGGCTTATTGCGGGCAAGCAACCACACATAGGTGGCAATGCCGGTGTTCATGAAGGAATTATTGGGCAGCTGCACGATGGCATCCAGCCAGTCATGCTCCAGAATATAGCGGCGGATTTCAGACGGGCCGCTACCAGCATCGCCGTTGAACAGAGGCGAGCCGTTCTGAATGATGGCCATGCGGCCTTCATTGTCCAGCTTGGAGAGGCCGTTGAGCAGGAAGAGCTGCTGGCCGTCTGAAATCTTGGGCAGACCGGGGGCGAAGCGACCCGCCTCTCCACGTGCGTGCTCATCTTCCACCACCTTTTTCTCGCGCTTCCAGTCAATGCCGAAGGGCGGATTGGAGATGATGTAGCGGAACTTGTAGCCGCCGAACTGGTCATCGGACAGCGTATTGCCGTAGCGCATGTTATCGGGGTCGCCGCCACGGATGAGCATATCGGACTTGGCGATGGCGTAGGTTTCGCCATTGAGCTCCTGCCCGCAGCAGGTCACGGGTGTGGCAGGGTTGAGCGCGTGAATTCGCTCCTCCATGCACGAGAAACAGTAACCTGCTTGCCCTCATACGCCATACGGAAGACA
>JAFOZZ010000050.1 GCA_017390945.1 Akkermansia sp.
AGGATTCTCGGCAATCGTGTCGAGAGTCATCAGCTTCGTCATGCCATCCAGAAGCGCCATCTGAGAATCAATGTAATCCTTTACGGTAAATGTCTGCTCTTGGGCAGAAGCGGGGGCTACCATAGCAGGAACGGCGGCAAGAGCGAGATAGGCAAACTTATTCATGATTGTATATTCTGCTGTTGTTGTGTGGGGTATTTATATCACATATTTAACTAATGGCAAGCCTTTTCTGATGCATGGTAGCGATATAGATTGCCCATGCACCATGTTAGGTGTAATGAAATAAGCGATGACCTCGCACCAACGCATTCATTTTATCATCATCTTTTTGCTGGTGAGTTTTAACCTCCGCATGAGCTTTTCGGCGGCGGATCCGCTGCTGGTATTTCTGATGCGCGACCTGGGGCTGAGCATCGATGGCAGCGGGCTATTCGGCCTGCTGCCTATCATCTCACTCGGCATCGCGGCACCGCTGGGGGCTCGACTCACCGGCCTCATCCGGCCGAGGCTTCTCATTATATACGCCCTGCTGCTGGCCATCGGCGGCGTAGTGTGGCGCAGTTACGGACACATTGCCGGATTGTACGGCGGCACCATCATTATCGGCTTGGGGCTGGGTATAACCGGCTCCGTTATTCTGGGGATTGTAAAGCAGGAGTTCCCGGACTGCCTCCCGCAACTCATCGGCGCGTACACAGCATGCGTCAGCCTAGGTACAGCAGTGGGCTCCGGCGCGGCAGACCCGGTAGCCCTGGCGTTGGGCGGCTGGCAAAACGGGCTCCTGTTCTGGGCCTTACCCTTGCTGCTGGCAGCACTGCTGTGGGGTGAGCTTATTCTCTTTTCGCCATCACAACGCAGCGTGAGCCATACACTCCACGCCCCCATAGCCCCCTTACTACGGCAAAGCAAGGCGTGGTACGTAAGCCTCTTCTACCTATTCCGGGTAGCAGGCGCGTGGGTACTCATTGTGTGGCTGGCCACTCTCATGCGCCGCCGGGGCTTACCGCTGGTGGAGGCTGGGTTAGTGCTCGCTATATCGACCATCTTCCAAATCCCCGCCGCCTTGCTCAGCTCGCATATAGCGGAGTGGGTGGGCGGGCGCACCGTTCTGATGGTACTGGCCATATTGCTCTCTATCGTGAGTTGCTGGGGGCTATTGCTCGCGCCACTGGAGCTATGGCCTCTATGCTCCGCCCTGCTCGGCACTGGCCTGGGCTGCATTTTTGCACTGGGCATGGCACTCATCGTAGAAAGCGCAGCGAATGAAGCGACGACAGTTGCCTTATCCGGCTTGGCGCAAGGCATAGGCTTCATCGGCGGCGGGCTTCTGGCCTGGGCTGCGAGCCCCGCCATGCAGAGCAATCACCCGGACATATGGATGGCAGGCATTTACAGCCTATTCGCCCTCTGCGGGCTATGCTTCGGCCTGCGTTGCACCCGCCCCGGCATCTGCCGTATTGAGTAAGCGTACTTACAGCACGTTATCACTCCACTGGGGCGCGGGCTGAGGAGCAGCCAGACCACAAATGCGGTCAATCATGCGGTCCCAGTATTCCTGCCCCTGCTCGATGTCAATCTGAATACGCAGGAAGTAAATCGGCACTTCCATCTCACCCGGCTTCAGGAATCGCACGGCGTCCTTCTCCGTAGTGACAATCAAATCCATCGCGCGGTCGGCACAGCGCTCCACAAAGGTCTCGAGGTCAGCCTGGTCGAACCAGTAGTGGTCCGGGTAACGGCGGCGAATCTCCACATGGGCACCCAGCCCCTCTACCAAGCCTTCAAAGCTCTCCGGGCGGGCAATACCACTCATACAGGCCACGTACTTACCCTCTAGGAATTCCAGCGGCTTACGCTCACCGGTGAAGATATTTTCGAGGTACGAAGGGCCGTGATTGGTCACGATAATATCCGCCACCTTATTGTACTTGCGGATGGTAGATATCAGCTCGCCCTGGGGCTTACCACCGCTCTTGGTCAGGATGATGTAGCTGGCACGAGCCAGACTGGTACGCGGCTCGCGCATAGTGCCACGGGGCAGCAATGAACCCGTGCCGAAGGGGAAACCGCAGTCCACCAGCACGATATCAATCTCGTGCTTCAGCTTCAGGAACTGCATGCCGTCATCAAGAATAAGAGTATTGGAACCCAGCTGCTCAATAGCAAAGATACCGGACTTCACGCGGTCTTTGTCCACCAGCACCGCCACGCCATCCAGATTACGAGCCAGCATGAACGGCTCGTCACCCGCATACAACGGGCTCAGGTAGCGCGTAACACCATCACTGGCAATCTTGGGCAGATTATGCACGGGCTTGCCGTTTGCATCGTTCCACTCCTGCGGCTCCCGCAACGGCTCACTCTTATAGCCGCGGGTCAGAATGGCGCACTTGCGGCCACGCGAGGCCAGCGTGCGCGACAAGAACTCTACTACAGGCGTCTTACCCGTGCCACCGGCTGTGATATTTCCCACGCTCACCACAAAGGTGCCCAGGTAATGCACCGTCTTAATTCGATAGCCGAAAAGAAACAATCTCAGCTTAACGAGAATGTAGAAAAAGAAGCTCGCAAATCGCAGCGCACACTTCAGCATCCACGCACGAAAGCCATGAGCTCGCCCGAACACCACTTCGGTGCCCCACTCAGCAAACTCATCCATGCGCGACTTCATGCCCGTTATTCTACTCCTCTCAGCATCACATGTCAACAGAGAAGATACGGAAAAATTAAATAATCTCAGCAATCGGTAGTTTTGCTGAACCTTGTAAAGCATCCGCCACCTTCCATGCTCACAGCGGAAGAAAAAAGTAGAGCGAAATGAAAGATTATGCTTGAAAGTTGCAGCAAAAAGCGTAAAAATAACGGCAATGAGCCGCGATTCATCCAATAAACCGCCACGAGCCTCCGTGCCGGGTGTATTCAATTGGGGACTGGTGCGCAAAGCCCTGCGCGCGGCTGAGGAGGGCGTATACTGCTGGAACGTGGAAAGTGGTGAGATTTACTACACCGAACAGTGCATGCGCATGATGGGCTTGCCGGTGCAGGAATTTGCGCCCAATATCTTCACCGAGCCGGAACTCACCATTCATGAGGAAGACCGCCAATACTTCATGAATGCCGTGCAGCGCTACCTGGACCGCCCCACATTCTCGCCACTTCGCGTGGAGGTCCGCCTGCTCAACCTGCGCTCTCGCGGCTGGCGATGGATACGAGTCAATGGCTTAGCCGAGCGCAACGCCGACAAGAAAGGTGTACAGCTGGTCGGTGTATGGGTGGACATCACCCGCCGCAAGATGGCAGACCTGCACGCCATGGAGGATCGCGATTTGTTCCGCAACCTCATTAACTACCTGCCCGACAACATTTACTATAAGAACCGCGAATCGCGATTCGTGATGGCCAATGAAGCAACCGCCCGAAAAATGGGCGTGCGCACCCCCTCCGATCTCATTGGCTGCAAAGACACCCACTTCTTCTCCGACGAAACGGTAGACGTCGCACGCCAGGAGGAGCTGGAAATCATGCGCACAGGCAAAGCCATCACCAACCGCATCCACAAGGAAAGCTGGAAGGATGGCGAGAGCTCCTGGTGCCGCCTCTCCAAGTTCCCCTGGTATGCCCCCGATGGCACGGTCAAAGGCATTGTCGGCATTTCATCGGACGTCACCAAGCTTATCGAAGCCCAGCAACGCTATCAGCGTATCGCAGAACAGCTCGACCAACGAAACCGCGCGCTCGAAAAGGAAATATCCCTCGCCCGCGAGATTCAGCTGGCACTGCAATCCCAGCGCATACCGAACCGCGAATGGAAAGATGAAGAGACAGGGCGCCGCCACCTGGCGCGCTTCCACCACATGTACCTGCCGTGCACCGGCGTAGCCGGCGACTGCTTTGAGGTATTCCCCGTGGGCGAATCCGGCGTAGGCATGCTGATATGCGATGTGATGGGGCATGGTGTACGGGCAGCGCTCATTGCCTCCATGCTGCGTGGCCTGCTGGAGCAATTCGTCAGCCTGGCCGACACACCTGGCCTGTTCCTCTCCAGCCTCAACCGCCAGCTGTGGGGCATTTTCGAGAAAGCCAACCTCACAATGTTCACCACAGCCTGCTACGTGTACTTCGACTTACAAAAGCGCAGGCTTACCATCGCCACCGCCGGGCACCCGGTACCCATCATCCTCGGGGCGGACGGCAAAGCATTCCAGCCCATCATGCGCCGCTCCCCTGCTCTGGGGCTGCTGGAGAACGCACCCTTCCGCGAAAGCGACCTCACGCTCGAACCCGGCATGAAGCTCATGCTCTTCACCGACGGGCTGCCCGAGGCACACAACCCCGAGGGCGAGGAATTCGGCGTAGCTCGCGTCATGAATTTCCTGATGGAGAACGCACCGCAAAACATCAAAGAAATGCTCGATTTCTCGCTGGCTGCCATGCACAGCTTCACGCAGAACCCCGGGCAGGATGATGATATATGCCTACTCGGTGTGGAATTCAGCGATGAATAACACATTTTCCCGACCAACGGCGGTAAAATACGCATAAAAGCGAGGTTTTTAGCCCATCCCATGCAAAAAAAGATTGCAATCTGGCGCAATTCGCTGTAGTCTAGGGACAGTTACAGATTTTTACTGACTTAATCTATATGGAAGACAGCACACAGGGGGGCAACACGCCCTTTGACCTTTCCGAGCTGACCGGTTTCCAGTTTGGTCCTGCCTGGGCCAAGCCGGGTGCCGATACTGCACCGTCCCTGCCGAGAACGCGCACCGAGGAGCGTCCCGAACGCCGCGGTGGCCCTCGCCGCCCCAACACTGACCGCCGCGCCCCCCGCCCCCGCCGCGAGGAACAAGAGGGCTCCATGGAACGCGCTCCGCGCCGCCAGGGTGCCCCCCGTCGCAACAACCGCGATGCAGCGCCCCGCCGCGAGCTGCCCCAGCCGGCAGATGGCTTCCGTGTAGAGCTTCGCCCGGCCAATGGTGTGCTCGAGCTCTTCAGCAAAGAGATTGCACGTCACAAGCGCGCCCTGCCGCTGCTGGATTTGTCCCGCATCGTCATGGCCAGCAAGGAGCGCTACGACCTTGTGTTCATGAAGCTGGAGAACGGAC
>JAFOZZ010000051.1 GCA_017390945.1 Akkermansia sp.
CATCCCCGTGTGGGTATATGGCGTGTCCATCTTCTTCTTGGTGTGGACGGTGATGTTTGCCCACCACCCCGCCATCTTCGTGGGTGGCTTCATGTTCTTCTTGGGCTTCACCATGGCGACTCCTCAGTACCAGAACGCCTTCTCCATCAAGGTGCCCATACTGGTTGCCTTCTTCCTTGCCGGCCTGCTCATCATGGGTGGTGTACAGGGCTGGTGGATGCAGCCGGTACTACAAGCTCTCTCCGAGCTGGGTGCCACGGCCACCATGGGTGTAGCCAGCATTCTGACGGCATTCAACGACAATGCCTCCGTCACCTTCCTGGCCAGCACGGTACCTAATCTGCAGGAGGAAATCAAATACGCCATTGTGGCTGGCGCCGTGACCGGTGGTGGTCTTACCGTGATTGCCAACGCCCCCAACCCGGCGGGTCAGGCCATTCTGGGCAAGTACTTCAAGAGTGGTATCAGCGCGCTGATGCTGTTCCTGTGGGCCTTCGTTCCCACTACTATCATGTTCCTGCTCTTCATCCTTATTCGCTGATAAATCCATGTTTACCGGTATTGTAGAATGCACCGGCACTGTTGTAGCCTGCACCCCTGTGGAAAAGGGTGCCCGCTACACCATCGATATCCCCTTTGCTGCGGAGCTTGCCTTGGGTGATTCTGTAGCTGTGAATGGTTGCTGCCTCACCGTTGACCGAGTGGAGGGTACGCACGTGGAGTTCGACCTCCTTACCCAGACCATGCGTGTCACCTCGCTGGGAACGCTGACCGTAGGCTCCCTGTGCAACCTGGAGCGCGCTATGGGCACCGGCGGCCGCTTCGGCGGACACCTCGTCATGGGGCATGTGGATTGCACCGGCACCGTTGTTTCCATCACTCCTGTGGGGCAGGATCACATGGTACGCATCCGCATCCCGGAGGAGCTCACACGCTATACGATTGATAAGGGCAGCATCACCATCGATGGTGTATCGCTCACCATTGCCGCAATTCATCCCGGTGGCGAGCTGGAGTTCTGGATTACCCCACACACCTGGCAGCGCACCATCATGCACTGCTACACCCCCGGCAGTATTGTTGATATTGAGGTGGATATGATAGCCAAGTACGTGGAAAAGATGTTCCGCCCGTCGTAAAAAGACGTAAACGAAAAATCAAAGTCAGAGATTGCCGGTCACGCTGTTGCTTGGCCGGCAATCTTTCTTACGCCACATTCATTATTTCTTTGAATCCATACAGACATGGAAAAGCCCGGCGGCGGCACAAAAAGGGATTGCGTATCAGGAAACAGAGTGATATAATCCGCGCGCGCGAATCGTTTATTCATCACTTACATGGATAAAGCATACATCCAGGCATTTACAGCAGCTGTAGCGGCAGCCATTCTCATGGGCACGCTATGTGTGTTTGTACGCGAGTCTGCCTGTAGCGCGCAGCTGTGTTCCTTTGCGCGTTTCAGCATAGGATTGTTGCTGATAGGTGTGTCCGGTGTAGCCCTTGTTTGCGGCCACCGTGGCAGCCTGCGTTTCAACCTCGGCGCTTTTGTATCCGGCATTGGTATCAGCCTGTGCATTCTCTTTTACTTCCTCGCTATCCAGCACACATCGGCCGGTATTGCAGCCTTGCTGCCAGCCACAGGGCCGCTGTTCTCCGCTGTGTGGATTGCCCTGCTGCAGCACCATCTCCCCCCTCGTCGCGATGGCCTGCTCATCCTTACAGCCGGGCTTGGTATTGTGCTGGTGAGCTTGTTCTCCGGCCAAAGTGGTAACAGTGAAAGCGACTCCCTCGGTATTATTTACGGCCTTCTTTCCGGTCTGTTCTATTCTCTCTACATCATGCTGAACCGCTTGATGCCGCAAAATATTACTTTGTTGCAGCGTACGTTCTGGCAATCCATGGCAGGCACCCTCGTGCTGCTGATACCGCTTCTCTGGGATAACGGCGGCGTTTGGGAGAACGTTTCCACCGGCTGGCCTTGGCTCGTAGGTATTGGCATCTGCCAAGGCGTGGGAGTGCTGCTCCTGGTTGCGTACGCCATGCGCCGCCTTAGCTCGCTGGAGTTTGGCATCGTATCCTGTTTGGAGCCTACTGAAGCCGCCGTTATCGGCTGCCTGCTCTACAGCGAAACCCTACAACCCGGCCAGCTCTGCGGCTTTGTTCTGGTGCTCGTTGCTATCCTGGCCAAAGCCGCCATGTACCGCAAGGTCATCGAGCCTACAGGCCGTCTCGTCATCACGCCGCCACCTACTCCCACGCAACAAAGCCCGGAGGATACAGAATTTTACACAGAAGAAGAACCTAACCGCTGAACCAGCTGATTATGTACAAAGAACTCATCGACGCTATTCAGGCTAACAGCAACTTCGTCGTTATATCCCACCTCCGCCCGGATGGCGACGCCATTGGCTCCACGCTGGCGCTCGGCATGCTGCTGCAGAGCCTTGGTAAGACCGTGCAGATGTGGAATACCGATGTTGTTCCCCACCGCTACGCATTCCTGACTGGTGCCGACGCAGTACAGCAGCTGCCCGCAGAATTGCCCGATGATGTGCAGGTGTTCATCTGTGTCGATACCGGCGACCTGAAGCGCATTGGCAATCAGGCCATGGAATTATTCAATAAAGCACCTTTTACTATCAATATCGACCACCATCACACGAACACGCGTTACGCGCAGGTGAATGTTGTTGAAGGCGGCGCCGCTGCCTGTGGCTGCCTGATTCACAAGCTGATTCGCGAGATGGGCGTGGAACTGACGCTCCCGATGGCCGAGGCTCTGTACGCCGCCATCAGTACCGATACGGGCTCCTTCCAGTACAGCTCTACCACCCCCGAGGTAATGCGAACGGTGGCGGAGCTTATCGAAGCCGGTGTGGATGTAGGCGACATCAACCGCCGCATTTACCAGGAGATACCGGCCAGTTGTTTCATCACCCAGCGTGAGGTGCTCAACAACATGGTAGTGGAGGAAAACGGCCTCATTTCCCACTACTCCATGGCAGCCGGGCGCAAGACTGAGCTTGGCATCAGCATGGAGGATACCAAGGATTTGGTGGATATCATCCGCGTGATGGAAGGCGTAAAAGTAGCTGCTATATTCGAGGATATTGAGGATGGCCTCGTGCGCGTTTCCCTGCGTAGCAAAGACCCGCGAGTAGATGTATCGGCCATTGCCGGCATCCACGGAGGTGGCGGGCATTGCATGGCCTCCGGCATCCGTATGCGCGGACCGCTGGCTGAAGCCCGCGAAAAAGTTCTCAACTCTATCCGCGCCGTCGTGCGCAGCCTGTCATGAATACCGAAACCGAACAACCCTGCGGTGTCCTGCTGGTGGACAAAGACCCCGGCTTCACCTCTCACAACGCCGTTGCACTCTGCCGCCGTATTCTGCATACCAAGAAAGTCGGCCATTGTGGTACACTGGACCCCATGGCTACCGGCATGCCCATCGTCGTAGTAGGCAAGGCTACCAAGGTGCAGGACTTGCTCATGTGCGAGGACAAGGTGTACACGGCCACGATGAAGCTCGGCATCGAAACCAATAGCCAGGATGCCGACGGCGAAGTCGTAGCCGAGAAATCCACAGAAGGTATCACAGAGGAGCAAATCCGCGCTGCATTCGAGCATTACCATGGTGAGTTTGACCAGGTACCACCCATGTACTCAGCCGTCAAAATTAATGGCGTTCCATGCTACAAACTGGCTCGAAAAGGCAAGGAAGTCGAGCGTAAAGCTCGCCACGTCCAGGTGCTGGACTACGAGATTACGCGCATCGACCTCGCTGCTGCGGAGGTAGATTTCACCGTTCATTGCAGCAAGGGATTCTATGTACGCACGTACGCGCACGATATCGGCCAGTTGCTCGGTTGCGGCGCTCACCTGACGGCGCTGCGTCGCATTCGCTCCGGCCACTTCGATATAACCGAGGCTGTGGATGTACCCACACTCAAAGCAGCCGGACGCGAAGAGCTGATGGCTCGCCTACTCCCGCTGGCGAAGGTACTGGCCGACCGCAACCTGTCTTGACTCCATGCAGATTTTTCACTCATTCGCCGAGCTCAGCAAACTCCCCTGCCCTGTTCACTGGGCCATGGGATTTTTCGATGGCGTGCACCTGGGGCATAAGCGAGTGATTGAATCGGCCCGCACACCGGGGGCGCTCCGAGGCGTGGTAACTTTCATGCCCCACCCTCTCGCACTGCTGCGCCCCGGCAGCGAACCCCAGCTCATTACCCCTAGTCCGGATTTCAAAGCGGAGCTCATGCGCAGGCTGAATGTGGATGTACTGCTCGTACTCCCCTTCACTGCCGAGCTCGCAGCAATGAGCCCCCAGCGCTTCATAGATACCCTTTGCGCCTCCTGCCGCGTGATGGGTATATCCGTGGGCAGCAACTGGCACTTCGGTAAGGGTGGAAGTGGCAACGCTTCTTTCCTGTCCACCACAGCAGCGACCTGCGGCTTCCGCGCCTGCATTAATGAGATGCTCCGACTGGGCAACGACACAATATGCTCCAGCCGCATCCGCGAGCTGCTGGCCACTGGCGATATATCCACCGCCAACGCCATGCTCGGCTATAATTTCACCATCTGTGGTACAGTGGAGCATGGGCAGAAACTCGCTCGACAGCTAGGATTCCCCACAGCTAATATCTCCCTGCCCCACGCCGCTGCACTGCCCAAGGCAGGCGTGTATGAAGTGCAATGCCTCTACGAAGGTAGACTGCTGCGCGGTATCGCAAACATTGGACAGCGCCCCACTATCATCGAAAATGTGAAGCAGACGCGCCTGGAAGCCCACTTCCTGAACACGTGCATCGACCTCTACGGTAAGACCCTTCAGGTGCAGCTGACCCGTTTTATTCGTCCTGAACAACGCTTCGAGAATGTAATGATTCTAAAAAAGCAAATTGAACAGGATGTCGCAAGCCTGATGTCTTAATCTTTATGGATAAATCCGTTCTAACTTTCTCATCACCAGAACTTAAGGATTATTCCACAATTAAAGAACTATTGTTCCATGTGGAACAAAGTGACCTCGCATTCCCTAATCTCTATCTCCTCCAGAAGAAGTACGGAACACAAATTGCCCTGCACCGAAATTGCCTCTACCGCCACTTTTCCGGCACCGGCAGATTGCAAGGATACGCCTTTCCGGTAGGTAAAATTGACGATGTAGAAAAGGCTTTGTTCCATGTGGAACAACATGCCAGGGAACATGGAAATCCCCTGCTCTACTGTCTGCTGACGGAAGAAAATGCACGTGTTCTTCAGCAGATTTATGGGGAAACAATCACCTTTCAAAATGACCCGGGCGATGCGGACTACCTCTACAAGCGCTCCGATTTAGCGGAGCTTCCAGGTACCATTTTCCACAAAAAACGCAACCATCTTGCCAGGTTCTATCGCAGTTATCCTGAGTGGAAATTCGAGCAGTTAGATACAAAGAACGAAGCGGATGCCCTCTTCATTGCACGTGCCTGGGTACAGGGACAGGAGGTTCAGGAAGCACATTTACATGAGCTGAACGCCATCGAAAAGGCCATCAATCTACGCAATGAACTAGGTATAATCGGGGGTATTTTATACGTGGAACAGAGGCCGGTAGCTATGAGTCTGGCCTCATACATCAGCCCCATTGTGGCGGATATTCACTATGAAAAATGCACGCCGGAATACCGGGACGCCTACCCTGTCATTAATCAGGAGATGGCGAAAATGCTGCCCTGTACCCTCATCAATCGTGAGGAAGATTTGAATATTCCCGGTCTCCGACAGGCCAAACTCTCGTACAAACCTGACCATATTCTCCAAAAACTCAAAGCAACGATTACCTTATGTTAACCGGCATTTTCACACCTACTGCATGCGCAGAATGCAAACTTTGCTGCAATTTTCACCGTAGCAGCGCCTGGGAAACGCCGGCTCTGCAAAACGAACAAATCTTTTTGTTACAGGAAATGTGCGTACCACTCGAAAAAAGATTGGACGGTACTACATCGTTTTATTTACATTTCACAAGCAACGATGAAAACGAAGTTGCAAATTGTCCAGTGTTGAATCCGTGCAATGGCTGCATGCTGCCACGTGAGCAGCGACCGTTTGAATGTCGCATCTGGCCGGTGAGAATTATGCGCGACAAGAGTACGCTTGTTGTGGGTATCTACGAACAGTGTCCAGCACTCGCGAGCGACGGATTTGAAAAATTAAAAAAACATACGCTCGAAAATTTGCTTCCTCAAATTCTTGACTACGCCAGACGCGAACCGAATGCTGTGCGCGAATTTAATTCCGCGTACAAAATTATTTGGCGTGCGTAATTTTGAAAGTCGAGTAATGTTCCACGTGGAACATTACCACACAACAATACACCCGACCAGAATATAAGGAAAAGTTAAATTTTAAGATTACTTTCTTGTTCCACGTGGAACATTCCTTCATCGTCATAGAGCATATCTCCGGGAAGCTCTGTACACAATTTTTGAAATCTGACAGGTGATTTGCAAATACGCACAGAAAGCAAGAAAGTCTGTGAAAAATCAAACGTCAATTTTTAATCTGCCTTTCATGATTCACGCATGCTGTTTGACGAAGAAGAGAAGAGTAATGAAATATTTCGAGATACTCTC
>JAFOZZ010000052.1 GCA_017390945.1 Akkermansia sp.
GTGCAGCGGCGCAGGGCGTATTCCTGCTCGGGCGTGAAATCCGGGTAGCAGAAGGCGAGGTACTTCTTCATGCGGTTGCAGTGGCCGGCGGGGGTGCGCTTGGTGTGCAGGATGCGGTCCGTTTCTTCAATGAGCACTTCGAAATAGAATTTCATTTCGTCGGCGCTGGGGGCAGCACCGCCTTTCAGTTGGCGGAAGATGTAGGGATTGCGCACGGCACCGCGCCCTATCATGACACCGGCGGGGCATACCTCTGCCTGCCATTGGAGGGCTTGTTCCGCTGTTGCGATGTCGCCATTGCCCAGTACGGGGCATGCGAGTTGTTCCACTGCCTGGCGAATGGTGTCCGGGCGCACAGTGTTGGCTGCGTACAGGTTTTTGCGGGTGCGGCCATGCACCATGGCCATGTCCGGGGAGGCTGCGGCTATGGCCTCCAAGATGCCGGGTAACTCGTCCGGCGATTCCCAGCCGGTGCGGAATTTCACGCTGAATTGCCCCGCCGGGACAACGGCGCGGAGGCCTTGCAGCACGCGGTGGAAGCGCGGAATGTCGCGCAGTAAGCCGGCACCGGCTCCGTGACGGTTCACCAGTGGCGAGGGGCAGCCGGCATTCAGGTTGATGCCCGCCACCGGCAGCTGCATGAGCCACTCGGCATCGCGCACCAGGTGTTCTGCCTCGCTGCCGGCCAGTTGTGCCAGAATGGGTACGCCGGTCTCGTTCTCCTGAATGCAGCGCAGGTTGGCATCCGCTATGGCGCAGGTGGTAGGAGTGCTGCGAAAGTATGCCGTCACGAACAAATCCGGCAGCGAGCCGATGCGGGCCAGCGTGCGCATGAACGCCAGGTCCGTTACATCTTGCATGGGTGCTAGGGAAGTGAGCATGAAGGGGGAAGGACTAGGTTGATAGACAAGTTACAAGTTACGATAGACAAGTTACGATAGACAAGTTTGGAAAATTGCGGCGTAGCCGCCGAACTTTATAAATTGTAAATTGTAGATTGTAGATTGTAGATTATTTCACCCTGGCTTCCTTCGTGCCGTCTGCCAGTTGCAGGGTTACATTGCTGCCGGGGGGGAGGTCGGCCGTGCTGCGAGCCAGGCGGCCATCTGTGGTGTGCACCAAGGCAAAGCCGCGCTCCAGGGCGCGCTGTGGGCTGGCGGCGGCAAGCTGAGCGGCGTGCACCTGCAAGGCGGCACGATGGTGGCTCAGACGCGTGGTGGCGGTGGTGGTGATGCGGCTTTCCGTCGCTGTAAGTGTGGTGCGAGCGGCGGCCAGGCGGGGCTGGAGGGCGCGCGGTGAGATGCGGGCAGCCAGTACGCCCAGGCGAGCCGCGGCATTGCTAGTCTTGCTGGCGGCGGCAATTTGCAGGGCGTTTTCCAGCTCATCGAGCTGCTGGGCAAAGGGCGCGAGTGCTCGCAGCGGCTGCCCCAGCGGACCTTGCTCGGCGACACGCAGGCGCAGGTGTGCTGTTTGCAGGGCGCGGTTCAGGCTGCGGTGCAGGGTGGTTTGCAGTTGGTCGAGCCGCTGGCTCAGCACGGCGGCATCCGGTGTTGTGAGCTCGATTGCCGCCGTTGGCGTCGGGGCTCGCAGGTCGGCCACAAAGTCGGCTATGGTGAAATCGGTCTCATGCCCTACGGCGCTTACGACTGGTATACGGCTGGCGGCAATGGCGCGAGCCAGTACTTCCTCGTTGAAGCACCACAGGTCTTCCATGGAGCCGCCTCCGCGAGCGACCACCAGGTAATCCACCACCGGCAGGCCATAACGCTCGGGCTCATTCCAGCGGCGGATAGCCTCAGCCAGTCCCAGCTCGGCACCCTTGCCCTGTACCTGTACAGGTAGCAGGTAGGCCTGCATCCACGGGGCGCGGCTTTCCAGGCGGTGGCGCATGTCCTGTATCACGGCACCAGTGGGGGAGGTGATGAGCCCTACGCTGCGTGGGAACGCCGGCAGCGGTTTCTTGCGGGCGGGGGAGAAAAGCCCCTCTGCCTCCAGGCGGCGCTTGAGTTCCTCAAACTGTTGTTGCAGGCTGCCGAGTCCGGCTTCCTTTACGCTGCTGACGACAAATTGCAGCGAGCCGCGCCCCTCCCATACAGTGGCGCGGCCGGATAGCTCCACCTGCATGCCGTCGCGCAGGCGAACGCGGCACATGGCGGCCTGGTAGCGGTAGAGCACGCATTGCAGCTGTGCCGTGCGGTCTTTGAGCGTAAAGTAAATGTGGCCGCTGCCCGCGGGTTTGCAGGAGCCTATTTCTCCCACCACGCGTTGCTCGCCTACCTGTCCCTCCACGGCATATTTCAGCCGCGTGACCAACTCTGTTACGCTCAGCGCCATGCTGCTCAGGCCTGCGGCTCTGTCGGAATCAGCGCGGCATTCGGGTCCTGCCAGTCGGCAGCGTAGCCCTTAGCGTACGAGAAAAGGTCGCGGTGGATGTACTCGTAGTACAGCTCGCGCTGCTCCTCCTCCAGGCGCTCCCAGATGGCGACATTGAGGGCGCGTGCCACCTTCTGCATCATCTTCAGCGTCAGCTGACGCCCCTGGCGAGCCTTCTGCACCTGCTTGTGGGTCAGCTGCTCCAGGCTTACATTGACCAGATCATGGTTCCCCAGCCCCCAGGCCAGCATGATGCTGTCGATGCGCTGGGTGCCGTGATTACGTTCGTTTGCTTCGTTCATAAATCGTTCGTGAATGATGTGGTACCAGGCTTGTTCTCCGCATGGTACCATCATCCTTCGAGTGCTTCTTAATATCCCGGTATGTGGCGTACATAGAAGCCACCGCAACGGCGGGGCGTTGTATACCAGCGCGGACCAATTCCGCGGCCGCTGCCCGATGTGTCAAAACGGATGCCGGCTACCATCACAAAGACATGACCACGCTTTGTGTATACCGTAAGCCACTTGCCGAAGCCCGGACGTCCCCAGCGCAGGTACGTGGAGCTGGTGGGGTGTGACTTTGTGTGCAGAAGCCCGGCTTCGCGCAGAATGAATGATGTGGCACCCGAGCAATCGTACCCGGAGTCGTGGTGGCGCCCATGACCGCCACCGCGGCGGTACGGCTTGCGGATAATTTTGTTACCTGCGGCAATAACGCGCTTAATGCGCGCCGGAGCTTTGCGTGGTGCGACGGCCCTACCATCACGCAGCACGTATGCCGTGACACCTTCCTGGTACACGTAGCGCGGCGTGTATGCGTTCCGCTGCAACTGCTGCTGGGAGCACCCCATCAACAGCAATAGCATAACAGAAAGCAGTAGTGCTGATAAATATCTCATATTGTGAGTAAAAACCTATACGCGCCTATTGTAACACGTTCCTAACCTTTAGGCAAGTCTTATCTGATATTCTGTTTTATTTTGTTAACTGTCCCAGAGCCGCTCCAGCGGCTCATCCACGGCTCTTGCCAAAGAGCCGTTTTTCACCATTGCTCGCAAGAGCAATTTTTCACCATGAGCGTAGCGAGTTCTTCACCACGGCAACGCCGTTCTTCACCGAGAGGCGATAGCCGAACTTATTTCGGTGAAATTGCTCGCTACGCTGTGTAGACGAGATTGCGGCTGCTCGCCGCAACGAGATTGTGCCTGGGCGGCACAACGAGATTCACGCTTGCGCGTGAACGAAATTGCCCGCTGCGCGGACAGTTTGAGGTTCGGCGGGCGAAAGCCCGCGGAATCTACGGCGGTGAGGAAATGGGGACACTGCAAGGCGTGTCAATTACCTCATTCCGAAATGCTGCCTCGTTGCTAAGTTGAGTTTTTGCATTTTTGTACCCTTAGTAAGAAACAGAGTGTAAAGGTTTAATAAAGAGAATCTGCAAATCGAAAGTCAAATCTTCGATTTGTACAATATGAAGATAACTCTCTTTTGTTAAATCTATTACTCTCCATCAATAGCGAGCCTATCGCTATTGCCTTGCTGCGCGTGCTGTGGCCGAGCCGCGCTAGCGGCTCATCCACGGCTCTTGTCAAAGAGCAATTTTTCACCACTCGCGTAGCGAGTTCTTCACCACGGCAAAGCCGTTCTTCACCGTGAGGCGCCAGCCGAACTTATTTCGATGAAATTGCCCGCTGCGCGCGGACTGTGGTAAGCTCGGCCGCCGCAACGATGCGGAACACCTGACCTGAAGAATGACTGCGCCGGGGAGCAGGAAACTGCCGGGGACAACGGGATTTGATACCCACCGGTGGGTGACAAAAAAGTTGAAGAATGAGGCGGAGACGTAACGGGATTCTCGCGCGAGGGCGAGAAAGAGATTGCGCTACTTGTGCAGCGTAGTCGTCATATTTAAAGCTCACTTTAAAGCTCACTTTAAAGCTCACTTTAAAGCGTTCTTGTCAATTGTCTTGTGGTTTGATTCGGTTACTGTTGGTTCTAATATAAGACATTGCATGGTGTTTGTTGTGTGATTTAAAGCTCACTTTAAAGCTTGTGTTATTCTGGATGTTGTGAGTTTAAAACAGGTGATGGCTTTTTGATGAGCCATTTGCCTTGTTTACGAGCACCTTCTCTGGTAATGATGCCTATTTCCATGAGTGATTTGAGGCATGATTGGACATGGGTTCGTGATACCTTTGCTTTTTCTGCCAAAAGAGTTTGCGTAATTTGGGGGTTCTTTTTAATTTCTTCTAACAACCTCAGTTCGAGCTTGCTATATTGATGCTCTTTATTATTGTTTGTGATTTTTTCTTCTTTTTCTATGAAAGTGGGGTCTATAGGGAAAATGACACTGATGGATTCACCTTTAATAATAAATTGCGGTTGGGGATATCCTTTTTCTCGGCAGGTGTCGTGTACGAATGATATGCCGCGTCCCCATGCTTCAATGTAACCGGCGCGGAAAAATGTGCTGGCGATGAGGGGATTAAAGGGGCGTGATGCGTGAAAGCTAATCAAATCATCCGTAGACCATCCCCACGGTAAAACGCAGCTATTACTGATGATAAGCCTATCATCATCTACGCGAATTTGTATAGGGATATTGTCGCTCCAATTGTTGTGTACAAGTGCATTAAAGAAAATTTCTCGAACAGCAGAACGAGGATAAGGATAGCGTTCTATTCGTACTTCATTATCGTAACTGATGCGTGATTTAAAATACTTGATATAAAGGGTGCTCACTACTTCGTCAGCTAAGCGCATGAACGAACCCTGTATTTCGTCTTGATATACGAGGTCAGAGCCGTTTCTGAAACGTCCGATTTTTACGTAACAACCAGGATAGAATCGCTCTGGATGGGGGTGAAAAATGAGAGCCGCTGCCCGCGTTAGAAGTCCATTCTCTATTAAGTGTAAACGCTCGAGAAGTTCGGATGGCGATGAAGCGATGTCTTCTTCGCTTAATCGTCCGCTACGTTTTGCCTCGCGTTTGAAAATATCAAAACTAACGCCATCTAAATTTTCTACACATATGTTATGTACCGTGGCGGCATCCCATCGCGTGCCTGTTTTTCGTAACAAAAAATCATTGAGAGCTGCTCCTTTAAGTTGTTGTCGAGTACTTCCGCAACGGTAATAATATTCTCCCCTATAATTCACTGGTACAGAGCTAGGAGCAACATTTATTTCAATGTAGAAGAGTTCATATTGTCTCAGTAAGTTTACCTCGGGCATAATGCCTAGAACAGAAACTATCTTGTTTGGAATATCCTCCATCAGACGCTCATAATTGGGAAGCCCGATAACTTTACCTTCATCGTTCATGCCAATGTAGATACGACCGCCTTGTGCGTTTGCGAAACCGCAAATCCATTTGATATATTCGTCTCTCCAGTTTTCCTTCCACTCTATGTTCTGATCTTCTGGCATGGCAATATGTTCTCTGGCTTTCTGACACACTATCAGTTATTTCTAGGGAAATCAAGCTTTTTCCTGCACAATAATACACACAATGAGACAGCGCAGCGAGTGGGGTAAGTAGAGCCGCGCCAGCGGCTCAACCACGGCTCTTGTCAAAGAGCCGTTTTTCACCATTGCTCGCAAGAGCAATTTTTCACCATGAGCGCAGCGAGTTCTTCACCACGGCAACGCCGTTCTTCACCGTGAGGCGATAGCCGAACTTATTTCGATGAAATTGCCCGCTGCGCTGCTCAGTGGTAGATGAGATTGAGGCTGCTTGCCGCAACGAGATTGTGCCATGCCGGCACAACGAGATTCACGCTTGCGCGTGAACGAAATTGCCCGCTGCGCGGACAGTGAGAAGCTCGACCGCCTCGCACGCGGGGCTCTTGCTTTTGAGCATGAGGACGGATACGCATCCCTGTAATGAAATAAATAGCGGCATCGCGAGATGCTAAAGCGTGTTCGCAAAGTGCCGTATTTGGTATTCTATGCTCAATAAAATGTCTTATGAGATACTTATGGGATTTTATCTCAACGCCGCGTCAGGAGCAGTGGGAGCGGGTTTAGGTTGAGCAAAAAAAGCCGCCGTCCGGTGAGGGACGGCGGCTGGGTGTGAAAGAGTGTGTGTTTTACACGAGACCCTGCTCGATCATGGAGTCGGCCACCTTCACGAAGCCGGCGATGTTGGCACCAGCCACATAGTTGGTGAAGTCGCCGGTGGAGTCCGGGGAGAACTCGCGA
Organism: Akkermansia sp.; assembly: GCA_017390945.1. Lineage (GTDB taxonomy): Bacteria > Verrucomicrobiota > Verrucomicrobiia > Verrucomicrobiales > Akkermansiaceae > Akkermansia. The sequence goes on from JAFOZZ010000052.1 coordinate 6,579, forward strand.
GCGTGGTTGTAGGCGTTCTCGTGGATGTTCTTCATGATGCCGAAGAGCTTCTGGTCCACCTCCTCAGCGCTCCACTTAAGGCGCATGCTGTTCTGGCTCATTTCGAGACCGGAGGTAGCTACGCCACCAGCGTTGGCAGCCTTGGCGGGACCGTAGAGAATCTTGGCCTGAAGGTAGGCATTGATGCCGTCGAGGTCGGTGGGCATGTTGGCGCCTTCGGCCACGAGCTTACAGCCGTTCTTGATGAGAGTGGCGGCCTCTGCGCCGTTGATTTCGTTCTGCGTAGCGCAGGGGAAGGCGCAGTCGCAGGGTACGCTCCAGGGGCGCTGACCCTCGAAGTACTGCACGCCCGGGAAGGCATCGGCGTACTCCTTAATGCGGCCACGGCGCACGTTCTTGAGCTCCTGAATCCACTCCAGCTTCTCCAAGGAGATACCCTCGGGGTCGAAGATGTAGCCGTTGGAGTCGCTCATGGTCACGGGCTTGGCGCCCAGCTCATTGAGCTTCTTCACGAGGTACTGAGCCACGTTGCCGCTGCCGGATACCACGCACACCTTGCCCTGCAGGTCGTCACCCTTGGTGGCGAGCATGTTCTGAGCGAAGTATACGGTACCGAAGCCGGTGGCCTCCGGGCGAATGAGGGAACCGCCCCAGTTGAGGGACTTGCCGGTCAGCACGCCGGTGAACTCGTTACGCAGGCGCTTGTACTGGCCAAACATGTAACCGATTTCGCGGGCACCTACGCCGATGTCGCCGGCGGGTACGTCGGTGTCCGGACCGATGTGGCGCTGCAGCTCCGTCATGAAGCTCTGGCAGAAGCGCATCACTTCGCCATTGCTCTTACCCTTGGGGTCGAAGTCGGCGCCGCCCTTACCGCCGCCCATGGGCAGGGTGGTGAGGGAGTTCTTGAAAATCTGCTCGAAACCGAGGAACTTGAGGATGCCCAGGTTTACGGAGGGGTGGAAGCGCAGACCGCCCTTGTACGGGCCGATGGCGCTGTTGTACTCCACGCGGTAGCCACGGTTGACGTGTACCTTACCGTTGTCATCTGCCCAGGGCACTCGGAAGATGATGGTGCGCTCAGGCTCTACGATACGCTCGAGGATGCAATTGTCCTCGTATTTTTTGTTCGCGGCAAGTACGGGGGTAATGGTGGAAAATACCTCCTGCACAGCCTGCAGGAACTCGGGCTCGGCGGCGTTCTTGGCGCGCACCTGCTCCAGTACTCGTGTAGTATAGTCAGACATATTTGTGGTAAGTCTGGGTTCCTTTCGGGCATATTCTTTTCATGTGCCCGGCCGGTCAGACGCGCGGACTATATCAAAAAAGTCCCAAGTTGAAAAGACTTTTTTTGTAAAAAAATTAATAATTAGCCATTTTCAAGCACTTTTCGGGGCTGAGAAATGGGGGAGCCGCTTATTTTATTGCCGGAATGGAGCGAAAATAGCTTTCCAGGTGCTTTCATCTTGGTGATGAAGCATATAGCGACCCATCATGGCGACGTTTTCGGGGCTTACCATTCTGGCGGAGGCGATACTGCGGGGCGATAAGTTGTAAATCACCTTCCCGTCAGCGTTGAGCAGTTGCAGCTCACTGGTACTGGTGGGGTTAATCATGGCGTGCCGCGTGCTCACCGGTTGCAGGCGGGCGATGATGCCGCGCAGGGTGTTGACATCTGCCGGGCTGAAGGAATGTGCCGTCTTTCTGCCGGTATGGAAATGGTGGGTGAACAGGCGTATGGAGGCGCAGTTGTGGGCTGCCTGTTGCAGCTCTTGCAAGGATTTCTTGTTGCTGGGGTATGTTTTGTCGAAGAAGTAGGGATTGCTGCGCAGGGCTCCCGGTTCGGGGCAGCCTGAATATAGGCGCACTGTGTGGTGAGCCTGCTTGCTCGGGCTTCCATCGGCTGCGGTGAAGTTCAGGCGCAGGCTGTAGTCCCAGGGGCCTCCGCTGTGGCGAAAACAGGAGGCGGGCAGCCGGAGCTGCATGGTCTTGTCGGTGTCGTGGGTGATGTATGGTGTAAGCAATTCCGTATAATCGCGGCTCACCAGGCTGCCGTAGGCCTGTCTGACCAGTTCCGGCGTCAGTTTGTAACCGGGGGCTGGTGGATTGTACTGAAGCGTGATGAGGCAATGCTGCCCCTCTCGGCGGATGGTATGAGTCACGGAGGTTGGCTGGTCACCGAACCACATGATGCCGCCCATGCTGCTGCCGCTCTTGTCCGGCAGCAGGGCGAAGAAGTCGCGCTCAGGCAGCGAGCAGCATGCTGCCAGGAGAAACAGCATAGCGGGGAAGAGGTGGCGGAGAGCTTTCATGGCGGATAGGGGCTTATCTGCGTTTCTTTCGCTTATTTTTATGGGATTCTACAGCTTGTTTGATAGCTTTCCTGACGGCGGGGCTGTTGATGATGGCGTACCAGGCGGTGGCGTCGTCATTGCTCAGGGCATAGCTGTTCATGTCAGCCGCATTTTCAGGGCTTACATATGCTTCTCTGGTGACATGGTGCGGATTCATGGTGCCCAATTCCTTGCCTTGCGCATCCAGCAGCGTGAGCTCCATGTGCAGATATGGCATAACTTCGTGCAGGTGGGTTTTCACCGCGCGCATACGACCAATGAGTCGGCGGAGTTCTGCGATATCTGCCTGACTGAGTGGCAGGGGAACCTTGCTGTCGTATATGCCATCGTCGTGGTAGGTCATGGCCAGGCGCATGGTGGCGCAGTGGTTGGCCGCTTCCTGGAGTTTGAGCAGGGATTCTCGGTTTTCTTTTTCGTAATAAGTCTTGTATCCCGGGCCGGGTATGTGGTCTGTAAGGCGGTGAGTTATGCGGTCGGCCTCTTGCCCATTCGCTCTGCGCAGGATTAAGTGTATGCTGTAATCGTAAGGGCCGCCATTTTTGCTGAAGTCCTGTTCACTCAGGCGGAGGCGGTAGGTACCCGGCTTGCTGATGGTGGAAAGGGGCTGTTGCCATGTCTTGCCGGAGGCCGTACTGTAAGGCTTGCCACTGAGCAGCAGTTCCAGTTGTTGAGCACCGGATAATAAATCGCGGTCTGCTTCGACAGTTATCAGGCAGGAATCTCCGTCGCGGTGGTACATCAGCGTCAGCCAGCTATCACCCAGGGGGATACTGGCAGAGGAGGCATGCTGGTCATCAGGGGGCAGCAAGGGAAGAATGGACGGGTGGGCGAGGCTGCACGAGGCGGCCATGACGATGGTGGCTGTCATGGTGAGCAGCGGGCGGAGCCATGGTGCGAATTGTTTCATAAGAGCGTTGGTGGGTGGGGTTATGATTCCGGCGTGTCCGGAGCTGGAGTCTCTGTCTGGCTGCTGGGAGGAGCTGGCAGCTTGCCTATGTCGCGCAGGTCGGTCACGAGCTCCTGCACGTCGTCCAGCGGCAGAACATCGCTGCTGATGCGCAGGGGCTTGCCCGTCTGAGGGTGCAGGGTAATGTGGCAGCTGGCCACGCCCTGGGCATCGCTTTCTTCCAGCTCTACGCGCTCCACCTCGCTCCAGAGCAGACGGCGGTGGCAGCGCAGGTAGCTGTGGTGGCTGATGCCCTCTGCCGAGACTCGGTAGCAGAGCGTCACATAGTACAACCCCCAGATAGTAGCACCTATACCCAGCGCCACACCACCCCACAATTGCCAGGCTGGCATGTCTTTGTATACGGCACAGTAGATAACCGCTGCGATAACCAGCAGTACGGAACTGGCATAGAGCAGGGCATTGGCGGCACGGAGAGTACGGGAATACATGACAGTTTGGAAAGTACGAGGACGAATTTTTAGGTTAGGCGCAGAGGAAAGTACGAAGGACGAATTCCGAAGGACGAATTTTGAAGTTAGGCGCCTATCGGCGCAGGAAGAAGCAAAGCTTTGCAAAGGCTTATGCTCCGCGCTTTAGAGCGCGGGTCTGGCTGTCGGCAAGCAGGCGTTAAGCTTGGAACTTGCTTCGCTTATCCTTTCGGCGTAAGCTGACTAGTTAGCACTTCGTCCTTCGTACTTAAATCCTGCGCCGGCCTCGGGGGAGAGCCGGCGCAGGAAAAAAGAGGCTGTCTTACAGGGTTTGAACCTCAGCCACCGTGCCTTGGATTGTCGTCGGGGCGGCGGGCTGGGCAGTGGGCAGGTCGGTGTAGTCACCCGTGGGACGCCACTTCACATCGATGGAGCGCACAGCACCACCGCGGTTGTAGTCTTCCACAGCGCAGGAGA
>JAFOZZ010000003.1 GCA_017390945.1 Akkermansia sp.
AAATGAGCTATGCCCGCAAATTGCGCAGCCGTTTGGCTGCGCATAAGTTATGGTGCCTCCGGTCGGAGTCGAACCAACGACACGCGGATTTTCAATCCGCTGCTCTACCAACTGAGCTACCGAGCCATTCTTGCAAGCCATCGTTTCCGGTGGGGTGCGGCGCAATGATACACCTTTTTGTTTCGTTTGGCAAGTAAAAAATGTAAAAATTCTTAAAAAAGTTGATTTTTTCTTTGATTTCTGCCCGGAAAGGGCGGGTGAGGGGCACCTCGGGCGCATGTGGGGGCCGATTGAGAGAGGGAGCAACGGAGCACTGCGTGAAGCGGCGGTCGCGCCTCATACACATGCGCGCGAGAAAATATGGAAATCTTAAATAAAAAGATTGCAATCGGGGGCAGAAGGGAGTATACTAACGCTGCATGGTAGAAAATATTCTGTATATCGTAGCGGCGTATCTTATTGGCTCTATTCCTTTTGGGTATATTGCAGGTAAGTTGAACGGTATTGACTTGCGAGAGCATGGCTCCTGTAATATCGGTGCAACGAATGCTGTGCGCGTGTTGGGCAAAGCCTGGGGTATACCTGTTTTTGTGTGTGATTTCCTGAAGGGCATGCTGCCGCTGCTGTACATGAAGTGCCACCTGGGTGGCGATGTGACGGCGATGTCTGCCGGCGATATGGGGTGGCTGCTGGGTACCATGTTTGCGCTTGTGCTGGGGCACACCTACACCTGTTTCCTGCATTTCAAAGGCGGCAAGGGCGTGGCTACCACGGCTGGCTGCATGTTTGCGTTCTCTCTGGTCATCGGCCTGTCCATTCTGGTGACATGGATAGTCATGATGGTGCTGACTCGCTATGTGTCGCTCTCCAGTATGGTGGCTGGTCTGGTACTGGTGCTGACCGCTGCCTGGCAGTTCTGGTGGCAGGATGGTGTGCTGAGTGTGGCCGATGGTATGGCACTGGGGCTTCTTTTCCTGATTTTCGCGCTTGTTGTATACAAGCACCGCAGTAACATTGTGCGCCTGTGCAATGGAACAGAACCTAAAGCTTTTTCCAAAAAATCCAAGTGATATGATTCAGACTTTCAAAAAGACAGCAGTTATTGGTGGTGGCGCCTGGGGTACAGCTCTTGCGCTGACGGCTAGCAGCAACGGCGGAGACGTCGTGCTCTGGACTTACCGTGAGGAGGAGGCTGCTATTATCCGCGAGACCCGCATGAGCCTCTGCAAGGTGGAGGGCGCTCGCCCCCTGCCGGAGAATGTGAAGGTAACCAGCAGCTGGGACGATGTAGCCGGTGCCGACCTGGTGATTGTGGTGGTGCCCAGCGTGGTCATGCGCGGGGTGGCTACTTGCCTGGCCAAGGCTGGCCTGGCTGAGAATGCGGTGGTCGTGAGCTGCACCAAGGGTATCGAGAAGGATACTAACCTGCTGATGACCGACATTCTTGCCTCTGAGGTGAATTGCCCGGTGGGTGCGCTTTCCGGTCCTAACCATGCAGAGGATATTGTGCTGGGGCTGCCGAGCCTGACGCTTGTAGGCTTTGCGGACCAGGATATTGCTACTGCTGTGCAGCGCCGCATGAGCACGCCGTTCCTGCGCATCTATACCACGACTGATGTGGTGAGCATGCAGATTGGTGGTGCCATTAAGAATGTGTTTGCCCTTGCCAGCGGCATCTGCGCCGGGCTGGGGCTGGGCGACAATGCCCGCGCTGCCTTGGCTACGCGCGCTCTGGCCGAGATGACCCGCCTGGGTATGGCTATGGGCGGCAAGATGGAGACGTTCATGGGGCTTTCCGGCATGGGCGACCTGGTCGTGACGTGTTACTCCGAGCACAGCCGTAACCTGACGGCTGGCCGTATGATTGCCCAGGGTGTGCCGATGCAGGACTGCCAGGCGCGTATCGGCCAGGTGGTGGAGGGGATTCCGAACACGATTTCCTCCTATCAGCTGGCTCGCAAGCTGGGTGTGCGTACGCCGCTGACCGATGCCATGTATGAAATCCTTTACTGCGGCAAGCCCGCCCGCCAGGCTCTGGAGGAGCTGATGGGACGCGACCTGCGCGCAGAGAATGTGCAGGATTAACCCCGCTCGTTAACACCATTAACCGCCTGAGTTTATGCCTGAATCTCCCGAAAATCTGTGGCTGGCTGAGCTCTGGTTGCAACACCGTGACCGCCTGGTGCGCTTGATTGCCACCAGAATGTCGCCGGTGTTGCTGCGGCGCATGAGCCCGGATGACGTGGCGCAGGAGACCTACCTGGCCTGCGGTCGCCGCATGAAGTTCTTGCAGGAGCTGGAGGATGTGCCCATGTTTGTGAAGCTGCGTAAGTTGGCCTTGCAGACGATTACTGACATGGAGCGCAAGCACCTGGCCGCCGGTAAGCGCGATGCGATGAAGGAGAGCTTTGTGGCTGAGCATGATAATGACGTGACCGTCAATGCGTTGTCCCGCTTTGCTGATTCGCTGGTGGGGCCGCGCACGCACCTAGAGCGCATGGAGCTGCTGGAGCAGACGCGCCGCGCGATGCGCGAGCTGCCGGATACAGACCGCGAAATCCTGGAACTGCGCCATTTTGAAGAGCTGAGCAATACAGAATGCGCCGCTGCTCTCGGTATAGATGTGAAAGCGGCCAGTATTCGCTATATTCGTGCACTGAAGCGCATGAAGGAAATCATGGGCGATGTTGCGTTATGACCTCCGCCGAAAAGGATGAGCTGGTAGCTGAGCTGGCGGAGGCCTATCTGGAGAAAGCCCGGGCCGGTGAGCTGCTGAGCGTGGCTGCATATGCTGCGCAGCACCCCGAGTGCGAGGGTGATTTGCTGGATATTCTGCCCATGATGCTGGAGGTAGAGGGGCTTGGCCGTACATCCATGCCGCCGGCTCCTGTCATGGCGCATTACCCGGAGCGCCTCGGCGACTACCACCTGCTGGAGCGTATCGGCAGTGGCGGCATGGGTACTGTATTCCGTGCGCGGCAGGAATCCCTGCGCCGTGAGGTGGCAGTGAAGATTCTTGCGCCGTCGTGGAGCACGGATGCCCGCATCAGCGAGGCTTTCGAGAATGAGTCCCGCGTATTGGCGGGGCTGCGCCATACGAATATCGTGGAAGTTTTTGGTGCCGGTCATGAGGGGCGCTACCGCTATTATGTGATGGGGCTGGTGCAGGGGAAAGGCCTGAGCGCAGGGCGCCTGGGCGCTGCATTTCCCGGCATACCCTATGCCCAGGCTGTAGCCAGTGTGGGCTTGCAGGCGGCTAAGGCGCTGGCGTTTGCCCATGCGCATGGCGTGGTGCACCGCGATATTAAGCCCGGCAACTTACTGATGGGCAATGATGGCGTGCTGCTGGTGAGCGATTTTGGCCTGGCAACGATTCTGAATGCCGGCGAGGATGCCCCGCTTGTGGCGCAGAGCCATGATGGCACGGTGCGCTATATGGCACCGGAGCGTTTGCGCGGCGAGGCGGATACCTTTGCCGGCGATCAATACAGCCTGGGCCTGACCCTGTACGAACTGCTGAACCGCCAGCCGGTGTTCCGAGATGTGGAGGGGGGCCAGTTGGTTAAAACGATTTGCGAGACCCCGCTGCCGCCTCTGAAGGGATTTGGCGAGCTGGGCGCCGTGGTGAATAAGGCTGTGGCGTTTAACCCGGCGGAGCGCTACGAGTCGATGCAGGCTATGGCGGAGGATTTGCAGCGCGTGCTCAATAGCGAGCCTGTGCGTGCTCGCCGTACATCGCTGTGGCGCCGCTACCGATTGTGGACGCGCCGCCGCCCGGCCGCTGCCGTGTGGAGCCATGTGGCCGCCGGCCTCATGCTGCTGCTCTATACCACGATTACTGTATCCTATGCTCGCGTGAAACGCTCTCTGCGCAGCGAGAATGAGCAGCGTGAGCGCGCGGAGCTCAATGAGCAGATTGCGGATGCTTCTTTGCAGCGTATTCTGGCCTCCATGGTATCGCAAGGGGCGGGGGAGGAGGATTTCCTGCCGCCCTCGCGTGCGGATGTGCGCCTGTTGCAGGATTTGATGCCGTATTACGAGCAGCTGGCTACGCAGGTGGATGGCAATAGCGATAAAGTGACGGAGGCTTCGTCCATTCTGGCTACGATTGCCTCGCAGACAGGTGATTACCAGATGGCGGAAAAGTATTTCCGACGCGTCGTCGAGCAGACGCCTGATGGCAGCTACGACCACGTGGTGGCCGCGATTGGCCTGGCTACTGCTATCTTCTCGATGGAGGATGAGAGCCGCTACAAAGAAGCCCGCCAGCTGCTGCTGGGGCTGGAAAAGCAGGTGCCGGAGAATGCAGACTTTGAAACACGCCTGGAGCTGGTGCGTGCCTTGCAGCTGGCTACCCGCCATTTCGGTCGTCCCGGCTTTGGCGCTGCACCGCAGCCGCCTCGCTCGAATGGTAAAAAGGACAAGAGCCGCGATGTGGCTACGGCGGTGCTGGGCTCGCATGCCAACCCGGCAGAGCGCGCGGCGCGTCACCTGGCGCGTCTGCTGAAAGAGCAGCCTCAGCATACGGGGGCACGCTTGTTGCAGGCGGAGCTGCTCTCCAGCCCCAAGAATGCAAGTGCTGTGAGCGATGTGCTGGCGCCTGCCGGTGAAACTGCTTTGTCGCTGCTGGAGGGGCTGCTGAAGGAGGACCCCAATTCGGAGGCATTTAAGCGAGCCTATGTGCGCCTGGCTATGATGCCCGCCCGCAATGGAAGCGCCCGACCGGATGCCGAGAAGGCCGCTGCCTATGCTCAGGAGCTGCTGTCAGCTTCGGCCGTGGACAGCGAGTTGATTATGCTCTTCCTCTCCGCCCGCGACCGCTATGCCCATGAGCTGGCAGAGAAGGGGCAGCAGCAGGAGGCTGTGAACGTCCGTGAGCGCACGCTTGGTATCCTGTCGTTCGTCACCTCTCGCAGCGATTTCACGCCTTCCATGCGCGACCGCCTGGTCAAATGGGTGGCAATGCACTACCGACATGATTCGGATAGCGCCCAGCAGGAAAAAGAGTTGCGCACGCTGCTCAAGGATTTTGACTCGGATCGTATCAAAACGCTGCGCGACCGTTTTAAGCGGATGCGGCGCATGCAGCCCGGGCGCTATCCATCCCGCGGCTCTCGTCTGTTCCGCCGTGGTGGCCAGTCAGCCGCCGGTTCAACCCCGTAAGAAAAAGCCCTCGCAATCGGTATGATAGCGAGGGCTTTTTTTCTGCTACAGGACGGTAGCTTGATTATTTCTTGCTCAGAATCTTTTCCGCGAGCTTGAGGATATCCCCTTGCGGTTTCGTGGGGAGCTTCGGCTTGGATTGAGCGAATCCGAGCTCAAACTTTTCCAGGCTCTTGTTGCGGATGGTGACGTGCTCGACTTTCTCACCATTGTTTTGCGTGACGCCGCGTTCCACTTCCTCGCTGGCGACTTTCTTGCCCTCCAACTCACTGATGCGGTTGGCAAAGAACATTTCCCAGCGCGGTTTGTAGTACAGGCGGAGCATCTCGGGGAACTGACGGTGTGAGTAATCGTTCAGCACGCCGATGTCCGGGCGCCATGTGGTGATGAGTTGCAGCAGGCTGCGGCGCATGGCTGCTTTGTCCTCGGCGGTCGTACCACGGTTCATCGCTCCGTTGACAAAGCGGTGCATGAGGAAATATTCCGAGGTGGAGAGCACGGCGGCGCAGTCCTCAATCATCTGAAGGAATGCGGCACTTTCCTTGCGGAACGCTGCGGTGTTCTTGTTATCGAATGCCTGCTTGCATTTTTCCAATTGCTTGCGGGCGCGGTCGGCCAGCACCTGGCGGCAGAGGTCTGCCAGGTCGTAGCGGTAGGTGGAGAGTCTGGTGAGACTTTTACCTGCCTTTTTACCGGCTGCGAGGTAGAGCTTAGCGGCGGCTTCGATGCTCTCGGGTTTGTAGTACATGTCGGGGGCAGCCCAGGTGGACGCCTTACGCACATTGAGCCCCGGGCGGGCGCACATGATGTTTTCCAGGCTACCCTCACGGCGTTTGTCGGGGGTGTAGATGCCTTTGGCCAGCAGGTTCAATGCCTCGACAAAGCGCCGGTCCTTGCTGCCATAGCGAGCCCGGGCATAGCGGGTCAGGAAATCATTGCGGTCAATCTTCTTGTCGTTGTTCATACGTTCCCACACGAGTTCGTAGAACAGCGGATTGGTTTCCAGCCCTTCCGATATCATGCCGATGCCGATGGCCTTGCTCTTGTCGCGGGTGAGATTTTCCACAACGTCCATACCGCCGAACATGCCGTGCTTGCCACCAAAGTTGGAGAGCTCGCACCACACAAAGGGACGACCGGCATAGTTGAAGTCTACCTGCGCTTTGGGCGTCAGGTCCTTTTGCAGCGCAAGAATGACGGTGTGCTGCGGGTCGGTCCCGGCCAGCAGGCGGGCATCGGGGTTGTGTCCCCAGGCTTGCAGCAGCCATTTGCTGCCGGGGGCGGCTTGCTGCATGGCGGATTGTACAGCGCGGGCTGCTTCATCGAGCACAGTGTTGCCCTTTTTGCCACCCTCGTGGAAGAGGTCGCCGCCGTATGCTTTGGCCGTGGTGCCGTACACCGCATGCAGGTGCTTGTACCACAGCTTGGCAATTCCCGGGAAGGCCGGTGCCGTGGGTTGCAGGACGCAGGGGCGATTGTAAGCGCACCATTTACCCTGGGGCAGCAGTTTGCCGTTCAGCCCGGCCTGCGGGAAGTCATGAGGCAGGAAGCCAACATAGCCTTGCAGCACCGGCTCCATACCGAGGGATTGCAGACGCTGTACGATGAAGCGCCCCAGCTCCGCCTCGCTGTCGATAAGAGTTTGGCTCACCGGTCCGCCTTCGCCCTCCAGGTTGCCCATGTTCCACCAGGCGGCATAGCAGGGATTAGGAATGAACTTCTTGATTTTGTCGGCCGGATAATCCAGCTCGGTGAGGAAGTCCTGCCACACTTTCTCCAGACCGGATGTTACCAGTACGTACTGTACACCATTGAGTGCCATGTAGTCCAGCTCTCGCTCCCAGCGCTTTTTATCCCAGCTGGCGGAGGTATAGCTGAGCGTGCAGTAATTGTATGCGTAGTTGAAGGGCAGGGCTTCCGGTACCACGATTTTGCGGGTCGGAATGATGAATGAGGAGCCGGAGGTGTTGTTGCCATTCCAGGAGAAATGAATCTTGGCGACGCGGCGCAGGTAGTAGCCATAGCCACGGATGCATTCGCGTACATTGGGCGCGCTGACGAGCACGCTCCCGCCCTTGCCCTCAATAACTGGTGATTTCAGCTTCGGGGCTATGGCAAACTGAACACGCCCGGCGAGCTTCGGGGTCATGCGCTTTACCAGCTGCTCAGCCGCAGCTGTGTCAGAGGCGGCTGTATCAGGTGCAGCATGTGAAACACATGCTGCTATGGGGGCGAGGCAGGCTAATGCCAGTGCTGAGGTGAAGGTTCCATTCATTGCTGTTGTTCTGAAATTGGCAGCGCCCGTATCGGTGGCGGATACGGGCGCTGCGGGTTAAGTTTATCTTATTCAGGCCGGCGTTTTACCAGACCTGGATATTGGAGATGTTGTCGGTGTTGTCGCCGTCTTTGGTCAGGCCGTCACCCTTGGCGTCCGGCCCGAGGGAGAAGATGTCGAAGTCCGGGTTGATACCCATGCCGACCTTGCCATCTTCGTCTGCTACTTCGCAGCCTAGACGATAGCGGTAGGGATTGTTCCAGGGGTCGATGATAGCATAGCGCTTGCCCTTGAACTTCTTACCTTTCACATCCTTGCCACTGAGCTTGATTTTGATGCAGGGGATACCTTCCTCGCGCTCCTTGGACTTGGTGTTCTCGATGATAATGAGCTGTTCGCAGTACGGCATGCGGGTGGAGCCATTCTCATCCTTGTCGGGGTTGCCATCGTTGTCCTCATCGCAGTAGAGCGCGGTGTAGAGGATGTTGGCGCTGATGGCATCGCCCTTACCGTGGGGGAGGATATCACCATTGTCGGCGCGGTAGGCATTCATGGCCTGAGACATCAGGCCGATGTGCGACTCCGCAGTCGTGGTAAGCTGCTTGTTGTCAATCCAGCCCTTAGCTGTCCAAGCACCGGCTGCCAGTGTTGCCAGAATGGCAATCACCACCAGAATCTCGATGAGTGTGAAACCAGCTGCCGGTTTGTTTGTGCGATACTTCATGACGTATTACACGTTCTTAATGATTTCCATCATCGGCATGAACATAGCCAGCACGATGCCACCTACCACAACGGCGAGGAACACAATCATGAGCGGCTCCAGCATGGCGGTAAGGGCGGTGACGCTGTTGTCCACCTCTTCATCGTACACCTCGGCCACCTTCATGAGCATGTCGGGCAGCTGGCCGGTTTCCTCACCTACGTCCACCATGGAAATCATCATGGGCGGGAAGATGTTGTTGGCGGCGCTCATGGGCGTTACGATGGATTCACCCTCACGCACGGAGTCGTGAATCTTGTTCACGGCGTCGGCTACCACGCTGTTACCGGCGGTGTCGCGGGTAATCATGAGTGCCTGCAGAATCGGAACACCGGAGGATACAAGCGTGCCGAAAGTACGGGAGAAGCGAGCTACGGCATTCACGCGGGTGAGGTGGCCGAGCTTAGGAATCTTGAGCGTGAAGGTGTCCATGGCGCGTGCACCCTTGGGCGTGCGCTTCCATACACTCAGGCCTGCAACAGCGGCGATAATCAGACCGATAACCAGCACGGCATTGGGCACGAAGGGTATGAGGTCACACGCCATACAGTTGTCGGAGAACCCGAACACGAACTGGGAGAGCGCGGGCAGCTCCATGTTCTGGCCTTCAAACATTTCCTTGAACTTGGGCACGATAACCAGCATGAGGAAGATAAGAATACCCACGGCAATCACCATAATGATTAGCGGGTAGACCATGGCGGACGTTACCTTGCCACGCAGCTTGTTGGCTTTTTCCTGGTATTCAGCCAGACGGTTGAGCACGACTTCGAGCACACCGCCAATCTCACCAGCCTTCACCATGTTGACGAAGAGGCGGTTGAACATCTTGGGATAAGCGGAGAGAGCCTCGGAGAAGGTAGAGCCGCCCTGTACAGCCTCACCCAGTGCACCGATGGTGGCGCGCAGGTTGGGATTGGGCTCCTGCTTGTTGAGCACGTTGAGGCTCTGGAGCAGGGGGAGGCCGGCATCGATAAGGGTGGCCAGCTGGCGGGTGAACACCATGAGCTCCTTCTGGCTCACGCTGCCACCGGCTTTGCCGCTCTTCTTGACGGCCTCGCCCTTCTTGCCCTTGGCGCCTTTCTTCTTGGCATCCTTGGCAGCAGTGGGCTTGGCGCCTTTAGCGGCTTCCTCGCATTCGCGCAGCAGAAGACCCTGTGAGCGAATCATCTCGGCGGCAGCAATCTTGCTGTCGGCTGTGATGATGCCAGTCTTCTCAACGCCGTTCTGATCCAGCGCGGTATATTTGAAATTAGGCATAATATATGGTGTAAGTTAGAGGAAAATGGATTGATTACGTATAAAAGATAGCAGAAGTGGTGTGTTCCGTCAAGCTAATTAAGTGTACTTAAGCACTTCTTCGATGGTGGTGTTGCCTTCAAAGATATTCTGGATGCCGTCTTCGCGCAGGGTGGTCATGCCCAGCTCGATAGCTTTCTGGCGCAGAACAATGGAAGGTACGTTCTCGGTAATGAGCTCGCGGATGGGGTCGCTGGCATTCAGCAGCTCGTGGATGCCCTTACGCCCCTTGTAACCGGTGTTGGCGCACTTGTCGCAGCGTGCACCGGTGTAGAACTGCTGCTGGCCCAGAAGCGCCGGGTTGATACCCAGCTGATTAAGCAGGGAGTTCGACGGCTTGTAGGGGGTCTTGCAGTAGGGGCAGATGGTACGCACCAGTCGCTGTGCCAGCACACCCAGAATGGTGGCGGAGAGCAGGAAGGGCTGTACACCCATGTCCACAAAACGCGTGACTGCACCGGCGGCATCGTTCGTGTGAAGCGTGGAGAGCACCAAGTGACCCGTCAGAGCAGCCTGAATGGCAATCTGGGCGGTGTCCTGGTCTCGAATTTCGCCCACCAGAATGCGGTCGGGGTCCTGACGCAGGAAGGCGCGCAGCACGCGGGGGAAGGTGACGCCGATAGCCTCGTTGATGGGTACCTGCACGATGCCGTCGATGTCGTATTCCACCGGGTCCTCTGCCGTGAGAATCTTGGTGTCGATGGTGTTAATTTCTCGCAGAGCGGCGTAAAGGGTGGTGGTCTTACCGGAACCGGTGGGACCTGTCACCACGAAGATACCGTTGGGTTTGTTAACGGTGTCGATGATGTACTCGTGCAGCTTGGGGGAGAGGTTCAGGTTATCGAGGTTGAGGCTGACGCTGTTGCGGTCGAGCACACGCATTACCACGGATTCACCGTACTGGGTGGGCAGGGAGTTCACACGCATGTCCACGCCGCCTTTGCCCATCTTCATCACGATACGACCATCCTGCGGTACGCGGCGCTCTGCGATGTTCATGCCGGCCATTACCTTTACGCGGGAGATAATCGGGTTGGCCAGGTAGGCAGGGGGAGGAGCCATTTCGTACAAGGCACCGTCCACGCGGTAACGAATCTTGAATTCCTTCTCGAAGGGCTCCAGGTGAATATCGGAGGCTTTCTCCTTAACAGCCTGCTCGATAACGAGGTTGACGAACTTGATGATGGGAGCGGCGTTTGCCTCATCCGTACCATCGCTGCTGCCTACGCTCATGCCGTCCAGCTCGCCGAGCAGGTCGCCCATGGCGGCATCAGCACCGCCGTAGAACTCGCTCACGCGGGCGCGTACTTCGTAGTCG
Source organism: Akkermansia sp. (assembly GCA_017390945.1). Classification (GTDB taxonomy): domain Bacteria; phylum Verrucomicrobiota; class Verrucomicrobiia; order Verrucomicrobiales; family Akkermansiaceae; genus Akkermansia. The sequence goes on from JAFOZZ010000003.1 coordinate 10,819, forward strand.
GCTGCCACGTACAGGTAGACGTCCTGGTTGGTGGCAATGCGCAGGTCGTCAATGGTCTGCGGGTTGAGCGGGTCTTCCAGACAGACGTACAGGCCCTCGCCATCGCGGTATTCGATGGGCAGGGCTCCCAGCATACGTGCCTGGGGGGCGGGAATCATGGCCAGCAGGTCCTCGGAGGGAATAAAGCCCTCCAGTGAGATGTACTGGGCGCCCACTTCCGTGGCAATCACGCTCCAGAAGTCCTCCGGGCCGCCAATCACGCCGAAGTCGATGAGGGTTTCCCAGAGCTCCTTGCCGCTGTTGGACATTTCCTCCTTGACGTCGCGCGCCAGGGATTTGTCCATCATGCCGTTGTTGATGAAAACTTCAAGTGCTACATTCGTATCCATATAAAAATCAGTCAGGTAAACGGTTAATGGTGCAGGGCGTGTATTAGCTGGCGTCGCCGGTGGTTACGCGGATGACTTCTTCTGCCGTGGTGCGCCCGGCCAGAACCTTACGAATGCCGTCTTCGCGCAGGGTGCGCATGCCCAGCTCGCGAGCGCGCTTACGCAGCTGTGCCGATGTCAGGTTGGAGTTGATGAGGCCGCGCACATCGTCCGTTACCTGGAAGATTTCGAAGATGCCCATACGGCCGCGCATACCCTTGCCCTTGCACTTGTCGCAACCGCAGGGATTGGCGACCATGACGGGGCGGTTGATGTCGATGCCCAGGGTGCGGGCTTCCTTCTCGGTGAGGGAGCCTTCCATCTTGCAGTTGGCGCACAGGCTGCGGCAGAGTCGCTGAGCCATCACGGCACGCACGGCGGAGGCGATGAGGAAGCGGTCCACGCCCATGTCAGCAAGACGAGCTACGGAGGACGGGGCGTCGTTCGTGTGAAGGGTGGAAAGGACGAGGTGACCAGTCATGGCGGCCTGGATGGCGATACCGGCGGTCTCCCCGTCTCGAATTTCACCAATCATGATGATGTTCGGAGCCTGACGGAGCATGGCTCGCAGAGCTGCGGCGAAGGTCATGCCGATTTCCGTGCGAATCATTACCTGGTTGATACCGGCCATTTCGTATTCCACCGGGTCTTCAGCGGTGATAATCTTCTTGTCCGGGCGGTTCAGGTGGTTCAGGCAGGCGTAAAGGGTGGTGGTCTTACCGGAACCGGTGGGGCCTGTTACCAGAATCACACCATCGGGCAGGGTGACAAGGCGGTCGAAGGTGGCCTCGTCATCGGAAAGGAAGCCGAGCTGCGGCAGACCGAGTGCCAGAGCGGACTTGTCCAGAATACGCATCACCACGGATTCGCCGTGGTTGGTGGGCACGGTGCTCACACGAAGGTCGATGTGGTTGCCGTCGCGCAGGTCGAGCTCGATACGTCCGTCCTGAGGAACGCGCTTTTCGGCAATGCTCATGGTGGTGCTCATGACCTTCAGACGGGCAACGATGGGGCCGAGCAGCTTCTTGGGGTGATTGGCTACCTCGACCAGGCGACCGTCCACGCGGAAGCGGATGCGGACGCGGTCCTCCATGGGCTCAATGTGAATATCGGACGTGCGCATTTCGTGCGCATCGTTGAACATGTTGTCCACCAGCTCAATGATGGGAGCTTCTGTGTCACCCTTGGCGTAGGTCTTCTTCTCCGGGTAATACTTCGCAATGGCTTTTTGCAGCCCCGCCTCAGAAGCAACAAAGAACGTGACCTCGCGACCCAAGAACTGCGGCAGGCTGTCGAGAGTCTCCATCGCAAAGGGGTCGGAGATAGCCACCTGGAGCGAGTAGCCGTCATCGCCAATGGGCAGGAAGCCCACGCGACGAGCCAGCTCGCCCTTCACGCTGGCAATAATCTCAGGGTCAATCTCGAAGGTGGTCAGATCCACATACTCCATTGCTGAGTTGTAGGCCGCTACCTGGGCGACGTATTCAGCAGTAAAGTATCCATTTTGGATGAGGTGGTCGATGGCGCTGTCCAGCGGCGAAAGCTCCGCACGCACGGCATCGAGCGTGCCGGCATCTATGGCTCCTGCCTCTACCAGGAGATCCAGAAGATAATTTTCGTTTGAGTACACGGGAAAGAGTTTGGTGAAGTATTACGCGTAACAGGCGCGGGTATAGACCTGCACCTGTCCTCTACTCTACACCATATTCCCCTCGGCGTCAATCATACTTTTTGAAAAAGTGAATTTTCGTATGCATTCATCCCCCGTTCTCAGAGGGTATCGAGGTCGATAATCTGGACGCCCGCCCCTGGTGTCATGATGCTGACGCTGCGGATGCTGCCTCTGGGGGTGCAGTAAGCGGCGAATTCGGCTTTGCCGCGGAGGCGGAATTGGTAGATATGTTGCTCGGCGCTTTTGTGGATGCTGGCAGGGCTGCCCAGGTGTTCGGTGAGCTCACTGATACTCATGCCTCGGTGCAGGGTGGCGGCTGCGGCCTCCGGGGTGAGGAGCGCGGCATCTTTTTTGGCATAGGCGTCGAGGTAGCCCTGCGGGGTGAAGGTTCTCAAGGTCGCAGCGGCGGTTTTTTGCAATTCGCGTGCCTGCGATGTAGTGAGGCGCAGTTGGGCGCTTTTGACACGCAGCGGAAGCTTGGTGGCGGGAGTGTCGGTCAGGGCGTTGTAAATGACGCAGGCAGCCAGGTAACTACCGGCGGGGGTAGGGTGAGACATGTCTCTAGTGTGCAGCGGCTTGTCAGGGTGTTTCTTGTACCAGCGGCGCCAGGCTTCGCCCACGGGCGCCACGCTGGCCTGATGCTGAACGGCGGCACGGCAATAGGTGTGGCTGGTGTCGTCCTGCATGGCGCTTTGCAGGCAGGTCTTGCCGTTCATGGTATCGGCATGTGCCCAGGTGAGAAATAACATGACGCGCGTCTGGTGTGCAGCTGCAAGCTGGCTCCACCGCTGAACAGCGCCGAGTGTGTCGTTCGGATTGTAGGCGGGTGTCTGGCTTTGGTCTTGCAGGATGACCCAGTCGTAGTTTCCCTCGGCGAGCTTGCGAGCTGCCTGTGCGTGCTGGGGCGAGTTGAGCAGGCTGCGCAGGCTGGCAGCGCCAACCGTGTAGCTGTCGACTTCCATGGGGTACTTCTTTTCGTCCGCCATGGCTTGCACAATGCCGGGCAGGTCGTTGCAGTAGGTGTAACTGTTGCCGATGAAAAGCACGCGCAGCGGCTCTGCGGCATGCAGCTGGCAGAGGAGGGCGAGGAAGGATAGGATGAAGGTGTATAGCGAGCGCATGGGGGGCGAATCAGGCGATGATGACGTGGGGGATGCTCAGGTCGTGAGCTTCTGTGGGCAGGTCTCTACATATCTGCTCCGGAAAGGCGGCTGCAACGATGCGAGCCTGGGGGCATCGGGGCAGGTAGCGGTCGTAAAAGCCACCGCCATAGCCCAGGCGCTGACCATCCGCAGTAAAGCCTACACCCGGCACGATAACCAGGTGCATCTCTTGTGCGGGGATGATGGGGAGCTCGGGCAGTGGTGCCAGTATGCCGAGTGCTCCGGGGGTGAGCTGCGTGGCTGGACGCGTGACGTGGTGAAAGGCCATGTAGCCATGTTTACCGCAGCGCGGGAATCCGTAACGATGCTGCGGGTATTCGTGCAGCAGCGGCATCAGGTCGACCTCGTGTGGCAGCGGGGCGTACAGGGCTACATTCAGCGGCTTCGGCGTGTCCAAGTAAGCGGCGAGCTGTTGACGCAGGGTTGCTGAACGCAGATTGCGCAGCTCCGCCGGCATGGCTCGGAGCTGCGCAAGAAGTGAATGCCGCAGGTCGCGTTTGCTGTCTGCTGTATTCATTTATTCGGGTTTGCGACCAAAGAGGGCAAGCATACGACCCGTCTTGCCCTTTTCGACGCGGTAAGAGTAGAATGTATCGAGGTCAGCGGCAGTGTCCAGCTCGCTGTCGATGATGTTTTCGGGTGCCAGACCGGCTTCGGCCAGCTGCTTCTTAATCTCGGTGGGAATGTCCACCTCGTAGTGCGGCGGGCGAATGCAGGGGGAGATAACAGCAATGCAGTTCTCGGGCTGTACACCGAGGGTCTTACGCATGGAGCGCAGCAGCTCGCCTACAATATTCTGCTGGGTGCCCAGCTTGCCGGAGTGTACCAGACCACGGCAACCAGTCTCAGTATCGTACACCCACACAGCGGCGCAGTCTGCCACATAGATGCCCAGGCAGCAGTCGGCCTTGCCGCCGCAGAACAGGCCATCCACGCCCTCCACGGGGAAGGAGCAGCCGATGTCGCCTACGAGAGCTACCTTGTTACCGTGTACCTGCTGAGCGCGGCGCAGCATCTTGGGGGCAATGCCGCCTTCACGAAGCACCTCCTCGTGGGTGGGAGTAAGGGCTGCAATGACGACGGCGCGGTCGGTGGTGAGCTCCACGCCCGGTACACGTGTGATGAAACGGGCGAAGTTCTCGGGGTACTCGTTGAGGCGATTCAGGTATGAGGGACTGTAGCTGCTCATGGTGGATGGGGAGTGCTGTCTGAATGGAAAAACGATTAGTGAGTGGCGTGCTTGCTGCGGCGGGAGAGTACGCTGCGGGCGCGGCCTGTGCGCTCGGCATGGTCTTCCTCAGCCATCAGGTTGGCGAGGTCGCGGGCGATGTTGCCACGCATACGCTCGATGAGCTCCAGCCCCTGCTCGGTGATGCGCACCATAATCTTGCGGCGGTCTGCAGCTGCCGTGAAGCGCTTGAGGTGCCCCAGCTCCTGCAGCTTGTCTACCATGCCGGTGGCGGCTGCGGTGGAGTGACCCATCATGCGGGCAATGCTGCTCATGGACAGGCTTTCCTCCTCGGCGAGGTAGGTAAGCAGGAAGAACTGCGGGTAGGAAATCTTGTCCTGAGTGAGCTCCGGGGAGAGCTTCAGAATGCAGTTGCGCTGGGAGAACAGCACAAAGTCGGCCAGCTGCTGAGCTTCGTCAGCGCTGATGTTGCGTTTGGTGGAAAGAGTGTGTTTCATGAAGTGTAATAGGTGCTTCGGTTAACTCGATATTACGGTTTTGCTGACATTTTGCAAGCACAAAATTTCGAGCCGGTCGCCGCCTCAGCAGCCTGTTTTTTGCTCTTTCCGGTAATGTGGCACGCTTTTGGGGAGATGTATACTATATCTTGTGGTTGGTGCCGCGAAAACTTTTTTTTATTTATTTTGTAGTAGGTGCGATGCAGAGCACCTTTCGGAGCTCATCCGACATCAAACCGTCCTTTTGCAGGCGCTCAATGTGGCTCTGAATGGCGCTCCAGAGGTTCTGAAAATCCTTGACCTGACGAGCGATGGTAATATCCTCCTGCAATGAAGAATCGGGCAAGGTGAGCTGTTTTGCTTTTATCTGTTGAGCCTCATCGCCTAATTTTTTGAGCTCCGGTATGGCGGCTGCTACGCTTTCCGCATCACGGCAGGAGTTGAGCAGAAGCTCCGTTTCGGCCAGTAGGTTAATGACTTCCTGGGCGATGGTGAAATGAGTGGTGGACTCATCAGCAGCTGCTACGCTGCAGATGGTGAGGGGTAGGGCGGCTGCGGCGAGGCGGTGCATATGGGGGTACATGGTGTGGTGTTAGCGTCTGGATTTGCGGCGCAGGATTGCTTGCGGTGTGCCGCAGGCGGGGCATCTGAACCACAAGCGGAAAATGATGTGCAGAGCGGTGGACAGCAAGCGTCCGAAGATGGGCCAGTTGTGAGCGTAGCGGTTGAAGCCGAACTTCCGCAGTGTAAAGATATGCACATTGCACACGGTGCATCTGGCATTGCGAGAAATTTGCCAGAACAGGATGAGTGGCAGGAGCAGCCCTACGATGATGATGTAGGGGTTAAACGGTGGTAATAGACCTACCATGAAGAGAGCCGGTACAATGAACCACGCTGCGATATCGATGTAGAGCAGGATGGTCACCCAAGCGGAGAAGTAGATGCGCAGCGGGGAGACGCAGTGCACGCTGTGATTCTTTTTGTGCAGCGCCTCAATATTGTACTCTTTATCATGCTCTTTATTGATGCGACGCTGCCTGTAGCGGCGAGATACTACCAGCTGCGGACTGATGCGAGTGAAGCCTTCTTCGCTGATGCAACTTTCGTCTCGCTTGGCCTCTTCTTCGGCCTGTTCGTCAGTGCCGCAGACGGAGCGGTAGATTTCTGTCAGCCGCTCGTCTGACAGGCTGCTCATCTGCTCCGGGAAGAGCTCGCGGGCTTTGGATACGTCGCCGAGCAAGGACGCCAATCCGCACTTCGATAGCTGGCTGGCTTTTGTGATACCACAAATGGCTAAAGCCTGCTGTTCGGAGGTGCTGAGGGTAGTAAAGGCGTCCATATGCTCGTGCGACAGTTTGTTATTGATAGGCGTGTTAGCTCAGGGAGGCCATCATTGCTTCTAGCTGAGCCTTCTTGGTTTCCCATTCGGCCAGTCGGGCGCGTTCCTGGTCTACCACAGCGGCGGGGGCGCGGTCAACGAAGGAGGCGTTGCTGAGCTTAGCGTTGCTCTTCACGATTTCTTTGGTAATCTTTTCGAGCTCCTTGCCGATACGGCTGCGCTCGGCATCTACGTCTACCAGGCCGTCGAGCGGCAGGAAGAGCTCACCGAAGGGCGTAAGAGCCGTGGGCGTTCCCTTGGGCGCCTCGTAGGCGGCGTCCATGGTGGCGCTCTGGGCTCCGGCCAGCAGCGCCAGACGAGCCATCAGGTCATCGCTCAGGGGCAGGGTGCCGGGCTTCACCACAAAGCGTACTTTCTTGTTGGTGGCCAGGTTGTACTCAGCCTTGAGATTGCGGGCGCGGTTTGCGGTCTCGTACAGAGCCGTGGACAGGGCGCGAGCCTTGAAGATGTCCTCATCGCTCAGGCCGGCCAGCAGGCTGTCGGCGCAGGGCAGCGGGCTGCTCATGAGGGGCAGGCCGTTGTTGCGGGCGGCAAAGCCCAGGCTCTGCCAGAGCTCCTCAGCGATGTGCGGCATGATGGGAGCCAGCAGTGCCAGGTAGTGGCGCAGCACTGTGTCGATGGTGTAGAGCGTGGCGTTCTTCACGGCGGGCTCACCCTCGCGCAGGTCGTTCTTCACGGCCTCCAGGAAGAGGGAGCAGTACTCGCTCCAGAAGAAGGTGTAGAGGGACTGCGTGTAGGTATTGAACTCGTACTTGGACAGTGCCTCCGCTACCGTAGCGTGCAGCTCCTTCAGCTTGGAAAGAATGTCGATGTGAACAGGCGTGAACTTGGGAGCCTCGGTGCCGGTCTCGCCCTGCATCATGCGGAAGCGGGCGGCATTGTACAGCTTGTTAGCGAAGTTCTTACCTTCTTCAATCTGTTTCTCGTCAAACTTTACGTCTGTGCCGGTGGGGGCAATACGCATCAGACCGAAGCGCAGACCATCAGCGCCGTAGCGGGCGATGAGGTCGAGCGGGTCGGGGCTGTTGCCGAGGCTCTTGCTCATCTTGCGACCCTGGAGGTCACGCACGATGGAGGTGAAGAATACATTGCTGAAGGGCTTCTTACCATCAGCAAAGCGATAGCCGGCCATAATCATGCGAGCTACCCAGAAGAAGATGATGTCCGGACCGGTCACCAGGTCGGAGGTGGGGTAGAACTTGGCACGGCACTCGTCATCCATGGTGGCGAAGGGCCACAGCCAGCTGGAGAACCAGGTGTCCAGAGCGTCCTCATCCTGTACCCAGTTTTCGGGGTCGGCGGGGGGCTCTACGCCTACATAGATGTCGCCGGCAGCGGCATCGGCCTCGTCGAGCTTAGCAGCCTCCTGCAGCTCGGCGGCCTTGTCCTTGCGGTACCATACCGGGATGCGGTGCCCCCACCACAGCTGGCGGGAAATGCACCAGTCCTGGATACCCTCCAGCCAGTGGGCGTAGGTCTTGCCCCAGTGGGCAGGGCGGAAAACGATATCGCCGTTAGCCACGGCATCGGCGGCTTCCTGTACGCAGGGGTATTTGAGGAACCACTGCATGCTGAGGCGCGGCTCGATGGGTACATCGGAGCGCTGGGAGATGCCTACGTTGTTCTCGTAGTCCTCCACCTTCTCCAGCAAGCCCTTGGCTTCGATAAGCTCTACGGACTTGTCGCGGGCTACGAAGCGATCCAGCCCGTGCAGCTCGGGGCATGCGGGGCAGTTGATGTGGCCATCGGCGGTCAGAATGTCGATGATTTCGAGGTTGTTCTTCATACCTACCTCGAAGTCGGTACGGTCGTGAGCCGGGGTAATCTTGAGGGCACCGGTGCCGAAGTCGATTTCCACGTGGTCGTCGGCGATAATCGGAATCTCGGTCTCTACCAGCGGGCGGATAACGGTCTTGCCAATCAGGTGGCCGAAACGCGGATCCTTCGGGTTTACTGCTACGGCCACGTCAGCCATGATGGTCTCCGGACGCGTGGTGGACACCAGCAGCTGGCCGCTGCCGTCTGCCAGTTTGTAGCGGATGGTGTAAAGCTTGCTCTTGGAGGGCGTCATGATTACCTCCTCATCGGACAGAGCAGTGCGCAGCACGGGGTCCCAGTTCACCATACGGCGGCCACGGTAGATAAGACCCTCTTTGAACAGCTCAGCGAAAGCGCGGGCTACCTCGGGGGCGAACACATCATCCATGGTGAAACGCTCACGGTCCCAGTCGCAGGAGCAACCCAGCTTCTTAAGCTGCTTGATAATGATGCCACCATGCTTTTCCTTCCACTCCCACACCATCTTTACGAAGTCCTCACGGCCTACGTCGTAGCGGGTGCGCGGCGGGTTCTCCTTGGCGAGCTCTTTTTCCACACGAGCCTGAGTGGCGATGCCGGCGTGGTCGGTGCCGGGCAGCCAGAGCACTTCCTTACCCTCCTGGCGGGCGCGGCGTGCCAGAATATCCTGAATTGTGTTGTTAAGCACGTGCCCCATGTGCAGCACACCCGTTACGTTGGGCGGGGGGATAACGATGCTATACGCGGGTTTGTCAGATTGCGGGTCTGCGTGGAAGCAACCCTCTGACATCCAGCGGTTCTGCCATTTTTCTTCAACAACGGTCGGTTCGTAAGCCTTGGGCAATTCAGTCATGACGCGCGCAAGTATACAGCATCCCAATCGCTTGTGCAAGCTTTTTGTAGAAGTTATGACAACACGCAGCAGGGGCGGTACCCATTGGCACCGCCCCTGCATGTGGAGTTGTTTGCCGGGAAATTAACCCTCGTATATCTCGTAAATGCGGCGGATAAGGGCGAACCCGTGGCTCACCATAGCGCGAGTCTCATTGAGCAGCGTGAGGTAGAGGATGCCGTTACGCATGTCTGTCTCATTAGAAGCGCTGTGCATGAGGTGGCGGGTGATGCAGTCTGCAAAGTCATCGCTGAGCTGCTCGGTGGTTTCGAGCATGGCCTTGATGCCGGTGTAGTTGCCAGCTTTCAGCATGTCGATGAGGTTGGGATAGAAGCGCCCAATCTTTTCGGTGAGGGTCAACAGGTCGTTTGCCTGCTCTTTGCTCAGGCCGGCGTGGAAGTTGTCAATGTGATTGTAGCTGGCTTTCACCAGGGTGGTGAGTCGCTCACAAGTGGTGAGCGAAATCTCCGTGATGCGGAAAATCAGCTGGCCTCGGTCTGCCAGTGCTGCCGGGATGGTGGGCAGGGTGGGCAGTACCTCGTTCTCCTTCAGCACTTCGAGGTCTCGCTTAATCGAGCGAGCCTTCTTGCGCAGACGCTTCAGGTCGTCAAGGTCTTCTTCCAGCAGAGCCTTCACCATGGCCTTGTAGATGCCAATCATGCGCCCCAGACGACCGGCTGCCGCTGTGGCGAACTCGTGTACGGAAGCATCCTTTGCAACATCGATGAGGCGAATCTCCTGCTTATCATCGCGAGTAAAGAAGGTGGACTTGATGAGCAGGCCTGCTGCAATGACTATCATGATAATCATGCCCCAGGTGCCACCGTAGGCCATGATAAGTGCCACAACCAGTGTGGCAACACAGGCGGCTACGCCGGTGAGCAACCAACCGGCAATCACGGTCAGCACGCCCGTTATGCGGTACACGGCGCTGTCGCGTCCCCAGGCGCGGTCGGCCAGGGAGGTGCCCATGGATACCATGAAGATGACGTAGGTGGTGGACAGCGGCAGGCCGAGGTCGGTACCTACGGAGATGAGCAGAGCCGCAATTGTGAGGTTGACCGATGCGCGAATCATGTCGTAGTTAGCACCGGTTTCCTCCTCAGGGGTGAGCGGGGTGAAGCGGCGGCTTACGAAGTCTGCAATGGGCTTGGGGGTAATGCGGGTGATAAAGCGAGCCGTGTTGATAGCCGAGCGCACGATGATGCGAGCGGGCTGGCTGGAGCCGAAGCGCTCTTTGCCGGTGTTGGAGGAAGAGAGCTTCAGCTCGGTCTCCGTCACCTTGCGAGCCTTCTTGGAGAGGAAGAGGGCGGCTACCATGATAACGCCTGCGGAGATGAGGTAGAGCATGCTGGCAGCAGCGCCGTCCCCGGCCAGAATTTCGCCCATCTTGAGCGTGGTGGCGGTCTCGGCAGTGACCTGCGGGTCGAACAGGGCATCCTTGGATGCCATGAACACGCCGATGAAGTTTACCATGTCGTTACCGGCAAAGGCAAGAGCCAGCGAGCCGGTGCCGGCCAGTACAGCGATACGCAGGGTATTCACCTTGCATACGTACTGGAGCAGGGCGGAGAACAGAGCCCAGATGATGGCGGCGCCAATCATAATGGTGCCAACGAGCCCCTGGTCAACCAGGGCCTGGATATCTTCCTTGAAGATGCTGCCTTTCAGGCCCTTAAAGATGATGAAGTAGCTGATGGCGGTAAAGGCAAGAGAGCACCACAGCGGGCCGATAAGGCGGTAGAGCTTTTGGAAGCGGAAGCTGAAGATGAGGCGCGAAATCCACATGACGATGGAGCCTACTGTGAAGGCGATGGCTACTGAGGCAAAGATGGCAATGACCATCTTAAAGCAGCGCTCTTCGTTGATGTAGTCTGCAATCGGGCAGTTGAGCACCTCACCGCTGGAGTAGAAGGCCATACCCAGAGCCGCACCAAGTAGTGAGAATACCAGCGACACGGTGGTCGAGGTGGGCAGGCCGAGCGTGTTGAAGGTGTCCAGCAGGATGATGTTGCCTACCATTACAGCCAAGTAGAGCAGCATCACTTCGTGGAAGGTGAACATTTCCGGCTGCATGACGCCGTTACGTGCCACGCTCATCATGCCACTGGAGAAGCAGGCGCCCAGCAGAACACCAATAGCGGCTACGGCTACAGCCTGATTGTAGGTGCCAGCGCGGCTGCCAATGGAAGAGTTCAGGAAGTTGCATGCGTCGTTACTCACACCCACAATCAGGGCGAAGACCGACAGCAACGCGATCATGCCAAAGATAATATAGTAGATTTCCATGGTATTTGCAGTTGTTTTACCATGTTCTCACCCCGTTGACAAGAAAAATGTGATGTTTTCGCCTGTTTCCGGCGCGGACGTCACAGGAGAAAACAGGAAACGAAAACCCCGGGCGGCTGGTATCGCCACCCGGGGTGTACGGAAATGATGTATTGCTCCGCTTTACTTGGTCACCAGGCTGTGGCCGGTCATCTCGGCGGGCTGGGCGATGCCCAGCAGGCTCAGCAGGGTGGGAGAGATGTCGGCAAGAATGCCATCGGACATCTTCACCTGGTCCTGATCGGGGCCGCAGTAGATGAGATCCACCAGGTTGGTGGTGTGAGCGGTGTTGGGGGAGCCATCGGGGTTGAGCATGTTCTCGCAGTTACCGTGGTCGGCGCAGATGAGGCAGCAGCCGCCCAGCTCGAGAATCTTGTTCACGCTCTTCTCCAGAGCCTTATCCACAGCCTCACAGGCGGTGATGCCGGCCTCGAGGTAGCCGGTGTGACCCACCATGTCGGGGTTGGCGAAGTTCATGATGGCGATGTCGTAGTTAGCAATGGCGTCTACGAACTTGTCGGCCACCTCACCCACGCTCATCTGGGGCTTGAGGTCGTAGGTAGCTACCTCGCGGGGGGAGGGCACCAGGATGCGGTCTTCGCCCTCGAACTGTGTCTCTACGCCACCGTTGAAGAAGAAGGTTACGTGAGCGTACTTCTCCGTCTCAGCGATGCGCAGCTGCTTCAGACCGGCTGCGGCGATAACCTCGCCCAGAATGTTGGTGAGCTGCTCCTGCTCGAACACCACGGGGGTGGGGTAGCATGCCTCGTACTCAGACATGGTGATGTAGTGTACGTGGGGGTGAGCACCGCGCTCAAAGCCGTCGAAATCATCGTAGATGAATGCGCGGGAGAGCTCGCGGGCACGGTCAGCACGGAAGTTGAAGAAGAATACCACGTCCTCGTCGCGTACACGCTGGGTGTTGCCCTCGCAGAAGATGGCAGGCTTCAGGAACTCGTCGGTCACACCGTTCTCGTAGCTGGCAGCTGCGTACTCAGCGGGGGTGCAGGTGCACTGCTCGCCCTTGCCCAGCACGATGGCGTCCCAACCTACCTGAACGCGATCCCAGCGCTTGTCGCGATCCATGGCGAAGAAACGACCCACCACGGTAGCAATCTTGGCGCCGTAGGGAGCCACGGCCTCCTGCAGCTGAGCGAGGAAACCGGCGCCGCTCTTGGGGTCGGTGTCGCGGCCGTCAGTGATAGCGTGAATCATGATGTCCTTCACGCCGGCCTCAGCGGCAATCTTCACCACGCCAATCAGGTGGTCAATGTGGGAGTGTACGCCACCATCGGACACGAGGCCGAGCAGGTGCAGGCGAGTGCCGGCAGCCTTGGCAAAGGCTTCGGTGATAACGGGGTTCTTGGCAAGGGAGCCATCGTTGATGGCGTTGGTGATGCGGCAAAGGTCCTGGAACACCACGCGGCCGGCACCCAGATTCAGGTGGCCTACCTCGGAGTTGCCCATCTGCCCATCAGGCAGACCTACGTCCTGACCGCTGGCACCCAGCATGGAGTGCGGGCAGGTAGCCAGCAGCTTGTCAGTGAAAGGAGTATCGGCGAGCACAGTAGCGTCGCCCGTCTGTTTGGCGGCCTCCGGCCCCTGAGGGTTGCGGCCCCAGCCGTCACGAATAATCAGAACTACGGGTTTATTAGCCATGGGCACATTATACCACGCGCGAGTCGCCTTGTGAAGCCCAAATGATGCATGGGGATGAAAAAAACGCGCACGGCGATGGGCTCGTCGTGCGCGTCTGGTGAATCTGGTGGAGCGATTACTTGATGGTAATGGTGCGAGTTTCGCCCTTCTTCATTTCCAGTTCCGGGAACAGGATGAAGTCGTTGGTGAATACTGCATCGGCGGCATTACATCCGGTAGCTCCCTTGCCGGTAGCAGGTGTGGGGAACCAGATACCGAGGCGGCCCTTGTAATCGCGGTTGGCGGTTACAGTGACAGTCTTCTCGTTCTGCCAGCTGGTAGCCAGCGGGCGAGAGTTGCGGGAGGTGTCGACGGTGGCACTCCAGGCAGGGTCGCCGTAGAAAGCAACGACGTCGCGGTCATGCACCAGGCCCATAGCATCCTTGGCATTTTGCTGCGTGAGCTGTACGCCGGAGCGCATGAGGTCTCGCTGGAATGCGAAGTCGAGCTGTTCGCCATTGAACTGAACCGTGAGCAATCTGGGGTCGACTTTCAGCGTGTCGTTGAGGATGAACTGATTGTTCAGGAACCAAGCTTCTGCCAGCGTGGTGTTGTCCACCGTGTCAACAAAGGTGCCGAACGTGCCCCAGCCACCGGCGCCGTACCAGGAGGGAACGGTGTAGCCGACCACCTGATTGCAGGTGTAGGCCGAGAGGGCGGTAATAGCCATGCTCTGATTGGTGTTGCGGGCGTCGCCGAACAGGCAGTTGCCTGCTGCCAGCCATACGCGAGTCTGACCATCGGGCTCGATGGCCGGGCACTTCTTGTTAGCCGCAAGCTCTGCCAGTTTGGAGGCATCGCCACGATTAGCGGCAGAGAGCGCCGGGAAGAAATCAATCATATTCTGCTGGCTCAGCTCGTAGAAACGATTGTTCGACGGGAAAATGAGACCGCGGGAGAACGGCATTTCCAGATTGAACTGCGTGGCATGGCTGGATGTTACGACCAGCTGAGAGCCATTCTTGCTGAGAGCCTTGCCGAAGAGTGACTGCATGCCATTCTTGCCCTCGGGGGTATCCTTGCCGTACACGGTTGTGGTAGGCTCGGTGTAGCCCTGCTGTTCCAGCACCGGTGCATCGGTCCAGTCGGTGATGCAGTAGCTCTGCTCAAAGGGGTGCCAACCGACGTTGGTGGTGCCCAGTACGCGCTTGATGACAAGCGGCTGAGTGTCCTCGGCAATACGCAGCGCATCTTCTGCGCTGTAGCCGGTGACAATACCCCAGATGCAGTCACCCCACATGTCGCTGTCCACCTTGCGGGCGGCACGGTGCAGGGCATTGACGGCCTCGCGGCCTACCTCCTGCGGTTGCAGTACAACAGCAGCGTAGTGTGCACCGGCTTCACGAAGTGCCTGGGCAATGGCGTCCTCGGTGAGCTTTTCCACGGCTACAACCTGTGCGCCGGGGTACTTCTTCACCAGCGCGGCAATCACCTTCTGCCACTCGGGCAGCTGTACTGTGGGTACAGTGGTGAGTACGGTGTAACCCATTTCTGCGCCCTTGCCGGTAGCGACAGGCTGAGGCTCCTCGGCTGCGGCTGCCGGAGCTGCCGGAGCTGCGGCCTCCTCGGCTCGGGAGCCGGTACGCCATCAGCGGGCATGGTGAAGTAGAAGTTGGCGTTGTCCTTGCCGAATACTTCTTTGGCGAGAGTCTGGATTTCCTCCAGCGTGATGGAGCGCAGGTCATCCAGCACGTCGCGGATGAGGCCAATCTGCTCCGGGTCACTCTGCAGGCTGGCCAGGCTGCTGCACCAGAAGGCGTTCTGTCGCATGCTCTTCTCCGTGGAGGAGATGAGCGGGCGGATAGCGCAGTCGAAATCCTCCTGCGTGATGGTGGTGCCACGGCCAAGGCCGGTGAGGAGGCTGTCCATGGCGGCGCTCACCTTCTCGCGGTTGCTCTTCACACCGGCGCTCACTGCGGAGATGGTAGCGGCGTTCTTGAGATCCGGGTTGAGGGAGATGCGGACGAAGGGAGAGTAGGCCTCACCCATTTCGGCGCGGATGCCGTCGAACAGCTTCTCGCGAGCAATGGCGCACAGTACCGTCAGGCGGCGGTTGCGGCGGCGATCCATACCGTCACCGGCGGGGCGTACCTGGGTCACGAGCGTCTTGTCCAGTGAGGTGGGGTATGCGAAGAACTCGCGCTGTCCCCAGGGCTGGAAGTTGACGCTGCGCTGAGCTTCCGTGGGCTCGGTGAACTCGGCATTGCGCTGGGGCATGGCACCGAACGTGCGCTCGATGATGGGCAGGGCGGCCTCTACGTCGAAATCACCCACGATAGTGACTTCGATAGCGCCCTTCTGCAGGTAGGGCTCCAGGGCGGACTTCACGTCATCCATGGTGATGGCAGTCACCTGTTCCTGAGAGGGGACGGTGAAGCGGGGATCATTGCCATAGAGAGCCTTGGCGGACTGCATGGTGTAGGCACCCTCGGGCGTGGTGGTGAGCTTGCGGTACACGCTGGGCAGGTTGCGGTGAAGCATGCTGATGGCCTCGGGGCGGTAGCCGGGGTGCAGGATGTTGGCTACGATGAGCTTGCATTGCATCTCGAGGTCTTTTTCCGTCGTGCCACCGGAGAAGGTGAAACGGCGGTCGGACATGCCGAAGTTCAGGTCGACATTGTGACCCATCATGATACGCTTGAGCTCATCGAGGTCGTGCTCGGCCAGAGCGCTCAGGCGCATGACGTTGTCGGCCACCATGTTCAGGCCTGGTGTGGTGGGCAGCAGCATTGTGCCGCCGTCGACAGCAGCCGATACGGTCATAGCGCCTTTGCGGAAGGCGGTCTTCTTCAGGTTGACGCGTACACCATTGGAAAGGGTGAGGGTGGTGACATCGAGGTCAGCAATGTGCTCTTTCTTCACGATGCTGCCGGGCTCGCCCACATTGTCGTAGGCAAAGGGCTTGGCCGGACGCAGCTCGGGCTTCTGAACCTCCATGGCGGCGGAGGCCTGGAAGGTCTCGCGCAGGCCAGCCTCGGTCAGCCCCTCGGGGATGGAGCCCGACATGGTGAGCTTGGCGCGGTTGTAGTCGAACGCGGCCTCCAGTGCGGCGCGGCAGCAGTCGGGATTCTGCGAGATGAGTTGCAGCGCACCCTGCAGCACCTTCATGCTTTCCTCGGGAGAGGTGGGAATGGTGCGCTCCGCAATGTGGTCGACCAGGCGGTTGGCCATGTCGGCAGCCTGTACGGACTCCCAGGTCTGCGTGGCGTGGGTGATGCTGGAGGCGATGGCGGACAGGCTCTCCTGGAACTCGTGCGGCTCGAAGCCGTACTTGATGGCCTTGCGTAGCTCCTGCTCGGTGGTGGCAAGTGCCTCTTTCCACTTGTTCGGGGCGGCGGTTACGGAGAAGCCGAATGACTGGGAGATATCAAACATCTCGCCCTCCGATACGCTGGCCTTGTGGAAGGGGGCATCGGCGCGCTGGGAGATGCGGCTGAGGCGCTGGTTGAGCATCTGGCAAGCCAGCTGCAAGGGGAAGTCCTTCACGCGCTGCTCGAAGCTGTCGGTCTTGAGCTTCCAGGGGTTGGCCGTTGTTGCCATGATGCTGACGGTAGCCTGTTCCTTGTTATGCAGCAGGCGTTCGCTGGCACCGGTGTTGGTCAGGCTGCCATTATCCGGGCGCACCGGGTCGGCGCTGGCCTCCATGCTGTCGAAGTACTTGTGTACCCAGTTTGTGGCAGTGGCCGGGTCAACATCACCGGTGATGATGACCGTCATGCGGCTGGGAATGTAGGTCTCCTTGTAGTATTTGCGGAAAGCTTCGTAGGGAGCATTGCGAATCACCTCTTCCAGACCGATGGGCATGAACTTAGCCACACGGGAGCCTTCGCAGAGCTGGTCAATCATACCCAGCATGGCGCGGTAGCTCTCGGAGTCGCGGCTCTTGAGCTCGCTTACGATGATGCCACGCTCGTGGTCAATCGCCTCGTCCTCCAGGCTGGCGCCATCGGCAAAATCGCGCATGATGGTGAGGGCAAAGTCTACAGTCTCGTCCTTCAGGTTGGGCAGGTCGAGCATGTATACCGTGCGCTGGAGCGAGGTGTACGCATTGGCATCGCCACCGAAGCCCAGACCCAGCTTCTGCATGGCCGGGATAAGCTCGCCGCGCTTAAAGTTGCGGCTGCCGTTGAATACCATGTGTTCCAGGAAGTGGGAGATGCCGCTCGTTTCTGTTTGCTCATCCAGCGAACCAGTGGAGACATACAGGCGAATGCTGGCGCGGCCAGCGGGTTCCTTGGTGGGGCGAATGATGTAGCTGAGCCCGTTGGCGAGCTTGCCTTGCGTCAGCAAGGGGTCTTTTACCAGTTCCATCTGCTCGGCAGCAGGTGCCTGGATGGTTTGCATCTGCTCCTGGTTAGGAGCCTCTGCTGCATCCTGAGCAAAAGTCGGCGTGGCTGTAATAGCCAGCCCCAATATGGCGGAGGTGGTACTTCTGTTCATACTTTTCTGATGGGCTATACCATATCACATGGATAGTAGTTTGTCGAACATTCTTTCCATTTCGTTCAAAAATAGTCAGAAAAAAATGCGATTGAGCTGGAAAACGCAGTGGAGGTCCTAAACGCGGAAAATGAAAACTTAACGGAAGTACAAAGTACCATGTACAATGTACAAATTATCGAGGCAGGCGGCTGGCGCCGCTGATTTGCGATGTCTAGGCCTCACTTAACGCCCGCGCTTTAAGGCGCGGAACACAGGCGGTTGCTTAGCTTTGCTCATCCTGCGCTGTAAGCAGCGAACTTAAAACTTTGTACATGGTACATTGTACTTTGTACATTCTGCAAATTCTCCCTTCTCTATCGTAACTCGTCGCTTGTCCTTCGCCATGGTAGGACGTACGTTGCTCTTGCATTCGCTGTCAGATGGTGGTATAGTGCCGTGCATGCAGACTGCATGTACAAAGGATGAGCTCCGCGCACTGTTGGCACCCGTGCGTGGTCGTAAGATTGTGCTGGTGCCCACGATGGGTGCACTGCATGAGGGGCACGCCTCGCTGCTGCGTCAGGCTCGTGAGCTGGCCGGTACGGAGGGTTGCGTGGTAGCCAGTGTGTTCCTCAACCCTGTGCAGTTCGACAATGCCGGCGACCTGGCTACCTATCCTCAGACCCCCGAGGCAGATTTGCAGACCTGCCGTGAGTGCGGGGTGGATGTGGTGTTCATGCCGACACCCGATATCATGTACTGCGGCGACCGCTCCATTACACTGGAGGAGACTCACCTTTCCACCGTATTGTGTGGTGCCAAGCGCCCCGGCCATTTCGCCGGTGTGTGTCTCGTGGTGAATAAGCTTTTCAACCTTGTGCAGCCGACGGATGCTATCTTCGGCAAGAATGACTACCAGCAGCTGGCGATTCTGCGCCGCATGGTTCGCGACCTCGATATCCCCATTACCATCCACGGCGCCGAAATCGTGCGCGATACGGATGGGCTGGCACTCTCCAGCCGCAATGTGCGCCTCACGCCGGAGCATCGTGCCGCAGCTCCCGGTATTCGCCGTGTGCTGCTGGCTGCCGCTGAGGCATATGGTAAGGGCGCCGCAGTGGCCGATGTCACGGCCGGTGTGGTGGACACGCTGAGCGCCATTCCCGGTGTGAAAGTGGACTACGTGGAGCTGGTGGATGCGGAAAACCTGCATGCTGTGACGGATGAGACCCGCCCGGCTCTGCTGGCTGTAGCCGCGTTCTTTGGCGATGTTCGCCTGATTGACAACATTGAACTGACTCGCAATTTATGATTACCGCCGAAAATCTTCACCGCAGCTACACTATCGGCCACAAGACGGTAGAGGTGCTGCACGGCCTGAGCCTCCATATCAAGCGCGGCGAAAAGGTGTTCCTTTGCGGCCCCAGCGGCGCTGGTAAGACTACTCTTATGTACACGCTTGCCGGTCTGGAGCAACCGCAGCAGGGTAAGGTGCTGATTGATGGGGAGGATATTTATGCCCTTAATCTTCGCAAGCGCGCCTTGTTCCGCAACAAGACGATGGGCTTCATCTTCCAGAACTACATGCTGATGCCGGAGCTTACGGCACTCGAGAATGCCTCGCTGGCCACCTCCATCGCCGGCCGTGAGTCCACGGAGCGCGTGAAGGCTCTGCTGGAGCGTGTGGGGCTGGGCGACCGTATGGAGCACCTGCCCAATGAGCTTTCCGGTGGTGAGCAACAGCGCGTGGCTATCGCTCGTGCTCTGGCTCATGACCCCGCCCTCATTTTTGCAGACGAGCCCACGGGTAATCTCGATTCCCGCAACGGTCGCCAGATTCTCGACCTCCTTTTTGAGCTGGCCGATGAAGCCAATAAGACGCTCGTTATCGTGACCCACGATTCGCAGATTGCGGCTCGCGGCGACCGTACCCTCATTATTCGCGACGGTATCGTGGCTTCCGAGTAATATCGTGCCACCAACCGTTGGTTGACAAAAAGAAACTCCGGCGTGCAGATGAGGCCGGAGTTTCTTTTGTATGAAGTTGTGCGCTGGCAATCAGAAGGGCAGCTCGCCGGAGACATCGCTGCCGGAGTCCTGCTGCACAGGCGGAGCGGTGATGGTGCTGCCTGCGCTGGTGTCCACCGTGGGGGAGCCGCCGCGTGCCTCGTAGTCCTGCTCCATCCTGCGGGCAGGCTTCGCCTTTTCGCGGGGCTGGGACTCCTCCGTTGCCGCGGTGTCGATAGCGGTGTCGAAGTCGCTCATGTCGATGAGGTCTTCCTCACCGAAAGCATAGCGAGCCATCTTGTGCATATCTTTCTTAATCAGCTCACGGATGGGGACGCGAATCTGCCCTTCGTGGGAACGCAGAACGATGAGCTTGCCCTCCAGGCGGTAGATGTAGGCATCGTTCAGGGATTTGCCACGAGTAGTGGTAGCGTTGCCGATAGACATGCCGGGCAGCAGGCTGACAGCAATGGCGCGGCTCTCCTTGTCGGCGGTACGGATTTCGTGCTGCATGGCCAGCACATTGTTCTGCTGGGTATCGATGGAGGCCTGAAGCTTGTTGCACTCGTTCTGAAGACGCCCCAGCTCATTGTTAAGATGAGCCAGGCTCTTGTTCATGGCAATCTGTTCGTCAGCGCGGTAATAGGCGTCCGTCAGCTCATCATGCTGCTTTTGCAGGCGGGCGTTCTCCTGAAGCGCCATCTCCATGGGAGTGGGCACGCGGTAGAGCTCCATCTGCTGCTTGATGTAGTAACCGCCGCAACCCAGTACTGCCAGCAGGAGGAGGACGAGTAAGGTGTCGAACAGAACGGCGAAGAATCCGCCCTTCTTCTTTTCCGGCTTTTCGGCCTTTTCCTTCTTTTTAGCAGGCTTTGCCGGCTTTTCTTCCTTGGCGGGAGTGGCCTCGGGTTCTGCCTGCTTGTCGGCAGGTACCTCCTTTGCTTCGTCCTTGCTGGGCGCTGCTTCCCTGGGCGCCTCCTTGGGGGCAGGGGGCTCAGGCTTTTTTTCTTCCTTTACCTCCTCCTTGGCAGGAGCAGCCTGCATGCGGGCAGAGCGGGGGCGGAACTCGATATCGGCGAAATCGTCGTCCTCAGGCTTGGTATTGTTGGCGGAAATACTCATGGCTGGGCGTTTTCGGTGTTGCTGTTAACGATTTTGTTCTGCATGTCGCTGAACTCCGCACGGAACTCCTTGAGGCGGCTTTCGAGCTCGATGTAGCGCAGCTTGAGGGCGGTTTCCTTGCGGCGCAGTTCCGTTTTGCGAGCCAGCGTCTGATTGATAGCCTGGCGGCGCTCCTCAATTTGTTCCTGCAGCCCGGGCTGGTGCTCACCAGCTTCGCGGATGCGTTTCTGCATGTCGGAGATTTTCTGTCGCAATTGTTCGTTGCTGGTTTCTACAGCACGCAGGCGCTCCAGATCCGGCGCCTGGGGCTTGCAGCCTGTGCTCAGGCACAGTACAGCAGCGCTCAGTACCAAGGTTGATAGGCAAAAAAGTTTCACGCTCCCTATCATGCGACAGACCATCAGATACGTCAAGCATGTTTTGCGTCACAACCCAGCGATTATCGTATATCCTCTTTAAAAATGCGGTAATTTAACCAGCCTGCAAGGTTGATTTCACCTTGCCGAATGGCAAGATTTAACCCGAGCGTTTTGCGAGGATTTCACTTGCGCCGACAAGGCGCAACAATTCTACAATTTATCTCATCTACATGTGTACCCGCTCAGGGCCACAGTGCGGCCAGTCGCAGCACGGCTTCATCCGCGGCGGGGGTAAGGTGCTGCAGGTCTTCGGCTGTGACCCATGCCAGCGCGTCCGATTCATCCGAAATGGCGAATTGCTCATGCTCGGCCTGTACCAGGTAGCGGACGTCGTAGTGCAGGTGTTCGGGCTCTCCCGTAGCGGGGCGGGCAGGGATGGTGTGAATGTCGATATCGTAGATTTCCGGGCTCAGGGCGCGGATAGCATCGATGCCGCTTTCTTCACGCGCCTCGCGCAGGGCTACACGCAGCACATCGGGGTCGCCATCGGCGTGGCCGCCGGGCTGAACCCACAGCTTGAGCTTGCGGTGCAGGGTGAGCAGCGCTTTGTTGCCCTCCGGGTTCAGCATCCATACGGAACCGGTGATATGGCCGGCGGCATGGCTGCGCTCAAAGCAGTCTGGGGTATCGAGGACAAAATGCAGCAATTTTTCGGCTGTTTCCTTCCTCTCGGGATGCGAGTCGATATAGGTAGCAATCTGTTGACAGAGCATGCTGCGGTGGTCCTGGGGAAATTCCATGCGCTTATTCTACCTGATTGTTTGGGGAATGCAAGTGTAGAATATAACAAATTGTTATTTGTTTGTCTGATGTCGTATTTTGTTCTGTACATTAGGTTGTAATTTGCTAGAATAACTACTCCCAAAACATGTTATCAAACTATGAAAATGAGATTACCTAAAACGCTGATGGTGGCATTGGTCGCAGCAATGGCAATGAACACAGCATCGGCAGTGTCGCATACTGTTACTTCAAACGAAACAATTACATCTGGTTCTTTGACAACAGATAGCGTAAACCCGGGTGCTACCCATGTTATTACTAAAACTGGCGAAGAAACGGTATCAGTAACTGGCTCTGTGACCAAATATGCTTCGCTGTATGTGCACGAAGGTGAAGTGAAAGTTGGAGATGGTGTTACGGATACCACGTTGACTGTGCGTCCTTATCAGACCATTGAAGGTTCTCTTATCATCGGGGGTCAGGATGCTGTTGTTACTTTTGATAATGCCAACTACAAAAATGCTAACAATGGTTTCATTGGAGTAGGCACTCAGGATGGCAGTGGTAAGTTGTATCTTACTAATGGTTCGACCATGACTGGTGATTGCGAGAAGTTTACGATAGGTTCTTCTACGTATGCCAGCACGAGCGGGTACAATGAAGGTACATTCCATGAAGCTGCAAACGGCAGCGGCGAAAAGTTTGGCCGTGGTGAGGTGTTTGTAAGCGGCGGTTCGAAGATGGATACCGCATACCGTAGCTTCTATATGGGTGAGGGGTTATTGTCCGTAGAAGGTACTGAGGGCAATGAAAGTTCTGTAGTTATCGGTAATAAAGAATCCAGCGACGATTCTTACAAGGGGTACCGTGTGCTCTTGGGTATTGAGAAGAACTCTACGTCTGATATCGAAGTTAGTGGTTATGGCAAGGTAGAGGTGAATGCAGGGGAATTTCGCACCAATACGGCTAGTAACTCAACGACTAATATTACAGTTTCTGGCCCTGGCGCAGAGTTCAATGTAGGTGATGTGGTTGGTAAATATACGACCGCTTGGGTTGGCTATGATAACGATGAGGGTATTGAAGACTCATCGACTAACTTCAACGTAGAAAATGGTGGTGCCGTAAACTTTACTAATGACCGTATGGTGTTAGGCGGTGCTACCTCTGAACAAAACGGGAACTCCGTTTCTGTGAAGGTGCAAGATGACGAATCTTCATTTAACTTCAAGGGTACTTCTGCTAGCATGTATGCTGGAGTTGCCATTGAAAATAAAGGAACGGTGAAGATTGATAGTGCAAACTCCTTCTATATGTCTGGTGGTGAAATCGTTAATGATGGAAGCTTTACTACCAATGATATAGATATTAGCGGAGCTGCTTCTTCGATAAAGAATAATGGAACCTTCACGGCTGAAGATTATACTCAGAAGGGCGGAGAAACTGTTAACAACGGAACTATCTCGGCTAAGACGTATTATCAGACGGCCGGTGAAACCGTTAATAATGGTACAATCGCTCTGACTGGCTCTGGCGAACATATCTAGATATTTTTATA
>JAFOZZ010000053.1 GCA_017390945.1 Akkermansia sp.
ATGTACCAGGAGTAGAGCGTACCAATCGCAAGCAGGATAGGAGTAAGGATTCTCATGGACTGAATTATAACACCAGCAGCCAAAACGACAAGCAAAAATAGGATTTCGCGCTTGTGTTCATGGTTAGAGTGTGGTACAACTGGCGTGCAGCTTCTGCGGCCATGCAGAAGCAGAGCTCCCGGAGGCGGCGACGATGCCGCAGGAAATAGGTGGGGAAGGCAGTGAGAATCTGCCGCTGTGCCGCAACCGTGTTGTCCGCTGTGTGAACAGCAGGGCTCAGTCGGAATACCAGCCGAGGAGTTTCGTCCGAACCGGGTGGCGATGCACCACCCTACGACACCATAACAGAAATGATACATAGAAAAACAGCCCTGCGCAGCGGGGCTTATGCAGTTGTGCCTGCCTTAGTTATGGCAGGCGGATACTCTCTGGCACAGCAGCCGGAGGTAGAATTGGCTCCCATCACCGTCAGCGCCCACGACGGCACCGCCGTCCCCTACGACTCCACGGGAATCAGCGTGAGCGTGCTGGATGTAGAGGAGCTCCGTAAGAGCGGCCAAACGCACGCAGCGGATGCCATGTGCAGCGTCCCCGGCGTCACGGCCCTGCCCGGCGGCGGCGAGAACCAGCGCGGCAACGTCTCCAAGGTTGCCATCCGCGGCATCAACCGCGATACCGCAGTGCTGCCCATGCTCGATGGCATGCGCATCTTCAACAGCGGAGGTGGTGGCCTGCTGACAGCCAACACGATGGCTCGCACCGACCTCTTTTCCATCGGCACGCTGGAGGTGCTCAAGGGTAGCCAGGGGGCTGTATACGGCGCCGGTGCCATGGGCGGCGTGGTCTACATGGAGACCCCCATGGGCGATGCCGACAAACCACAGCTGAGTCTTTTCAATGAAGGCGGCTCGCACGACAGCTACATGGGCAACCTTACCGCCCAGGGCAAGGAGGATGACCTCGCCTATTTCCTGAGCATCAGCCACACACGCACCGACAACGATATCCGTTTTGCGGACGGCTCTCGGGGCGAGCACGAGGACGCCGGCAAGGCCACCTCGTGGACAGAGGCCCTGCGACTCGATTGGCAGGCCAACGAAAACAACTCGCTCACCTTCACCTACCGCCGCGAAGACTCAACATACGGTTACGAATCCTTGTACTGGGGCAGCCATTATTACATCCCCTACAGCTTCCGCAACAATCTGGCTACACTGAAATGGCAGAGCCAGATTGATGAGCAATGGACCAGTAGTCTGATGGTCGGTTACTACGGCTATGATGCCACACTGGGCACCGGGTACACCCAAGAGCTACGCAACTTACAGGCCGAGTGGCGCAACAGCTACCAGTGGGATGAGCAGCACACCACCACCGCCGGGGTCGCCTGGAATCACAGCACCTACGATTATCTGGACGGCTTCACCACCACCAACGGCGACCACAACAGAGAAGACACCTACGCGTTCTTCGCAGAGCACACCTATGCACCTGCCGACAACTGGCGCAACTCCGTAGCAGCGCGTCTCGAACTCAGCAACATCTACAGCGCCTCGCTGGCTCTGCGTGCGGCCAGTAGCTATGATGTGAATGATGCCACCCGTCTCTTCGGCTCCGTCGGTACGGGGTACCGCTCTCCCGGTTCCTTCCAGCGCAGCAAGGGAGTGTTCACCAGTGGGTATTACACCTACCACGGCAATCCTGATTTGAAGCAGGAGAAAAGCATCAGCGCCGACCTCGGCATTGAGCACATTTTCGCTCCCGCTCACACCGTCAGCCTGACCGGTTTCTGGCAGCGTATGAAGAACGGCATCGATACGACCTATGTAGGTTACGATGTGTACTACACCAATGACAGCGCGCACTGGGACATCATGGGCGTAGAGCTGGCACTCCAGGGCACGATAGAACAGACATGCAACACAGGCTACAAGGTAGCATGGACCCACACCCGCCCCAAAACAAGTGATGGCCGCCAAATCGCCTGGACAGCTCGCAACACATGGACAGCGGAGCTCTTCACCAGCCCGATGGAGAACCTCACCAACGGCGTGGGACTGGCCGCCGCCACCGGCCGCACCAATTATAAAGACGCTGCCACCAGCCGCATCGACAACTACTACACCCTACGCTGGTATGCTCACTACAAGGTTACGGACAACCTGACGCTCCACCTGCGTGTCGAAAACCTCACCGACCAGAAGTTTGTCACGGAAGGCAGCTTTGGCTTACCCGGAGATGCCATGCTGAGCGCAGGCACCTCTGTTCACGCGGGCTTTAACCTGACATTCTGACCATGAATTGGCTGCGCTACAGTTTATGGATAATCAGCACGGCAGTTCTCCTGCTATGGCTGGCACACCAATCGGCGGAGCAACGACAGTCTGCGCCCACCGCACCTGTAGCGCAGCTACTCCCCCCTGCGCCCTATCCGGCAGATTTCGAGCAACAACTCGCCCGGCAACTCCGCACCAGAATCACGCTGCATTCCATCGAGGAATTGCCCGCTGAGCTGAATTGGCAGAGTGGCACACCCGCGCCCCCGGTAGGAAGCCCGCAGGCACGCAAGGGTGGCACCCTGCGGCTCTGCAACGTCGGCCCCTTCCCGGCGAACTTTCTTGCCTTCGGCAGTCCGGCACCGCAGTTTTTCCACTATAACCTTTTCGAGCGTATCGATATTCCCCTCATTTGGGAACACCCCGCCACCGGGCAGGAAATGCCCGGCCTGGCGGCCGCCTGGTGCCAGCGGGGCGAGAGCCTGTACTTCCGCCTGCACCCCGGCGCCCGCTACTCCAATGGCCGCCCGGTTCGCGCCCGGGATTTTGCCTTGGGCACCCTGCTGCGCCTGCGCTGCGGCACCACGCTTCCCATACGCGAGCTGCGCGTTTACGGCGACTCCGTGCTGGCTGTCACGCCCGAGCGCCTGGGCAGCAGCCCGGCACTCAGCATCAGCCGTATACTCAGCCCGGCAGAACCGAGCTTCTACGCCGAGTTCAGCGGCAACTATGCAGAGCACTACGCCCAGCGCATCCCGCCGACTACCGGTGCCTACACCGTGGCAGAAATACAACGCGGACGACTCATTGCCCTGCAACACGTACCGCAATGGTGGGCGGCTGACCTGCCCGGCTTCCGCCACACGCACAATGTCGACCGCATCGAGCACCATTTCCTGACGGATGAAGCCCAGGCATGGGAAATGTTCATCGCCGGGCGACTGGATATGATGCAGACGCGCAATGTCGCCGCGTGGCAGAGCAAGCTGGAGGGCGTCGCTGCCGCTGATGATGGGCGCATTGCCCTGCACAGCCTGCGTATCGAGCAGCCCATGCCGCCTTACGGTGTGGCTATCAACAGCCAGGCCATTCCCGATACCGAACTGCGCCGAGGGCTCATGCAGGCCATGGATATGAAAAACGCAGTGGCAGTCCTCTTCCGCGGCTATGCCGAGCAGCTCCCGCAGTTCACCACGGGGTACAAAGCCCTGCCCCATACCACACCACAATATAATTATAACCCAGCCGAAGCCCGTGCCTGTTTTGCTCGTGCGGGCTACACCATCAGCGGCTCGGATGGCATTCTGCGTAAAGCCGATGGCAGCAGACTGAGCGTGCGTATCTCCTTTACCCCCTCCACCAAGCTCGATACCCTCATCACCCTCCTGTCACAAAGTGCAGCGGCCTGCGGTGCCGAGCTGAAGCCGGAGCCGCTCCCCTGGCAGAACATCAGCGAGCAACTCCGGGAGGGCTCCCACGAGCTGACCTTCTGGGCCACGATGCCCGGGCTGCCATTGCCGGATTACGAGCGGTTCTTCCACAGTTCTGCCACAGGCCACGATGCGCCCTTCCGTCTCCAAAGCGCCGACATGGATGCCGCCATCCTTGCCGCCCGGCAAGCACGTACTCCACAGGAAGCCGCAGCCGCCTGCGCCACAGTAGACAAAATCATATACGATTACGCCATCTGGCTGCCGGGCTGGATGGAAAACCGAGCCAACATTGCGACCTGGCAGCACGTCAAACTGCCGCCGCAATATGCCGGCACCTACGACGTAGCGGAGTCGCACCAACTCTGGATTGAACCCTGACATGCCGAAACGCCCGTCACAGAACCCGCTGGGCGCACTCGCTATCACCGCTTGCCTGCTGGGTGGCTTAGCGGCAGCCGGGTACTTTGTGGCAGAATGGCGCATTCCTGAATCCACCGGCCACATACACGCATTTTTCGTCAGCACAGACACAAGCGCGGTACGCACCCAAGACAAAGGTAACAGAAAAGTACCACCACATAGGTAACACAAGTACCAAGACATAGGTTACACTTTTGGAGAGACATATGGCATAATGACTTTATGCCATGGAACATCAAAAGTAGTAATCAAATGAG
>JAFOZZ010000054.1 GCA_017390945.1 Akkermansia sp.
AGGATATATGTGGGGGATAAAAAACGGATACCGCCACATATTTATGAATCCTTTTTTAAGGAGAGTATCACACGAAAGCTCTTCCGGTGGTGTGTTCGTTTTGTCGCCAGATTTATTTTCTTTTCCCAAGACCCGGAGTGGGGGAGCCGTATATGCCGGATTCCGGTAAAAAAGATTGATAATGAGACCCTGCTTGTGTCTTGGCAGATAGAGGATATCTTTCATCTGTTGAACGAATGCGGATTTTGTTTGTATGCGCAGGAGAATGATGGTGCGTTCTGGACTCCGCATGGCGTTTTCCAGGAATTGGTCGAATTAAAGCGAATCGGTTGCACGATGCCTGTTTATTTGCGGAACAGAGCGGGTAATCAATTTGTGTTGACGGATACTTGGGAAATGCGGCGTGGATGATTCTGAAAGAAACGCCGGAGCCGCAAAGCGTTCGTTTATTCGCGAGTCAGTGCGTGCTGCTCGGGTGGCGGTCGTTTTGGAATTGAAAAAGCCGCCGTTCTCAGGATTGGAACGGCGGCTTTGAAAATAATGTCAGATTGCGAGAGTTACTTGCGGCGGCGGCGTGTTGCCAGGCCGGCCAATGCCAGCATACTCAGTACACCAACTGCGGGCTCAGGCACAGCGGGAGTATCACCAACGATATTGGTGCCAACTTCCGGCTGGAAGGGATTGATGCGAGGGGTAATAACGTAGTCGTCGGCAAGCTCCTCTACAGAATACGATACTCCCAATCCATTGATGTCTAGCCAGTCTTTCTCTTTTTCGGCGGAATTGAACATCACCAGCAGGTAATGACCGGTAAAAGCTTTATTAGTCGACTCGGAGGTGTATGTTTGGCTAAAGTCGAATGATTCGCCCGGGGCTTTCGGATTGTTGAATACATTATTGCCTGCATAATGTAACAGCATGGACTTATTTTCATAATCGTATGTCCACAAGGAAATGCTCATGCCGCGGCTGTATGAGCTAAAATTCAGAGTAATAGTTTGTGCATTCTGCGGCAACCACAGTGCCATGACAACACTTGTGCGATTTCCGTTGTTGTTGTCGTAGTCGCATCTGAAACTATTCGGGGTGCAATAGTGTACATTTACTCCGCCGCTAACATACCAGTGCATCAGGTCATTTTTATTGGTATTGGCATCCAGAGCATCCTGCAAACTTCCGATAATATTTGTTGCATCTTGGCTGGTGCCCAGACCGGAGGTATTCATGTTGTCCACAACAACATAATTGCTGTCAGGTAGCCCTAATTGAATGCCGGGAGAGGTCACGATATCGCCACTGCCGACATCATCACCGCTACCTCCATCTGAGTCCGGTTTTTTCCTGGCATCGTCAGTATCACTTACAATAGCGGTGGGGGCATCAGGAGATGTATAAGAATCCTCCAACCCAATAGCGTAAGCTACGCTAACGGTTATCGGAAAGAGTAGTGTCGGGATTATTCGTTTCATTACTATTTTCACTTTTTTAGATTGCAAAGTTAGGGGGGGGCTAACTTTGCACGGCGCAAATTACACCAACTATTGTAGTTTGTCAAGAGAAAATATTAAAAAATCTTAATGCAATAGCTCATAAAGTTGAGTGATAAGGATGATTCTTACGATTGAAATTAGTGTTAAGTGTTCTTGCTCGTTTGTTATTCAGTGGGTACAGCAGCTGTTATTCTAGCAAAAAGAGTGTCGATTAAGGGAGTATCTCGCGTGGGAACAATTGGCATCCAACAATAAGGCCATTGTTTCAACTCCTGCGAGCCATAGGCTCGCCGAACTTATAAACCCGCGCTTGCGCGGGTGATATATGGTAGCCAGGGGCGTAAGCCCCTGGTAGAGAGAAAATAATAAATGAGCCCGCACTTGTGCGGGCGGCATAAGCTGCTGCTTCAAAATGGACGCTATCATCGTAGATATATTAGAGCCGCCGTTTATGCCACCCGCGCAAGCGCGGGTTCAAAATCCTTTTTACCTATTCCTCGGGTTCCGTTCGCTTCGCTCTCTTCACCCGAGTCTACCCTATGTCACCCGCACAAGTGCGGGTTCTCAGCAAGGCGAGCCAACGGCTCGCGATTTACTATAAATACGTTGCGCTAAATGCGTGCTGCTTTACTAAAACGCCTACTACCTGATTCCTAATTATGCTCACGCGTTTGATTTTCTAATTTTTAGCAAATACGCGCAGAAGGCGGGCGAGTTGTCATTTCTCCGTCGTGACTCGCACATAAAGCAAACCGCCATCTGCAAAAGATGGCGGTTCACACTTGCGGGCGTTTGCCCGCGTCATATGAAGAACTCGTCCTTTGTAACTCGCCTGCCTGACGGCAGGCAGGTAACGAGTCCTTCCTTATTGTTTTATTTCTTGATTCTATCGTCCTCGCCGGGACCCCAGGAGGGGAGGAAGTCCGGGATGCGGTTGCCGGAGCCGGGGCAGTCTGCCGGTACGCGGTAGAGTTGGCGTGTGGCGTGGTACTTCTGCGTGAGCTCCTGCATGACCTGGGCGTAGGCGGGGTCCTGAGCCACATTGCGCATCTGCTGCGGGTCCTTCTCGTTGTCGATGAGCATCCACTCGTTTTCGGGCAGGCGCTTGCCGCTCTTGCGCTCGTAGTCGAGGGGAGTCCAGATGCGGGCGAAGGTGTAGCGCTGGGTGCGGATGCCGTCGTGGCGGGGAGCATTGTGCTCACCGGGCTGCTCGTAGAAGGCGTAGTAGAGCGGGCGGTCGGTGAACTGCTGAGCCTCGCCGGTGGCAAAGAGCGGCACGAGTGAGGTACCCTCCATCGTGCGGGTGTTTTCAGGCGTATCAGCCTTGGCTACCTCCAGCAGGGTGGGGGCGTAGTCGATATTCTGCACCATGGCCTGGCTACGCTTGCCGGCAGGTATCTTGCCCTTCCAGCGCATGATGAGGGGCATGCGGAGGGATTCTTCGAAAATCCAGCGCTTATCGTACAGGCCGTGCTCGCCGAGGTAGAAGCTCTGGTCGCCCACGTAGATGACGAGGGTGTTCTGGGACAGCCCGGCGTTGTCGAGGTAATCGAGCAGGGAGGAGATGGATTCATCCAGCGAGAGGATGCAGCCGAGGTAGTCCTCCATATACCAGCGCCAGCGCTGCTCGGTCATGTCCTGCTGGGTCTTGTACTTTCCGGCGCGCATGTTGGCCACGAACTCCTCCGTACGAGTGGTGTAGAAGTTGCGGTACACGTCCTGCAGGCCGGGCTCAATCCAGCCCATGCCCCAGCCCAGGTTGGTCTTGGGGGCGAACTTGGGGGTGTGCTTCTCGATGTTGAAGTCGGCAGGAATCTGCCCCTTGAACTCGCCGTTCTTAATCTTGTTGCGCAGCTGCCACTTGGGGATAATCTCCTTCATCACGTCGAAGGGAATCTTCTCGTATACCAGGTGGTTGTCGTTCCAGTTGCAGAGGTCCCAGCCCACGCTCTGGCGGTTGTGGCGGAGAAACTCGGGGCGGTTGCTCCAGTCATCGTGCAGGGTGGCGGGGGGCGTCATCTTGGCGACATGCTTCTTGATGATGTCGAGGTGGCGCACAGCGGGCAGCCAGTTGCGGTGCGGTGCCTTGTGGCCTACGATGAGGGCGAAGGGCTTGCTGCGGTCGCGGCTCTCCATCCAGGTGATGGCCATGTTGGTCACGACATCCGTCACGTAGCCGCGCAAGCGGTTGCTGCGGGTGCTGTTGTTCGGCCCGGCGGAGAGGAAGGTGGAGTTCAGGTAATCGCCCTGGCTGGGGAACACCTGCCAGGAGTCGAAGCCTGTGGGGCGGGAGATGAGGTGCCACTTGCCCACAATGCCGGTCTGGTAGCCAGCCTTTTGCAGCATCTTGGGGTAGGTGGGCTGGTCGCCATTGAAGGCGGGGCCGCCGTAGTTGTACAGGAACCCGTTGTTGTGCGAGTGGCGGCCGGTGAGCATGCAGGCGCGGGAGGGGCCGCAGAGGGAGTTGGCGCAGTAGGCGCGGTCGAACACCATGCCCTCATTGGCCAGGCGGCGGAAGCCGGGCAGGGGCACAGGACTGTCGTTCTCGCAGGTGCCCAAGGCGTTGGTGCCGTGGTCATCCGAGATGATGAAGAGGATGTTCGGGCGCTCATCTGCCGCCATGGCAGACCCCAGCAACCCTATGAACAGAGTCGCAGCGGTGGCGATAGTGCGTGTGAAAGTCATAACAGATTATTAGTACCATTTTTGCCCGCCGGAGTCAAGCTTGGGATTTTTGATTTTGGATTTTTGATTTTGGATTTTGGATGTGGCGGTATGGCCGCAGGGCGTACAACGGAACCACCCACCGCTTCCGGAGGAGGCGGTGGGTGGTGGGGGTGATAGTGGCGGGGCACTATTAGAAGGTATACTGAACGCCGAGGTTGGCATTGTGCTCTGCGCCCTAAAGCGCGGGCCTGCCTGTCGGCAGGCAGGCGTTACGCGCAGCATCAGCTTCGCTCATCCTGCGGAGCAGCCGCCTAACTTTACATATCAAAAATTAAAAATCAAAAATCCAACATCCACCTTGCGGTGCATCACTCTTCTTCCTCCGTCTGGGGCTTGTCGCGGCCGAGGAGAGCGCGGGTTTCGAAGAGGGATTTTTTGTAATAATCACTATGGTCAATGATGCGGGGCTGGGGCGTTTTGTTACGGCGGCTTTCGTAGTAGGGGCTGGTGGCATCGCGTGAGATGGCGGCGTTCGGGTGGGTGCCGTATACGCTGGATGTGGTGTAGGTGCCATGCGCCTGTCCCTCGCCATCGGCACGCAGGTCGCTGGTGAAGGCGGTGCTGCGGGAGTCCGTGCCGTAGATGCCCTTGGTCTCCGTCATGAAGGCGGGGCGGAGGTCGCGGCTGTAGGCACTGCTGGAGAATGTGCCCTCGTAGGTCTTGCTGCGGTCGAAGCTCTTGTCGGAGCCTGCGAATCGGTGGTCGCGGTCGTTGAGCGTTTTGAGTGTGCCGTAGCTACCTGTTTGGTAGGTGGTGGTATCCTTGCGGGCTTCGTCAAGGTGTTTCTGGTAGCGGCTTACCTTGTTGGACGAGGATTCGGGCACGCCCTCCTCGTTTTTCTTGCGGGTGACGTCCTTGTCGAAGGTGTCGGCCATGTAGTCCTCGAGGGAGCGCTCGCCGGAGGGGCGTTCCTGCACCTCGTTGCCATACTCATCGTACACGGTGCGTACCGATTGGCAGGCCGGCAGGCACAGGAGGCAGAGGAGGCTGGGGAGCAGGTGCTTCATGATGGCGTGAGGAGGGCGAAATCAGATAGGATGGTTGCTGGTGGCACCGCGAGCCAGCAGCATGGATTTGACGTGGGCGTTTGTCAGGACATCGAACGGTGTGTTGCCGAGGTTGTCGCGTACGTTGATGGCGGCTCCGGCGCGCAGAAGTGCCTCGGCCTGGGCAATTGTGGTGCAGTAAAACAGAGGCGTGCGCCCTTGGTGGTCGCGTGCGTGTACGCTACCGCCTGCCGCCAGCAGGGTGGGGATGAGCTCGGCCGGTGCCAGGTGCATGGGGGTAATGCCATCGGCATCTCCCTGCTGTGGGTTGGCGCCAGCCAGCAGGAGCATGCGCGCCAGTGTGCACTTGGTGGCGGTGTCACCGGTAGCTCGCAGTGCTGCGTGTATGGGCGTGGCTCCGTTCGCAGGATTCTGGGCGTTGACATTGGCACCTTTGCTCAGGAGCAAGGCGCAGCAATCGTGGTGCAGGAATCTGGCGGCCAGGTAAAGCGGGGTGACTCCCTCCGCATCGGTGGTGTCGGGCACGGCCTGTGCATTGAGCATGAGCGCCAGGGTGGCCGTATTGCCGTGGCGGGCAGCGGCGCACAGCGGTGTGTAGCCTTCGTCCCCGCAGGTCATGGCCGGATTTGCCCCTGCTGCCAGGAGCATGCTGGTGATTTCGGTATCCGTATTGTACATGAGGGCGGTGCCGCTCTCAGCCTTGCCATTGCGGATAAGGGTGCCATTCGGCTGAGCACCGCGTTTCAGTAGTGCGCGTGCTACGTCCGGGCAGCCGGTTTCGGCCAGCAGGGTGGTGCCGTAGTGCTTGATTTCACAGCTGCTGAGAGCATTCGCCTGCGCGACCGTTTGCACTTGCGGCTTGGGGACAGCACGGAAGTCCGCCGGGCAGGTGCACTGGCTCAAACAGAAGGGGAACAGCAGCCCCCATGGCAGCAAATACTTCATACCTGCCACTTTACCCCCGCGCGCCCGCGCCGTCAAGCGAAAAGAAGAATATGACAACCTTGGAATCTACAATCTGCAAAGTACAATTTACAAGGTATTAAGTTCGGCGGCTACGCCGCAAATTTTCAACTTAGTCCTTTGTAACTTGTAACTAGTCCTTTGTAACTTGTCCTTTGTAACTTGTCCTTTGTAACTTGTCCTTTGTAACTTGTCCTTTGTAACTTGTCCTTACACCTGCGTTATCGTGGCGTTGGTCGGTGGCTGGGTATCGCGGTTGGAAAGGGCGAGGCCGATGGTGTGGCAGCCGGCGTCGAGTCGGTAGATTTCGACAATGGTGTTGGTGCCATCGGGCTGTCCTTGCAGGGAGATGGCACTGGGGGTGCAGGTGTCGGGCGTGTTAATCTCGCCGGTATAGCCGGGGAGCTCCCAGGCGAGCTTGTAGAGCCCGCGGGTGGGGGCATGCAGGAAGAGGCGCGCTTCGTGGAATCCCTGAGCATTTTTTTGCCAGCAGAGGGGGTGCTGCTGCGGGGCGGTGATGGCGGTATGGCAATCCGGCCCGGCGGGTTGGTATTTCTTGCTTTGGCGCAGCAGGGCAATGGGGCGGCAGGCGTAGAAACAGTAGTGAATGATAAGCATGATACCCGCCCATGCCGCCCACCAGAGCAGGGCGGTTTCGCCGGCGGCGGAGTTGCCATTCACGTACAGCCAGCCCACATAGCAAGCGAAGAGCGCGGTCACGAAAATGCCCTGTGTCTTAAGCTTGAGCACCCAGAGCGGGTTGAGCAGGCAGCGCAGGTAGCAGAACGGGCTCAGCAGCACGCCCACCACGAGCATGAGCTTCATGGCTTTGCGAATGTGGGCGCGTACGAGCTGCTCCAGTTCTTCTTGGCTTGCATGCTGCTGTATGGTCATGCGCGGTATTCTAGCATACTGCCGCCCACTTGGCAACAAAAAGCACGCTGCCCATCAGGACAGCGTGCTTTGCAAATGGATAAATCAAACAGTGGCTTCTCTTTACCAGAAGAGGATGTAGAGAGCAACGGTAGCGGCGATAACAGCCCAACCGAAGGCCTTGGCGCGGCCGGACGTCTTCATCTCGATGATGCCCTTGTCGCCCAGCACCACAGCCTCGCCACCCTTGGCGGCGTTGTGGATGGTGAGGATAGCACCTACCACGCACACGACGATGAGGGAGTAGCCCATGCGGTTGAGGAAGGAGCTGTCGGTGCAGCCCAGGAAGCCCACCCACTTAAATGCGGCGAAGGATACAGCACCGATGAGGATGCCGAGCCAGCCGAAGAGGCGGGGGCACTTGGGTACGAAGAAGCCGAAGAGGAACACGGCCAGTACGCCCGGGCTGAGGAAGCCCTGGAACTCCTGAATGAAGGTGAAGATACCACCGAAGGCAGGGTTGTCCAGGAAGGGGGAGATGATGGTAGCGATGGTGGCGCATACCAGCACGCCAATCTTACCCATGGCAACGAGCTGCTTGTTGTCGGCTGGCTTGCCGGATACCTCCTTGGCCTTGGCGTAGATGTCCATGGTGAACAGCGTGGAAGCGGAGTTCAGCATGGAGGCCAGGGAGCTTACCACGGCGCCGAACAGTGCGGCGAGTACGAACCAGGCCCAACCGGTGCCCGGCAGCAGCTTGCGCAGCAGGGTGGCGAAGGCGTAGTCATACTGGTAGGCGGCCAGCGTGGTGGTGACGGTATAGTCGGCACCGGAGCGAGCGGCCTTGGTAGCCTCCTTGTCGATGGCAAGGATATCCTTGGCCACAGCCTCACGACCGGCGATGTCGGAAGCGGGCAGGGCAGCCAGCTCAGCAGCCTTGGTGTCTACCTCGGCTACCTTGTCGGCAGCGCCTACGGTTGCGAGGTTCTGCTTCACGTAGTCAACGGAGGAAGCGGCGGAGTCCACACGCACGAAGCGGCTGGGGGAGATGTCGTAAATCACCTTCTTGCCGCTCTCCTGAGCGCTCTGGATGATGGTGGCAGCGTTGCTGTCGGCCTTGGCGGCCAGGTCATCGCGGAAGAGGTTGTAGGCCAGGATGCCGGGGATGATAACCACGAAGGGAATGAGCAGCTTGAGGAATGCGGCGAACACGATACCGAGCTGGCCTTCCTCCAGGCTCTTGGAAGCCAGGGTGCGCTGCATGATGTACTGGTTAAGACCCCAGTAGAAGAAGTTCGGAATCCACAGACCCAGCAGGTAAACAGTCCAGGGCATGGTGGGGTCGGAGGCCTCGCGCATCATGTGCAGCTTGCCGCCGATGCCGTTGGTGGCGCCGCTCACCTCGCCGCCGTTCAGGTTCCACATGCGGCTCAGGCCGTCGCAGAACTGGGAGCCGGTGGAGGCCATAGCCTCGGCACTGGTGTTGCCGGTGCTTACGGCGGTAGCCACGACGTTCTCGGGCACAGGATTCAGACCACCCAGAGCCATGATGGCGAAGTAGGCCACCACGCCACCACCTACGATGAGGGCGGCACCCCAGATGAGGTCGGTCCAGGCGCAGGCCTTCAGACCACCCACATACACGTACACCGTAGCAGCACCAGCGATGATGAGGCAGCCTACGGTCAGGGACAGGTTGAAGTATACGGACACCACGCTGGCGCCGGCATAGATAACGGCTGCGGTCGGTACGCCCACCAGGATGATGAGGTTCACCAGAGCCATGGCCACGCGGGCTACGCCGTTGTAGCGCTCCTCAAGGAACTGGGGAATGGTGAATACGCCGCGCTTAAGCAGCATGGGCAGGAAGGTGAAGGCTACGATAACCAGCACGATGGCAGCAAGCCACTCGTAACCGGCAATAGCCAGACCCAGCCAGTCGGCAGACTGGCCGCTCATGCCTACGAACTGCTCGGTGGATATGTTGGCTGCCAGCAGGGAGAAGCCCACCAGCCACCAGCTCAGACCACGGCCGGCCAGGAAGTAGTCGGCTGCGCCTTTCTCTTTCTTCTCGCCGTCTTCTGCGGCTTCGCCGGAGTCGCCGGACTTCCAGATACCCAGCGCGATAACGCCTACTACGACCACGCAGAACACGATCATCTCCCACAGCGGGAGTGCCTCGGGCTCAGCTGCGGCAGCAGCGGCCTCCTGGGCATTGGCGCCCATGGCCAGGAGCGCCAGGGCGCTCAGTGTCGTCAGGATGTTTTTCATATATGTGTTTACGGATTAAGCTTTGTACAGAACGCGGGCACCTTCGCCCGGGCGGGTGACAAGGTAGGTGGTCTCGATGCCCAGCGCAGCGCGGTAGGCCTCAATCATTTCACCTGCTACCTTCTCCACATCCTCGCTCTTTACCAGAGCCACGATGCAGCCACCGAAACCACCACCCGTCATGCGGGCGCCGTATACGGAAGCGGCGGAGGGGATGGTATCTGCCAGGCTCACCAGGGTGTCTACCTCGGCGCAGGATACCTCGAAATCGTTCTTCAGGGAGTCGTGGGAGCTGCGCATGGCCACACCGGCGGCGTCCCAGTCACCCTTCTGCAGGGCGGCGGCGAAGGCGTCTACGCGCAGGTTCTCGCCGATGACGTGGCGAGCGCGGCGGTAGCACAGGTCGCCGAGGGCTTCCTTCTTCTCCTCCAGCATCTCAAGCGTAGCTTCGCGCAGGGAGGGCACGCCCAGCACCACGCAGGCGTCCTCGCAGTTCTTGCGGCGGGCGGCATAGCCACCATCAGCCAGGGAGTGCTTCACGGCGGAGTCGATAACGAGCACGCTCACACTCGGGTCGGTCATGGGAATGTGCTTGTAGCTCAGGTCTTTGCAGTCCAGCATGAGGGCGTGCCCCTCCTTGCCGTTGGCGGAGATGAACTGGTCCATGATACCGCAGGGCACATTCACAAACTCGTGCTCCGTGGCCTGGCCGATAAGGGCGCGGTCAGTCGGCGAAATCTCCACCCCGCAAAGGGCTGCCAGAGCCGTGCAGGCGGACACCTCGAAGGCGGCGCTGGAGGACAGACCACCACCGCGCGGCACGTTGGAGTCGATGAGCATATCGACTGCCGGTACCTTCACGCCGCGGCGCTCCAGCATGCAGATGACGCCACGTACGTAGTTGCTCCAGAAGGGGTCGCCGGGCTTGGTGACGTCCGCCGGGTCGATTTCAATCATCGCTTCACCGAGGGAGCCAATCCAGCGGTGCTTGCCGGTGGGGGAGGGAGCCACGGCCACAACATTGATGTTGTTGAGGGCCATCGGCAGAACGAAGCCGTTGTTGTAGTCTGTGTGCTCACCAATCAGGTTCACGCGCCCCGGGGATGCGGCCACCACAGTGGGTTTCTGGCCGAAGTATTCCTCGAAGTACGGGGAGATGGTTGCAGCACTGATTTCGCGTTGCTCTAAATCCATAGCGGGCGGATTGTAGCACATTGACTACCCTAAGTAAAGTACCAAGTACCCTAAAGGGTTAATTTTTTACGCGCTCTCTCGCTTGCAGGCAGAACGCGTGAAGTACGAGGGACGAGGTGCGAAGGACGAAGTGATAGCTAGTCGGCTTGCGTCCTTAATTCGTAACTCGAAACTCGTAACTCGAAACTCTGCAAAGCGGTCGCTACGTAGGAGGGAGCGGAGTTGCATGGTTCTGGGGCTGTTGGTAGTTGGTGATGGCGCGTATGGGGAAGGGGATGGAGATGCCCTTGGCGGCAAAGGCGGCCAGGAGAGCTGTAGCGAAGGCATAGCGCACCTCGTGGTAATGGTTCGTCTCGCACCAGGCGCCGATGTGCAGGTTGAGCGAGCTGTCTCCAAAACCGCTGAAGATGATGCTGGGAGCCGGGATATTGAGCAGCTGCGGCTGCTGGTCGATAACCTCCTGGATGGTCTGTTTCACCAGTGTCAGGTCACTGCTGTAGTCCACCCCCAGGTCGAAGTCGATACGGCGCATGTCGGAGCCGGTCAGGTTGCGCACCGGTGTTTTGATGAGCATTTCACAGGGCACACGCACGAGTGTGTTGTCCGGGCGGCGCAGGTAGATGGAGAGCAGGTTAATGGTCTCGACGGTGCCCTCCTCGCTGCCTACCTGGATGTAGTCGCCCATCTTAAAGCTGCTTTCACCCACCAGAAAGACGCCGCTGATGAGGTTGCTGAGCGCTGTTTGCGAGGCAAAGCCAATGGCCACACCTGCCACACCGGCCGCTCCCAGTATGCCGACGACATCCACACCGACGGTACGCAGTGCCAGCACCAGCATCAGCGCCCAGATGATGCCCTTGAGCGTTTTGCTTACCAGTGCCAGTATCTGGGTGTGTGC
>JAFOZZ010000055.1 GCA_017390945.1 Akkermansia sp.
AAACACGGGTATTGTGACCACTACGGTGGCGAAGCTGGCCGATGGCGTGACGGTGGAGGATATTACCGCCTGTTACGAGAAGGCCTACGCCGGTGCTCCCTTTGTGCGTCTGCTGGGTGCTAATAAGCCTGCTGATACCAAGAATGTGACTCGCACGAACTTTGTGGACATCGGCTGGGCTGTGGATGCCCGCACGAACCGCGTGGTGCTGATGAGCGCCGAGGATAACGTGATTAAGGGCGCAGGCGGCCAGGGCGTGCATGCGTTCAACATCATGTTCGGGTTCGACGAGGCCGAGGGCCTGTGGCTTATTTAAGTTTCGAGTTACGAGTTTCGAGTTTTTCGAGATTCCCGAATTACGAATTCAAGTTGTAAGCTATGTTACCGGTTCTGCTGATAGTGGACGATGAGAAGTCCACGCGCGATGCTCTCAGCCTGGCGCTGGAGGATGACTATGAGGTGTATGCGGCTGCTAACGGCAAGGCGGCGCGTGCGCTTCTGGACAGCGTGCCGGTGGATATCTTGCTGACGGATCTTCGTTTGGGCGGCGAGAGTGGTATGGAGCTCATCGATTACGCGATGGCTCTGCCGCAGCCGCCTACCTGTATCATGATGACGGCCTATGGCAGCGCGGATACCGCTGCCGAGGCGCGTCGCCATGGTGCTTATTATTTCCTGACCAAGCCGCTGAATCTGGACGAGGTGGAGCTGCTGCTGCGCCGCGCGGCGCACACGCGCTCGCTCGAAGCGGAAAACCGCGAGCTGAGCCACCGCCTCAGTCCGGTAGGTGGGCTGGATGCTATGCTGGGCAATAGCCCATCCATGCAGGGCATTTTCAACCGCATTCGCCAGGTGGCGCCTACGAATGCTACTGTATTGATAGAGGGCGAGACTGGCACCGGTAAGGAGCTGGTGGCTCGCGCCATTCACTCGCTCTCGCCTCGCAGCCGCGGTAAGTTTGTGGCGGTGAACTGCGCGGCTCTGTCGCCGCAGCTGGTGGAAAGCGAGCTGTTCGGCCATGAGAAGGGGGCATTCACCGGTGCCTTGCAGCGGCGCAAGGGTCGCTTTGAGGAGGCGGATGGCGGTACGCTGTTCCTGGATGAAATCGGTGAGATTGACATCCCCACCCAGGTAAAACTGCTGCGCGTGCTGGCTGAGCGCAGTATTGAGCGCGTGGGTAGCAATGAACCCATCGCGGTGAATGTGCGTGTGGTGGCTGCTACGAACCGCAACCTGGCCGAGATGGTGCAGGCGGGGACTTTCCGCCTGGATTTGTACCAGCGCCTCAATGTTATCTCCCTGCAATTGCCGCCGCTGCGCGAGCGAGAAGGCGATGTGGTGCTGATGGCCAATGCCTTTGTGCACGAGCTGTGCCGCGAGAATAACAAGGAGGATAAGAATTTCAGCCGCAGTGCTCTGGAGCTGCTGCGGCACTACAACTGGCCGGGCAATGTGCGCCAGCTGCGCACCGCTGTGGAGCACGGCGTGGTGATGAGTGATGCCCCTACCATCGAGCCGGAGGATTTGCCCGGGTATCTGGTGCAGGCGGCAGGCGCCCCGGTTATCCCTGTGCACCAAGTGCCACAAAGTAATGTGCATACGGAATTTGGGCTTGATTTTGCCCCCTCATTTAATTTACAATACGTCGAGCGGCAGGTTATTCTGCGAGCATTGGCGCATACGGGCGGAAACCGCTCGGCGGCCGCTGAGCTCCTGGGCATCAATCGCCGCACCCTTCAGCGCAAAATGGCTGAGGCGAAGGACGTCTTTCAACAGTATTTATAAGGGATATGGCAGGTCTAGTTGGCACAGGCAGTGTTCGTGGCGCTAAGGTATTGCGCCTGATAGCGCTGGCATTGTTGGCATTCACGTGTGTATTTAAGTTGGTGCTCACCTACCGTGGCCTGGATCAGCCGGCGGCGATGGATCAAGCGCAGATTGCCCGCTCCGTGGCTCAGGGACAAGGCTTTGTCACGAAGTTTCTGCGTCCTATCGAGGTGGTGTCGCGTGCCAATATGGCCAAGGAGGACAACCCTATCAGCTTCGATTCCTTCCGCGATACGAACCATGCCCCGCTGAATATCACTGCCATGGCCATTGCGCTGAAGCTGACCGGCATGGACGACTTCGAGTCCTGCCGCCTGCTGGAGGGTACGGGCTATGTGTACGCGCCTGACCGCGTGATTGCTGCTACCAGTATGGTCTTCTTTGTGCTGGCGATGGTGCTCTCCTACATGCTTGCCGCTCGCCTGTTCGATGAGGTGGTGGCTTGCGCTTCCAGCTGTTTCCTGGCGCTCAGTGACCTGCTGTTGCAGTACTCTGTGAGTGGCCTGCCGCAGCCGCTCATGATGTGCTGCATGCTGGGCGCTCTGCAC
The DNA here is from genome assembly GCA_017390945.1 of Akkermansia sp. Classification (GTDB taxonomy): domain Bacteria; phylum Verrucomicrobiota; class Verrucomicrobiia; order Verrucomicrobiales; family Akkermansiaceae; genus Akkermansia. The sequence goes on from JAFOZZ010000055.1 coordinate 2,376, forward strand.
GCTATGCTTTCTGCCTGCCGTGCTTATAATGAGGAGAAACGCTACTGGGCGCTCCTCTACGTGGTGCTGGCATTTATCTGTGCCAGTTTGCTGTGCCTGTCCGGGTGGATGGGGCTGTGGCCGGCCATGGGGCTGCTGCTTTTCTGCTGCTTCTACTTCCGCCCGGCGGGTTCGTATGCGCTGGCTGCCTCGGGCATGCTGGGATTGTTCCTGCTGGCACCGGCGGTGTTCAATTATCTGGAGCACGGCTCCGTGCTGGGCAATGCCATGCTCGGCCTCTACAACAGCTTTGGCAATGGTGAGGATCTGGCCATGCGTGCCGCCGACCTCAACAACCGCCCGATGGATGCCTCTTTCTTCGCCCTCAAGTTCCTGGGGCATACTTTCGGCCAGCTGCGCAGCATGTATGTGAACATGGGCTCCATCATCGTCGTGCCGTTCTTCCTGCTGGCTATCCTGAACCACTACCGCCGCAGCGATGTGAACGCCATGAAGTGGAGTGTGTTCAGCATGTGGGCTATCTCCTGCGTGGGTATGGCGCTCTTTGGTGTGGATGCCCCGCTGCATGAGTCCCAGCTGGCGGTGCTTTTTGCTCCGGTGTTCACGGCATATGGCATTGCGCTGGTGTTCAACTTCTTGGCACGCGCCCCGCGCCACCCGGATGTAACCTTTAACCAGGTGCGCGGCCTGGCCATGTTCATCATGGTCTGTGTATCGGCCGGTCCCTTCCTGGCCACCCTGCCGAAGGATATTTACATGGGTATCTGGCTGGGTGACAAAGGCCGCCCGCACTTCCCCCCGTATTACCCGCCCGCACTCAATGACCGCCTGGTGAATGTGACCTCGCCGGAGGAGGTTATCGTGACCGACCAGCCGTGGGCAGTGGCCTGGTATGCCAACCGCAAGGCGCTGTGGATTCCCACCAGCATCGATGGCCTTGTATCGCAGATTGAGCCAGCGCTACAGAAGGGTGGTACCCAGGTGCAGGGCTTCCTCATCACCCCGAGCTCACACTCCGCCATAGCCAAGGAGGTAACGGGTACACCCGGTGGTGTGGCCGGTATCGTGGCCGATATGGGCGACTTCGCCCCGCTGGCGCTCGAAGGTAAGATTTTGCAGCTCGTGCCGCGTCACAACCTGGCACTGGCCGACCAATTCGTCGAAAACGTATCCAGCAACAGCCGCACGGTGCCGATGGGGCAGATAGTCTCCTCGCGTGGGCGCTTTGCTGCACGTGTTCCTCTGCTGGGTGCAGAGCTGATGTATTATGGCAGAGCAACACAACATAATTGATAGAACTGCTGCGTATGGCCTCTCGTAATCAAAAGGAAAACAAACTCAGTTTCGAACAGTCGATGTCCCGGCTGGAGGAGATATCCGCCCGCCTGGAACACCCGGAAACCGGTCTGGAGGAGACCATCGCGCTGGTGGAGGAAGGGCGTAAGCTCGTAGCTGCCTGCCGCAAATTGCTGGATGACGCCGAGCTGCGCATCAAAACGCTGGAGGCTGTGGATGCCGCCCCGGCACAGGTAAACAAGAATGCAGAAGAAGATGGATTCTCCCTCATATAAACTGCCGCCTCTGTTGGCCGCCATTCAAAGTCCGGCTGATTTGAAGAAGCTGCCGGCGGAGCAGCTGCCCGCGCTTGCTGCCGAGGTGCGCGAGGTGCTCATTAACACACTGTCGACCACCGGTGGCCACCTGGCACCCAATCTGGGTGTGGTGGAGCTGAGCATTGCGCTGCACCGCGTATTTGATACCCCGCGCGACAAGATACTCTTCGACGTATCACACCAGTGCTACGTGCACAAGATGATTACCGGGCGTGCCGCTGCCATGGGCTCCATCCGCCAGTTCGGTGGTATATCGGGCTTTTGCAAGCGCAGCGAGTCTGAGCACGATGCCTTTGGCGCAGGCCATGCCGGTACGGCGCTCTCGGCCGGTGTGGGTATAGCTGCTGCACGCGACCTGAAGGGCGAAGATTTTAACGTGATATCCGTGGTGGGCGATGGCGCTTTCACTTGCGGTACGACGCTGGAGGGCCTCAACAGCATTTCGACCACCACGCGTAAGTTTATCCTTATTCTCAACGATAACGAGTGGAGTATTGATAAGAATGTGGGAGCGCTCTCGCGCTATTTCTCCTCCTTGCAGGAGACGGATACCTACACATGGCTGCGCGACCGCGCCAAGAAGTTTATTGAGCGCCTGGCCGGCCGTGAGATTAAGGAGCAGGCCTCCAAGTTGTTCACGGCAGCACGCGGGCTTATCACGCCGCTGAGCTTCTTCCAGCAGCTGGGGCTTACCTATTACGGCCCTATTGATGGGCATGATGTGAATCGCCTGGAGAAGGTGCTGCGCATTGCTGCTCACAGCCAGGAGCCGGTCATTCTGCACGTCATTACCCAGAAGGGCAAGGGCTACGAGCCCGCCGCGACCAATCCCACCAAGTTCCACGGCGTGGGGCAGTACGACGTAGCGGATGGCTCCACCCCTCCGTCCCCCACCATCACTTACTCCGAGACCTTTGGCCGCTGCCTCTCGCAGCTGGCGGCGGATGACCCCGCTATCACGGCGATTACCGCAGCCATGCCCAGCGGTACCAAGCTGGATATCTTCCGCTCGAAGTTCCCGCGCCGCTTCTTCGATGTCGGTATTGCTGAGGAGCATGCCGCTATCTTTGCCAGTGGTCAGGCCACGCTGGGGCTGAAACCCTATCTGGCCGTGTATTCTACATTCATGCAGCGTTGTGTGGACATGATTCAGCACGACGCCGCCCTGCAGAACCTGCCCGTGCGCTTCTGCATGGACCGCGCGGGACTCTCGCCGGATGACGGCCCGACCCACCACGGCCTGTTCGACATCAGTATGTTACGCTGCATCCCGAACCTCATTATGATGCAGCCCAAGGATGAAGCTGAGCTGTGCCACATGCTGGCCACCATGCAGGGAATCAACCATTGCCCGAGCTCTATCCGTTACCCGCGTGGCTGCGGTGAGGGCGTAGCGCTGCCGGAGGAGCCGCAGCCGCTGCCCATTGGTAAGGCTGAGGTGCTGGCCGCTGACGGTCAGGTGGCTCTGCTGGCGCTGGGCAATATGAACAGCGTGGCCGCTCGTGTGCGGACGATGCTGGCGGAGCAGGGCGTGGAGTGCGCTCACATCAATGCCCGTTTCATTAAGCCGCTGGATGAGGACTGCCTGCTGAAGTACGCCGGCCAGTGTCGCCTGATTGTTACGCTCGAAGACCACAGCATCGTGGGTGGTTTCGGTAGCGCGGTGCAGGAGGCGCTGAATGCCGCCAACTGCGCCACGCCGGTGCTGCGCATCGGCTGGGGCGATACCTTTGTGGAGCATGGCAGCTTGCAGCAGCTGCGTGTCAAGCATGGCCTGACGCCCGAGGCTATTAGTGCTGCTATTCAGAAACGCCTGCAAACCTTATCATGAAAACACCTGCTTTACCTCTTTTCCTGGCTTCGGCCGTTTTGTTGCCTCAGCTTTTTGCACAAGGAATGCTGCCCACCGATGGCGGTAACCAGCCGCAACCGGCACCGCAGATTGAGAGCGATGTCATAGCCGACTGGGTAAAGGAGCTTTCTAACCTCTCTGCTGAGGATCGTGCCCTCTACACATCCGCCTTCGCTCAGGCGAAGAATGCCTATGCTAAGGGGCTGATGGCTGAGTGCGAGAGCCACCTCAACACCTGCGAGTTCTACACCACCAGCAACCCCAATGTGTGGAACCTGCGCGCTAGCGTGCGCATATCGCAGCAGCGTTTTGATGAGGCTAAGCCCTTGCTGGATGCCGTGCGCCGCTTCAATCCGCAGGACGCCGTGGCGCGTCTGTCCTACTCCTTGCTCTACCTCGGAACGGGAGAGTATGAGAAGTGCATTGCCGAGACTGACGCCCTGCTGGAGGAAATTCGCTACCGCGACATGATGCAGCTGACTCACAGCCTCATATTCCGCAAGGTGCTGTGCTGCCTGATGCTTGGCCGCGAGGAGGATGCCCGCGCCCTGGTGGCAGATGTGAGCCCGGTGGATGACTCCCCGCTGTACTACTACAGTCAGGCTATGTTCTCCCTTGTGAAGGGCGACCGCCGCAGCGCCACGCGCGACCTGAACACGGCAGACACCATCTATGCCACTATCGGCTATCTGTCCGGCTACAAGCAGGCCGTGAGTTTCTCCGGTATCACGGAGAAGTTTACCACGCGCAAATAAGCACGCCGCCACCCCATGAAGCTACGAGAGCAGGGGTGTATACTGAAGCTCAGCCCACTGGGCGACTACGGGCTGATTGTAACCTGGTGCACCGCCGGGCATGGTGTGCTGCGTACGGCTGCACGCAATGCCCGCAAGCCGGGTAGCGATTTTACCGGGCGGCTGGATTTGTTCCATGAGTGCGAGCTCATGTTCTCGCAGCCCGCGCGTGGCGACCTGGCTACGCTGCACAGCGCCGAGCTGCTCAGCCCTCGCCTGCCCCTGCGCCGCAGCCTGCTCCAGCTGCGCCTGTGTAGTTACCTGGCTAATCTGCTGCTGGCCACGGTGGAGCCCGGTGCCCCCGGCGAGGAATGGCACAAGCTCATGTCCGGCGCGCTCGACTACATCGCTACCTCCCCCCTGCGCCCCGCCATATTGGAGCATTTTGAAAAACGCCTTGCCACCCTGCATGGTATCTATACCGCGGCTATGCCTGCTCATGCCGCCCTGCAACAGCACTTTGGTAGCCTTCCCTCAGGCCGCGCCGAGCTGGTGGAAAAGCTCCGCCAGGCAGATGCCACTGGCATGAGCTAAGCGGTCGAGGTATTCTATTTTTTAGTCAACAAAAAAAGCCCCGGCGGGTTGCCGGGGCTTTTGAAATGGTGTGAAGTGGGGGCGATTAGAAGTTCACGCGCAGGGCGGTGGTGAACTCCCAGCCATTGTAGCAGGTAGCGCCGTCCTTGCGGGCGGTGGTGTACTCTGCGCCGAACATAATCTTAGCGGCGTGCTTGTTCTTGGCCGAGGCGTAGAGGTTAGTGCCTACGTAGAAGGTATGCAGGCTGTCCACCCAGGAGGGGGCAGTGGTCTGCGTGCAGATGTAGCGGTCGCCGCCCAGCTTGCAGGCGTCCTTACCCACCATGCCGGTGTAGCGGAACACGAGGTCCACGTGCGGGGTGAGGGAGTAGACGGGCTGAATTTCCCAGCCGAGGTTCTTGTTGCCATTGCCGTTAAGCTGCTCGAAGGCGGTGACGACGTTGGTAAGCAGGCTGAACTTGTCCTCCTTGTACTCGTAGCCGAGGGAGAGGGCATCCTGGAAGCCGGGGCCGTAGCAGTTAGCACCAGGCTTACGCTGGTCGTGGTAGGCGTTGTTGAAGTCGTGCATGTATTCTGCGGAGAGTGCGTGGTAGCCGCTCTCTGTCACGTTGAACTTGTGCGTGCCACCTACGATGATGAAGCACTTGTCCTCCCAGCCGAACTCGCCCTTGAAGCCCTTACCATCGCCGTAGACATCCTGGTGGGAGATGCTCTTGGAGGCGCTGGCGCGGTCATTGGCAAAGAACTGCACGAAGACGTTGTCGTTCTTGGAGGGCTTGTAGTCGAATTCGATACCCCAGTTGGTGTCCAGACCGAACTGGTTGGAGATGAGGGAGCGCTCCACGCACATAATCTCGGCGTTGGAGATACGCAGGTCGCTCGTGAACTTGTGAGCGAACTTACCGACGCGCATGGAGAGGCCGTCCACGCTGTGAATCTTCTGGTTCACATAGATGTCGTAGAAGCCCAGGTAGGTGAAGTTGCGGCGGGTTTTGCCGCCAGCATAGGTGCTGCGGGTGGGCAGACCACCGATGCGCACGATGGCGTGCAGGCGGGTATCGGTCTGCAGGTCGACGTTCATGCCAATCCAGCTGCGACGGAACTCGCTATTGAAGGGGCTGGCGCCGTCTTTCAGGTGGTTGCCATTGGGGCCGTTGGGCTGCACGACAGCCATCTGCCACTGCTCGCGCCACTGCAGGCTGACCTTCTTCACGAAGGTGTCCTGGTTATCATAGAGCACGAGGGCTTTCTTGACGCTGTCAGTCCAGTCGGTTTCGGGGGCCGGAGCCACCGTTTCGGCGAATACAGGCATGGCCGCGAGGGCGGCCATGGTAAGGGTGAGAGCTTTCATGTGTGAGGATTAGCGAAGCTTGGCAAAGAGGGTGGGCTGATCGAGTACGCTCATGTATTCCTTGTGGTCGATGCCGGAGTCAAGGATGTAGAGGGTGAGCAGCTTCTTCACGATGGCGAGCAGCTTCTCCTGCTGCCAGGGCTTCTCGATGTAGTTGTCGATGTGGCCGTCGTTGATGGCGTTGATGGTGTCGGCGTGGGTGGCCTGGCCGGTCAGGAGCACCTTGCGGGTCTTGGCAAAGCGGCGGTCGGCGGCTACCTTGGCCAGCAGCTCGGTACCATTAGCCTCGGGCATGACCTGGTCGGAGATAACGATGCCAACGAAGTCACCATCGCTGTCAATCTGCTCCATCAGGTTGAGGCAGTCCTCTACGCCGGAGGCTTCCTCCAGGCGGATGAGGGGGGTAAGAGGACGAAGGTCTCGCATGACGGAGTCGAGAACCTCCTGCTGGTCGTCTACGCAAATGATGTTAATTGTTTCCATGGATTTGTGTTGTTGGAAGGTTAATAGTGAAGGTTGTTTCTGTTTCGTTGCTGCTGAGCTCGATGGTGCCGTTGTAACTGTCTACCAAGCGGCGGACAATGGACAGCCCCAGGCCGAGCCCGAAGTCCAGACCGAGCTTCTTGGTGGTGAAGTTCGGGTGGAAGATTTTCTCATGTATCTCCTCGGGAATGGCGGGGCCATTGTTCGAGATGGATACACGGACGTACTCCGTGGGCAGGAGGTCGAGCCCTTCTGCCTGGAAGGAGCTTGTGGCGATGCGCATGGTGGGTGCCGGAGTGTTGGCATGCTGCATGGCATCGAGAGCGTTCTTGATGATGTTGGTCCAGATTTGAACCAACTCGGTGAGGTCCGCCGTGAGGAGGGGGCAGGGTGCCAGCTCGGTCTCGACGGTGATGTGTTTAAGCTTGTTGGTGAGCAGGTTCATGGCGTCGTTCACGCTCTCGCGTACGTCTACGCCCTCCTGTCGTGTGGAATTGCCGCCACCCAGCAGCTTAACGGCACGAACAATGCCGGTGGCGTGTTTGGCGGCTACCTGCAGGTCGCGCATATCGTGCCCCAGCTCCCAGAAGCTGTAGTTGTTGCGCACATGCTTCACAAAGTCCGGACCGAACTTGACGAGGGTCTTGGTGTCGGGGATGATGTGAGCCAGCACTTTGGCGGCGGGTTGGGGCATGTTGAGCTCGCGCTCCCACTTGCGGGCAATGGCGCGCAGCTCGCTGGCGGCGGTAAAACTGGTGTCGTCATAGCCGTAGCGGAACAACTGGGAGTTGTACTTGTTGTCCTCGGCCAGGAACTTTTCGAGGTGCTCGGCTACGAACTCTGTGCGGCGGGTAATGACACCCACGGCGTTGTTCAGCTCGTGGGCAATGCCGGCGGACAGCTGGCCAAGCGTGGCGGCCATTTCGGAGCGGTGCAGCAGGCGCTGCGCTTCCTCCTTGGCGGCGGCGTTGGTGAAGATGCGCATGTTGCGCGCGGCCAGCTCATGGATGAGCACGGGAATGAACTGGTGCTCGAAGCTGCCGTACTGCTCGGCGTCTACGGCCTCGGTGGTGTCGTCCACGTAGGCCAGGCGCGTATCCTCCAGTGCCACGATTTCGTTGGAACTGCGGAAGGCGCGCGAGAAGAATGCCTGCACGCATACGTAGGAGCCCGGACCGGCGCGGAATACCTCGTGCTTGCGTGTGGCTACTTCCACCGGCATCTCTGTGCCGGGTACGCTCTCCGCCTGTCGATAGGCGACGAGCGCACCCTCCAGCACGAGATAGAGGCGGTGGCACTCCTCACCCTGGTCTACGATAACCTCGCCGGCGGCGAAGTCTACCGTTCTCCCTGCGTCGCTGAAGTAGACTCGGTTGAGTCTCTCCAGCGGCTCGAGAACATGCTCAGGCAGGGGTAAAAGGACGCTCATATGAGGAGTGCGTATGGTGTATTAAATCAGCCGAAGAAGCCGATGGCACCCAGACCCACCATCATGAAGATGGTGATAGCCAGGCCCAGCAGGCAGAGGATGGTACCGGAGATGGCCATACCCTTCTGCTCGATGTGACCGGTGGCGTAAGCCATGGCGTTGGGCGGGGTGGAAATCGGCAGAGCCATACCCAGGGAGGAGGCGAAAGCCACCGTTACCAGCAGGGCAACAGCGCCGGGGTTGTCCATGGAACCAGCAGCCATCATAGCGCCGGCTACGCCACCCAGGATGGGTACGAGCAGGGCTGCGGTAGCCGTGTGGCTCATGAAGGTAGCCATGAAGAGGCAGATGCAGCTGGCACCGATGAGCAGAGCGGTGGAGTTCCACTCGCCGAAGGGAATGGCGCTGATCATGTCCTTGGCCAGGTTGGTCTCACTCAGGGCAACACCGAGGGCGAAGCCACCGGCTACCAGCCAGAGCACGTCCCAGGCCATGCCGTTGAGGTCCTTCTTGGTGATAACGCCTGTTACGGAGAACACTACGATGGGGATGATGGCCACGGAGTTGGAGTCCAGACCGTGGTACTCCTTGGGAATCACCCACATGAGGATGGTGATGATGAAGGTGATGTAAACGATGATAGCCTTGGGCGTGGTGAGGAACTTGCCCTTGAGCTCCTTGGTCAGGTTCAGGCTCTGCTGCTCGATGGGGAACATCTTAATGAGCAGGAACCATGCTACCAGCAGCATGACGACAACGAAGGGAATGCCGAACATCATCCACTTGCCGAAGGTGACGTCCAGGCCGAGGTCCTGCATGTACTTCAGGGCGATGGCGTTGGGGGGCGTACCAATGGGGGTACCGATGCCACCTACGTTGGCACCGATGGGAATGCAGAGGGCGAAAGCGGCACGGCCGCGGTCCTCAGGCTTGAAGAGAGCCAGTACCGGGGTGAGCAGGGCGAGCATCATGGCGGCGGTGGCCGTGTTGCTCATGAACATGGAGAAAATAGCTGTTACGCTCATGAGACCCAGCAGCACATACTTGGGATTGGTGCCGAAGGGCTTGAGCAGCACGCGAGCCAGGTTGACGTCCAAGCGGTACTTGGTGGCAGCATCAGCCAGGAAGAAACCACCGAGGAACAGGATGATGATGGGGTCAGCAAAGGTGCCGAAAACGCTCTTCTGCTTAGCTACGCTGGTGAGCTTCAGGTCGTTAATCTTCTTGCTCACCTCGCCATCGTACAGCTTGGCGGCGGCAGCTGTCAGCTCGGCCTTGGCGGCGTCGTCAGCCTTGCCGCTAACCATGGGAGCCAAAATGGCGTTGTTGATGGTGGTGCGTACATAGGCGGGGGACAGAGCGGTCTGCTTCTTCAGGTCGGCCAGCACAGCGGTCTGCGTGGCTTTCACCGTCTCGGCGTTGGCAGTGGGGCCGTAGGCATCAGCCACAATGGCCTTAATAGCATCGCTGTCGTAACGCTCGGTCTCCATAATCTTAAGAGACGTGTTCGACATGCAGAGGAGGGTGAGCGTGATAACGAGCACCGAGGTGGTCCAGATCGGAATGACCTCCAGAATCCACATAAGAGCGGCGAATACGAACAATGCAATCACGCGGCTCTGTATGGTGTTAATCGGAATACCCCACTCCTCAAACGGGAGCATAAGCATGCTGCCGCTGAGCAACAGCACGATGAGCAACTTTATCAGAGTTATCTTAGCTGATTTAGTCATGGCTTTATTTGGTTTTCATCCGCACGGGGCACCTGCGTGCTTGCGTAGCGTTTTCCAGCAATTTCCGCCGGGCTCTGTGCTACCCGGTAGTATACAACATTCTACCTGCCTTGACAAGTTTTACTTCGCTCAGATGAGCGGGAAAATGCACTCTGCGCCCCCGGAATGGAAGAAAATTACAGGGAAAATTACACTCTGGTGCAGAATGCAGCAAAATCCGGAGTCTGCTGGGCAGGCTCCGGATTTTGTGGGGATGTTAAGCTTTGTTTTTTATGCGGGGGATTACATATTCATCGCGTCCGGGTTGTCGAGCAGGCCGGACTTCTCCAGGTAGTAATCGTAACCACCGGCGTAGGGGGTGACGGTACCGTGGGCGATGTGCAGCGTTTTCTCGGCCAGGGCGCGGATGAAGTGCACATCGTGCGAGATGAACACCAGCGTGCCTTCGTAGCGCTTAAGTGCCTGGGAGAGAGCCTCCACGCTCATGATATCCAGGTGGGTGGTGGGCTCGTCCATCAGCAGCAGGTTCGGCGGGTTCACCAGGAATTTTACGAGACTGAGGCGCGATTTCTCACCACCGCTCAGCACCTCCACGCGCTTTTCGCAGTCGAGCTTGCGGAACATGAAGGAGCCCAGCACGGCGCGGGCTTCTTCCTCGCGCAGCTCGGGGTCGGCGTTCATGATTTCCTCCAGTACGGTGAAGTTGGGGGTGAGGTTCTCTGAGCGCATCTGCGAGAAGTAGCCGATGCGGGTGGTGGTACCCAGTGTGCGCTTGCCTTCGTCGATGGGGATGACACCGGCGAGAATCTTGAGCAGGGTGGACTTACCGGCACCGTTCGGGCCTACCAGCACAATGCGGTCGCCGCGCTCGATGAGCAGGTCGAGGTTCTTGTAAATGCGTTTTTCGCCGTAGCTCTGCCCCACTTTCTCCAGCTCCAGCACACGCTGCATGGCACGCGGCGGCTGCGGGAAGATGAACTTGAACACGCGGCGAGCCTGGCGGGGCTTCTCGATGCGGCGGATTTTCTCCAGCTGCTTAATGCGGCTCTGTACCTGAGCGGCTTTGGATGCCACGGAGCGGAAGCGCTCGATGAAGAACTCCATGTGGGCGATTTCGCGCTGCTGGTTGCGCCAGGCTGCCATGAGCAGCTCGTATCGCTGCTCTTTCAGCTCTAGGAACTTGGTGTAGTTGCCGGTGTAGCGCACCAGCTCCTGGTTCTCGATGTCGTACACGGTCTCCACCAGCTCGTCCATGAAGTCGCGGTCGTGCGAAATCATGAAGATGGCACCCGGGTAATTCATGAGGTAGCGGCGCAGCCACAGCAAGCTCATCAGGTCCAGGTGGTTGGTGGGCTCGTCCAGC
>JAFOZZ010000056.1 GCA_017390945.1 Akkermansia sp.
AGAAGCGGGGCCGTTCTATTCCGGGCTCACCGGGTTCGACCACATCGACTGGAAGCATGTCCTCCAGTTCGATGCCGCCATCCCTGGCGGCAAGGTCATCGGCATGCAGGCCAACCTCTGGAGCGAGTGCATTCCCAACATGAAAAAGCTTGAATACATGCTCGTGCCCCGCATCTGCGCCCTGGCCGAAAAAGCCTGGCGCTATGGTCTCCCCGTCTTCCCCGATGAGTTTGCCCGCCGTCTCGAGGCGCAGACGCCCTACTTCGATTCCCTGAAGCTCAACTTCAGGCAGGAAGACGGCGCTCCCCGCCGACCGGAATAACACCAGATAGAGCCTGACGTTCCCAAGCATAGGAGATTGGTGATACATTTATCACCAATCTCCTCTGTTTTAAACGAACTTTGAGCTGTACACAGGCTGCTCAAGTTGCTAATATGTCCAGCAAATGTTGAAGAAACCTTTCTATACATTAGGTCTGGGTGCGATTCTGGGTGCCGGTTTCTGCTACGGCGAAGTCGAGTTTCCCGGAGAAGCCCCGGGCAAAGCACAGGTGGAATGCGATGGTGCAAGTGCCACGCTGAGCAATGACATGTTCAGTGCCAGCTTCCGCAAAGCCGGCAGCGGCGTGGTCTTTGGCGGCATGAAACTGGCAGATGGAACCAGCGTGGCAGCAAGCGGCACAAATCTTTTCACCATTCATCTGGCTGACGGCAAAAGTTACACTTCAAAGGAGCTGACATGCAGCGAGCTGGCAGAAGGCAAGCCCGAAGTAGATAAGAAGCACCCGCAGATAGCGCAGCGCGTGCCCGGTAAGGAGGTAAGCTGCACCTTCAACACTCCTGACAAGAAACTGGAGATTCAATGGAAGGCTGTGCTGCGCAACGGGTCTCACTACCTGCGCCAGGAGCTTACAGTAAAAGCTCTGAAAAACACCGAGTTTGCCTCACTCACCCCGCTGGAATACAAGATTGAAGCCGGCGGCGAGCCCACCCTCTCCGGCAACACCACACACGGCAAAGTGGTTATCAACAATCTGGTGTTCTGCGGACTGGAAACCCCGATGTCGAAGATGAGTGTACCGGGTGGTGATGGAGGTGCCGAGGCTGCCAGCTGGGATCCGAAAAACTGGAATGCTGATTTGTTTGAACCTGTGTTCAATGTACCTGATTCATTCACCAGCGCATACGGAAACGCCTACGCTGAAAAGGATGGTCCCATGGTGGTGGGCCTGAAAACGAGTCAGGGGCTTGTGAATCTGAGCAAAGGCGGCAGCTGCAAGCTGAAGTTCAGCGGAGCGCTGAATGTGGTGGGCGTGCAGCTGCTTGGTGAAGACGGCAGCAAACTGATAGCTGAAGATGTGCACCAGGTGGCGCCGAAAAAGACTGTTTACAAGCTGGAAGTACCGGAAGCAGGCCTCTACACGCTGCGTATCTGGGTAGACACGAAGAATGGCGACCCCGAAGGCAGCGGTCGCATTGCCTGCTCCCTGCCCATGACCAGCGGAGCTGGCAAGGCTGATACCTCCTCCAAGGCTTCTTCTGTGGTGCTGGGCGAGTGGGAACGCCGCACTACCCTGAAAAAAGGCCAGAGCTGGAATGTCTCATCGGTGCTGGGGTTCTTTGCTCCGAACCAGCAGCGCCGTTCCTTCCTCGCCTACAGCGAGCGCGAACGCGCCGTGAGCTATCGCCTGTTCATTCACTACAATGACTGGTACGAAATCGGCATCCGTATCAACAACAACGATGACCCGCTGCAGCGCAACTCTGAAAGCTGGCAGCTGAACATGCTCGAGACCTGGAAGCGAGAGCTTTTCCAGAAGCGCAAGACGAAGATTGACGGCTTTGTGATTGATGACGGTTGGGATGATTTCAACAGTCTCTGGGGATTCCACGCCGGCTTCCCCCGAGGCTTCAGCAAGATTGACCGCCAGCTCCGCAGCATGAAAACAGGTCTCGGCACCTGGCTGGGCCCGGTGGGCGGTTATGGCAAGGCCAAAAACCTCCGCCTGAGCCACTGGAACAAGAACCACCCGAACAACCAGATTGACAACTTCCAGCTCTCGAACAAGGAGTACTTCGATGCCTTTGTGGGCCGATGCTCACAGATGGTGCGCGACTACGAGATGCGCTACTTCAAATTCGACGGCATTTCCACCCACTTCCACTCAAAGGGGCCGGGTAATCTGGAAGATGCTGAAGGTATCATCCGCGTGTTGCAGGCTCTGCGCGCAGCTCGTCGCGATATTTTCCTGAACACCACCGTGGGCACCTGGGCCAGCCCGTTCTGGTTCCATTATTCCGACTGTGTGTGGCGCCAGGAGAACGACTTCGGTCAGGAAGGCAACGCCGGTGACGAACGCGACAAGTGGATTACCTATCGCGACCGCCTGGTGCACGAGGTATTTGTGACAGGGGCTCCGCTCTTCCCCATCAACTCCGTGATGACGCATGGTCTCATCATCACCAAGAATGGCCCGCCCCACGTCATGAGCAAGTCTCCCGCCAACTGCATCAAGGAAATGCGCGCGGCATTCGGCTGTGGTTCTGCGCTCATGGAGCTTTATGTGGACCAGGACCTCATGAACCAGGAAAACGGGCGCCTGTGGGATGAGCTGGCCAAGTGCATCAAGTGGATGCGCCGCAACGAAGACGTTCTGGCTGATATCCACTGGGTAGGCGGTAATCCCTGGGATAAGTCCGCTGGCGATGGCGACATATACGGCTGGGCCGCATGGAGCCCCTCCAAATGCACCCTTACCCTCCGCAATTCCTCCGGCAGCACCAAGACGATGCGCACCACCCTGCGCCAGATTCTCGATGTGCCGCCCTCGGTAAAGAAAGAC
>JAFOZZ010000057.1 GCA_017390945.1 Akkermansia sp.
AAAGCGACATGTAAAGCCAAAAAGAATCAACCAAAAGAAAAACCCTGAAAACCTTTATTTATCAAGGCTTTCAGGGTTTTATAAACAAGAGCCGGATGTCAGGGTCGAACTGACGACCGTCCGATTACAAAAGAGTCGCACTTGCTGCGTTGTTTATTGATATTGCTGCTCTTTTAAAAAGTTTCCCAGTTTCTTCCCATTATTTTTAACTGGGAAACGTCGGCATCAGCCAATTTCCGCGCCAAGCGCAAAACCATAAGTCACCGTCAACCGCACAGCGTTGGCAACATAACTGAGACGGCACTCAACGCTTTGAATACCAGCGTTCCAGCTTCTTGACTTGTCATTCACGCTCATAGTCAGCACACCTGTCTGGTTGTGCTCGGCGTGGTCGGCTCGCTGCAGGGCAGCGGCCATCGCTTCGGGTTCGCTGGCGTAGTCTACGCTCACAGGCAAATTGAGCGAGCCTTGCGCATTGCCATACGCTCTCATCGCCTGCGCTTCCGCGCCGATAATCGGCTCAGCCGTCGTGCTGAATGACCTGCTGAATCCGTACTCAGTTGCCGACAAATGCTGACCAGGCTCAAATATATCCTGCCCTGCATATGTCACTCGTATAATGTTGCTTCGTATTCTCATTTCTGTTTGCTTTCCGCTTGAATTAAAGACATTCGCATGAAAACATGCTCCCGCTTCGCCCTGGTCCCGTCTGCCAACAGTTCGCCGCAGTGAACGAAGCTCGCTCCAAGTGCTCGCTCGTTCTTGCCGCAGCCGTCATCGTGCATCCCAACCAAGTGTCCCGCCGAGTATGGCACAAGCTCAGCGTGCAGTGTCCTGCACAAACACACCAGCTTGAAAATGACAAGATTCTCCGAATAAGTTGCTTCGGTGTTCCATTCTCTCCACCTCCAGCGGCGGCGAGTCTCCTCCAGTGCGTAATTGACAGCCCATTTGCTCAGCCTGTATACACCGCATCCAGGCATCAGCATTCGTGCGGACTCGAAGCCCAGGAAATCCGCTTCAACCTCACCAGCGCGAGGCTGAATGCAGTCAGTGCAGTTCGTCCAAACATCCGAGTCAATTTTCACCACAAAATCGCCACATTCCCGCTGCAGAACGTGCTGCATGGTCATCAGCTCGCCCTCAACCGCTTCAAGCCCGTTTCCTGTGCCTCCTCGGTCAAAACTGGTCAGCACCTCGGTGCAACCGGGCGGCACCGCTGCACGGTCGCGTTTGTCATTCGCCACATACACTATGGCATCTGGCTCAACCTCGCGCAAGCGGGCTATACTCACAGCCAGCATGCGTTCGTCTCGTTTGCACGAAAAACAACAGTAAATCATGCGCTTTCGAGGTAGAATGTTAAATACCTGCCAAGGTGGAAAGCCATAATACGAAGTCCATTGTTCGGTTGACTGAGCGGAACAGGGCTTGTGCCTGATAAGAACGTTTGCCATGTCATTTTTTCACCCGTCGCGGCATTGTAAAGTCCATCTGGAAAGAATGTGTTTTCGGCTGGTTTTGGCATCCTGATAACGCCGTCAACGATGCTAAGACAAGTGCCCTCGTAGTACTCTATGCCGGAAATTGCGCCGGGCGTGTCTGCTGTGGTCGCTTGTGGGTCTGCTTTAGCCTGAGCCAGCGGGAACACAATCTCGCCGTTGTTAATAGTCGGCGTTTTGCTGCTGGTTTTGGCAATGGTTGCGCTGGAAATAACGCCAGCGCTGCCGCCGTTGGCATAGCCAACTTGCACCGTCCCATCCTGCACGCTCCAGCCATTGCCGGGCTGCACGCTAGTGATGCCGCCTTGAATCTCTCCTCTCGGAATAACCAGCAACCCGTCGGCAGCATACGGCTGAGCGGCGTTCTGGTCTACCAGAACAGATGAAATTAATCCTGGTATCGTCTCCTGACCATTTCCGAACTGTGCCAGCGGCGGGAAAAACAACGTGCTCTCCTCGCCATCATCATCCGTCAGATCTATTTCTTCGTCCATTCCGTTCAACCTTTCTGGTAAATATCAAAAGTAAAAGCTTCACCCTTCTTGTACCACCGCAGCAGCACCTTCTTGTTGCGCGACCACGCCGCCCCGGTAGCTTCGCCTGCGATAATCTGCCGCTCCGTGTCCTCCACATTGAACTTCAGCTTACCTCGCTGCAGCGTCCCGCCAGCCAGCGTCACCTTGTCCGTGTCCTCATTCACATACAGCTTAAACGGCCTGTGCCACCGCCCTGTAGAGCCTTTGTCCGTCTTCGCAGACACACTCGGAGACACCGACATCTCGCGCTCCTGCTCCTGCTGAGCTTCATCGTCTTTCGGGTCATTCGCCAGCGCATTGCGCTGCGCTTCATCACGCCCGCGCAACCTCGCAATCGTCCTGCGTTCAAGATACTCATCAAACCCCATCACCGACCTCGGCCCCAGCGTCAGATTCAGCTTCCGCTGCTGATAATCCCAGCTCACCGACCGCACCACCGCATTCATTGTTTCCCACTCATCGCGCATACCGTCCACACGAACCAGCTTGCCCGTCAGCTCCTCTGGCCGCATATTATCCCCGAGCAGCATA
Source organism: Akkermansia sp. (assembly GCA_017390945.1). GTDB lineage: Bacteria > Verrucomicrobiota > Verrucomicrobiia > Verrucomicrobiales > Akkermansiaceae > Akkermansia. The sequence goes on from JAFOZZ010000057.1 coordinate 2,570, forward strand.
CTCACACTACCCTCGTGCTGCAGCACCTTCGCCGCATCATAATACCTGCCCATCGCCGCCACATAGTCCGCTATCGTCGGATTATCATCCGGCGGCGTATCTTCCTCGCGGTTAAAATCAGGGTCGGTCGAGCACAGCCTGTTCGTCGCAGGGTCATAAACTTTCCTCCGGCAGTCAATCAGGTTGCAAGAAATCGTCTTGCGCACATAACGGAACATCACCCCATTAATCAACCTCTTCCCCGGAAACAACTCCTTCCCTCGCGCATACAGCGTATCAGGAATCTCCGGATTAACCACCCGAACCGAAAACACCACACTCAGCGTCGCCTTGCACCACTTCAACCCTCGGATATTCCGCGAGCTTCGCGAACTTGCCGCAAAACTCCCCTCCGTGTGCACGTAAATCGCCCGCCCGTCCGCGCTCCAGCTCTGCGGCTTGTCGCTGTAGTTCGCAGGCATCTTCGCATCCTCATCATCACTTTCCGCAATCTCTGCTTCCAGCGTCTCCTTCGACACCACCGAAACCAGACACGGCGAAATCGCCATATACGGAATAAAATCCGCATACTCAGGCAGCACCTCTTTAATGAACTGAATCGCCCGCTTCTTCCCGCCCAGCTCCTCAGTCCTGTACTCATCCCTGCCGCGCTCGAAAATCACATCTTCGGGCAACTGCACACCGCGCACAATCATCTTCGAGCTTCCCGGCGCATTACCAGCCCCGCCACGCTGCACCTCGTCATCCACATCGCGCACAATCGGCACCGCATACACAAACGCCCCCAGCGTCCGCACATCCGCATTTGCTGGCCATACACGGTGCACACCGCCAACCAGCGCACACACAGGCACCTGCAAATCCTTGCGCGCCCGCAGCGCCACAGACTGCAGCCCATCCACCCCAGGATTCAACCTCAGCTCACCCAGCGCAGCCGGAGTCGTCACCCGCAGCTCGTTCCCGCTGGTGGAATACCGCTGCACCACCACCGCATCCGGCACCCAGCGCAGCGCATCCCCCAGCAGAGACGAACACGGAGCCGTCCCGTTCGAGTGCGGAGTCGGCACCACCGCATCCACATCGCAACTCAGCGCGCTGGGCAAATAGCCACCCAGCCACGAGCTGACCGAACCACACACCGCACCAAGCGTCGTCGTCCTGCCCACCGCCGGACTCCGCGAAAAAACCACCTCCTCATTACGGTTCAACTTCGCATACACCGTCCGCTCCAGCACATAGTAATCACTCTGCAGCTCAAGCTGCACCGTCTCACCCTGCGCCGCCTGCTCCTCACACGCTGCACCCAGCGGCAGCAGCCCGCTGAACACCACCCGCTCACCATCCGTCACCGTCAGGCGGTCAAGCGGCAGCAGCGGCAGCTTGCCGTACTTCTCAGGCTTCAGCTCAAAATTCAGCGTATCAGGCGCGTCCACATTGTAAACAAACTGCAGCGACCTCAACGCCAGCCCTTGCAACTCTGAAACATCCCACGTATACTCCATAATCAGTCAATCATGTTTTTGGTTCGCTTATCCAGCTTGTTGCGCTCGCGCTGAAGCTTCGCCAGCACAGACTCCGACGTCAGCTTGTCATCATTCGC
>JAFOZZ010000004.1 GCA_017390945.1 Akkermansia sp.
TGGTGGCTTCAGCGGGTCTACCGCTGCTGTCGGTGCTATCCCGTCGGACTTTGTCCGCTTCGGCATGACCGAGGATACGATTGGCGGTATCGGTACGATTCTGCAGGTGCACAGCGCCGAGATTTCGGAGAATGGTCGTTTTATTACCTTGGCATTGACCTCTACCACGAACGAGTTTGAGGGCTTTATCAACTGGGGCAGTCCCATTAAAGCCGGCATGTGGGCCGGCGACGAAAAGATTGAGTACTTCCAGCTGAATCCGAACTACATCCTCCAGCCGATGATTAAGCGCTATGTGGAGAACACCAAGATTACGGTGGTTCCCGGTACGGTGCTGGTGATGGGTGGTTTGAAGGAAGCCAGTGTGGTACGCTTCGAGGACAAGGTGCCGGTACTGGGCGACCTGCCGCTCGTTGGCCGTTTGTTCCGCTCCACCGGTGAGCAGAAGAAGCGCAAGGCTCTCATATACTTCGCCAAGGTTGATGTCATTGACCCGACCGGCCGAGATGTGGCGACTGGTGAGCGCCCCTCTATGGCCACGGATAACCTTTGAGGAAAATAAGATACATGGGCAAGATAGAAGACGAAAAATACACAAGTCAGGAAGACCGCGATTCGCAGGTCCGCAACATCATTAATCAGCTGAATTCTGAGCGTCCCTCTCACGAGAAATCGCGAGAGGTGGTTACGCGAGCAGATGGCACCAAGGCCGTGCGTGTGGTAAAGAAGCGCAAGGTAATGGTATCCAACGATGAGAAGGCTCGTCGTTCTCGCCGCAATTTTGTGTATAGTCTGTTGCTTGTTTTACTGGGCTTGGGCTTGTTGTTCGGCTTGTTTGCCTACCGCATGTCTCAGCTGGCCAGTGAGGAGTATTTTAAGGAAGTCGAGGCTAAATTGTGCCAGGCTTATGGTGCCAGCAGTGTGCGCCTGGCCGGCGCTCGTCTGGATGGCCTGACTCTTAAGGTGGAAAACCTGGTGGCGGATTTTGAGGGGGAGGGCATGGTGTCCCATGCCGAGATGAGCAATCTTTCCGGCAATCTCTCTACCTCGACCTTCTTCACCGGGTTGATGAAGTTTGATGAGCTGAAGGCTGCTCGCATCAGTGTAACCCTGCGTGAGGGGATAAAGACTCTGGATATTCCTGTATGGAAGGGTGAGAACCTGTGGGAGATTGGCCGTGTGACCTGTGCCGATTTCTCCTGCCGCGTAGGTGAGGGTACTCAGGCTCCCTTTGCCGTGGAGCACACGGCTGCATACATGTACTTCCCCGCCAAGTCCCGCGATTCTCGCGTGTTGATTATGAACGGTGGCCGTTTGCAGCTGCGTGGCTGGAAGCCCATGGATCTGCTGGAAGGCCGCCTGCAGATTTCTCCCGTGGCGCTGGAAAACCTTCGCGTGAAGGCCACCACCGAAATCATGCGTGACAAGGGTAAGGAGGTGGATTCCTACATCGAAATCTCCGGTAGCCTGTCGCAAGGCGAGCTACTGCATCGCCCGCTGATGGCGGATGCCTTCAACATGAACTTTGCGGAGTTCTCCAACAACCGCTTCTCGCATTTCTTTGCCGCTCGTACCCTGCTGACCGCTACCAGCAAGACTCAGCCCTCCGTTCGCGTATCCCTGCCGTTCGAGACCGAGCGCCCGGTGTTCGATGGTGTGTTTGCGCTGAAGAACGTGCGCTTCTCCTCTATGCCGGCGGTGCTGGGTATCATTGAGCACATCGAGCCCACCAAGCGTCGTCCCTACCTGCCGCCTACCATCAAGCGTGCTCTGGTGCACCTGACTCCTCTGGCAGATGCTGATGTCCTGCGCTTCTCCGATGATGATATGCGTGAGCTCGACCTCATTACCATGAAGGGCGAAATCAACGTAGGCCACGACAACAGCCTGTCCGGTAGCATTTCCTATGGTATCCCGGCTCTGCTGACGCATGTGGAGTACCCGGATGGTGTGGCTGACCCCATCTTCCGCGATGACGGTGTGCTGGCCTGGGTGGATACCACGCTGTCTGGCACCGCTAATGCTCCGGCTGATAACATTGATGACCTGGAGCGCCAGGCCGATGCCAAGCGCACTGAGCGTCCGCGTCGCACGCCTTTCGAGAATATCGATGTGGATGCCCTGAGCGATAAATACCTGGGCTCTTCCCACAGTGTATCGGCTGAGGAGAATGCAACTCGTGAGGCCGCCGAGGAGGCAGCTGGCGATGCCGCTGGTACGTCTGCCCCGGCTCCGGCTACCAAGCCTGCGAACAACTCCGGCAATCCCTTTTTGAAGCGCCCGAGCAATCCCTTCGATATGGCTCCGTCGGATCCGTTCGGTAGCAGCGCCTCCGACCCGTTCGCCCCCTCCGGCTCTGGCGATGGCCTGACGATGCCGGTTGATAAGTCTGTATTCCCCGGAAACTGATACCTCCTTTATTTATGGCTTTACCCATGAACAACGAGAAGCGCAAAAAGTGGTGGACCGCACCGCTGGGGCACTTCCTGTGGTGTGTGATGGCCTTGCTGTGCGCTACGCTGCGCAAGCGTATCGTCAGTCTGGAAGGGCCTGATGACAAGATAGGCGATTATCAGTGCGTGATTGCTCTCTGGCATAACCGGGTCTTTGCGGCCTGCCACGTTTATCGCTATGTGGTGAAGGGGCGTCTGCCCATGTGCATGCTCACCAGCGCGAGCAAGGATGGCGCTCTGCTGGCCACGATTGCCGGGAATTACGGCGTGCGTGCCGTGCGAGGCTCCAGCCACCGCCGTGGTGCTGCCGGTTTCCGCGACATGGTTCGCGAGGTGCAGGATGGCTGCATGATGTGCATCACGCCCGATGGCCCCAAGGGACCCATCTACAAGTGCCACCCGGGAGCCGTTCGTTTGGCTTCCCTGAGCGGCTTCCCGATTATTCCGGCTTGTATCGAGTATTCCTCCTGCTGGCGTATTTCCAAGGCATGGGATGGCTTTATCATACCCAAGCCTTTCTCCAGGGTGACGGTTACCTGGGGTAAGAAGATATTTGTGCCGGCTGATATTACGGAAGAGCAGCAGCGCGAGTATTGCCAAATGCTTGAGCAGGCTATGGCTCATGGCGCACCGGATTTTGGTCCATTGGAAATAGAAAAGTAATTTTACCTATATGGCTACAACACTGATTGATGGTAAAGCGGTTGCCGCAAAGATTCGCGAGGGTCTTGCCGCCGAGATAGCAGAGCTGAAGGCACAGGGGAAAACACCCGGTCTTGCCGTGGTGTTGGTGGGTGAGGACCCCGCCTCCCAGGTGTATGTGGGCTCCAAGGTTCGTGCCTGCGAGGAGCTCGGTATTTACTCCCAGAAGTGGGAGCTGCCCGCCGACACGACGCAGGAGCAGCTGGTAGAGCTCATTCACCAGCTCAATGCTGATGACCGCATTCACGGCATTCTCGTGCAGAGCCCGCCTCCGCCTCATATCGATGAGGAGGCCGTTATCCTCAATATCGACCCGCGCAAGGATGTGGATGGCTTCCACCCTGTCAATGTGGCTAAGCTGGTGCTGGAGGATGAGGAGGGCTTTGTGCCGTGCACGCCGCTGGGTTGCATGGAGCTGCTGAAGGCTTATGATATACCTACCGCCGGCAAGCATGCCGTGGTGATTGGCCGCAGCCTGATTGTGGGTAAGCCTATGGCTAACCTGCTGGTGAGCAAGAAGGCCAATGCTACGGTGACAATCGCCCACTCCCGCACGGCTGATTTGCCTGCTGTATGCCGCACGGCGGATATCATTGTGGCCGCTGTCGGCCGCCCTGAGATGGTGAAGGCTGATTACGTGAAGGACGGCGCCGTGGTGATTGATGTAGGCATTAACCGCATTGCTGACGAGACGCGTCCCCGCGGCTACCGCATCGTGGGTGATGTGGATTTCGAGGCTGTGAAGGACAAGTGCTCTGCCATTACGCCTGTTCCCGGCGGTGTCGGTCCCATGACCATCGCTATCCTGATGGCCAATACGGTGAAGGCCTGCCGTCAGCTGACGCGCTGATGCTGATTTTATCAAAGGCCACTCGTTCTATGCGAGCGGGTGGCTTTTTTATTAAGCAACATGACATTATCGCCAGAGGAAAAGAACCAGCTTGCCGCACATAAGGAGCTGCTGCAGAATCTCCTCCGTATAGCGGATGAGGAGTTGCCTAATCATCCCGCGGTAGAGTTGTGTCCCCGCCAGGCGGATGTGTTAAAAGCGCTGGAAACAGCCTTTGCCAGGCAGAGTTGCCCGCCCAAGTTGTGTTTGCTGACCGGTGGGCTTGCGGAGGATGACTATCGCCCGCCCCGTGTGGTAGATTATATCAACGCCACGGATACGACACCGCGCCATGATTGGCGCGCCCTTTCACCGCAGCTTCTGAGGGCTTGCGAGGATTCGCTGTGCTACCTGGAGCCTGCGGCCTTTTGCTATGTGCTGCCGGCTTATCTGCGCCAGTACCTGTTGCGCCCGGATTATATGTGCACGGATAGCATATTCTTCTGCCTCGATTATTCGCGCTCTGCCAGGCGCTTGCAGGGGCTGACAGCGGCTCAGCGCGATGCGGTGGAGCGCGTGTTCAATGAGTATCGTTGCCGGGAGATTTTCCTGCGCGAGAGCGATGGCGAGGAATATCTCCTGCCGTGGGAGCATGCGCGTTATGAGCCCGTGGCAGAGGAGATGTCGCCCTGGACCTTTGCTAGCAATCTGGCGCTGGAATACGCCGCCGGCAATGGTATGCTGAGCTAGGGTTATACTAGCTTGTCAGCTGCTTTGTCGGCCTTGGCGCAGCGGTAGAGCAGGCGAACAAGGGCAGTTACACCAGTGATGCCAACGCAGCAAAGGGCATTGACAAGCAGCAGGATAAAATGGGCGAACATTGTGTTGATTCCATCGTAACCTGACGCATAGACATCGAAAATGTTGGCTATCACGACGAAAAGCAGGGGCAGGATAAAGCAGATATAGACTGTTTCCAGACTCGCAATCGGGCGCCGTTGTATCCACTGCCAACCGACGCAGCAGAAAAGGGCAGGCAGGAAATACAATAACGGGAGCAGTGTCAGGATGACTCCTTCATTTGCCTGTTCTGCCACGTGGAGGAACAGCAGCATATACAGAGCGTATGCAAGTGGCAGCAGAACTGTGTAGAGCGCGCAGTATTTCATGATTTATTCTGGTTAATGCAGCGGTAGAGCGCTTTGACGATGGCCGTGAGGCCGATGATGAACAGGGCGGTGAGGATATTGCTGAGTGCACTCGCCACTGAGCAGAGCTGGATATACCCCTTGCTGAACCCATGTATGTGAAAGTCTGCATAGGCTCCCACGCAGGCAATGATAGCGGGTATCAGCAGGCAGATGGTGAAGCAGTCGCCGCTGCGTATCGGGCGGCGCTGAATCCAGAGCCAGCCTATGCTACAGAATAATCCGGGGAGCATGAAACACACAATGGCCAGCATGGCATGACGGCAGAATTCCAGCACTTTGTTGGGGAGGTATTCCGGATGTGGCGTGGGAATGTAATCTGCCATTGAAGGATCGTCGTGTGCATTCGTATCATCAATGATAAGGCGCATGCTGCCATCGGCCAATATATCGAGGCGGGGTGTCAGGACACCGCTGCCCAGTATCGAGGAATCGCCGCAATAGATGCCCCAGCTGCCATAATAGGTGGCCACGGGGGTGGATGGCTTGCTCCACCCCATTTCTTTTTTGAGGCGCAGTGTTGTGATGATTTTCTGCTGCATCGCCTCGTTGGCTGGCAGATGATAGATAACGCAGGGAAGTTCCTCGGAGGTGGTGGCGCGAACAATCTCAGCGGTCATACCAGCCGGAGCTTCTCCCAGGTAGGGCGCAGCTTCATCGTTCCAGTAAGAGACGTCATCATGGTTCCCATTGCCCAGCCAGAAAAGCAGGGCATAGGTGAGAGACAGTAGCAGTGCGTAGCGTAGAGGGTAGTTTTGTATCATGGGTTAGGCGGCTTTCCGGCGTTTGATGTTATAAGGGCTGCTGCTGCGTGATGCAGTGGATAGCGCCACCCTCAATGACCAGGCGGCGGGCATCGAAGCCGATGACTTGCTTGCCCGGGAAGCATTCGCGCAGGATACCCAGCGCACGGTCGTCTTCCTTCGCCTGATTGAAGATGGGAACAATGACCGCGCCGTTGCATATAAGGAAATTGGCGTAGCTGGCCGGCAGCTGTTCCAGTCGCCAGTCTTTGGCCACCAGCGGCTGCGGCATGGGCAGGGGGATAATCTCCACGCGGTGCCCGGAGGGGGTACGCAGGTCTTGCAGTCGCTCGTTGTTTTCTGCCAGATTGCGATAATGCGGGGAGTGTGAATCTGGCTCGACAATCGAGACAGCTGCCTCTGCATTCACAAAGCGCACCATGTCATCGATGTGGCCGTCGGTGTCGTCGCCCTCAATGCCGCAGCCCAGCCAGAATACCTGTTTGGTACCCAGCATGCGGTGAAGTTCGGCCTCGATTTCCGCCTTGCTGATACCCGGGTTGCGGTTCGGGTTGAGCAGTACGGCCTCCGTAGTGAGCAGGAGCCCCTCGCCATTGCCTTCAATCGCGCCACCCTCCAGGATGATGTCGCTGCACAGGCGCGGCAGTTGCAGGCTCTCCGCTATGCGTGCCGGTACCTCGTTGTCCAGATTCCACGGGGCAAACTTGCCGCCCCAGGCGTTGAACGTCCAGTCAGCCATCTGGCGTGTGCCATCCTGTCGCTGGACGAAGATGGGGCCATGGTCGCGGCACCACACGTCATTGGTGGGGTGGTTGTAGAGCGCGTAGTTCTGCACGCCACGCTGTTGCAGCAGGGTTTGGATGCCACGGTGCAGGGGCTCGGCGGCATTGATGCGTACCTGAGCATGCGGGGCAATCGCAGCGGCCAGGTCGGCGTATTTTCCGGTCAGCTCGGACAGGCCGCCCTGCCACAAGTCCTCGCGGTGCGGCCAGGAGAGCCACACGGCTTCCTGTTGTTCCCATTCGGCGGGCCAGCGCAGCTGATCACCCTGCATTGCTTGCGGTATGCTCATGGTTGTGTAATGGTTTGAAGTGTGTTAAAACAGAGGGGATTCAGTGCCATCGTAGGGCGTATTGAGGACTTGTTGCAGGTCGGGCAGGGTGTCGAATTGCTCCGGCGAGTCACCCTTTTGCTTGCCAAAGACGCCTACCTCAATGAGGTTGTAGACGATGTTGCCAAAATCGCGGGAGCTCTTGATGCCCCAGAACTCCAGCACACGCGCCGCCAGCGGTCCGTATTCCTCCAGCGCGTAGGCGCAGGCACCCAGGTAGAGCTCGCGGGCGGAGAGGTGGGGGCTCTTGTCGTCCTTGCAGAATCGGTCGGCTGCGGCGTCCATGCCGGCTCGCATGAACTCATACGCCTCCTCGGTGTATTGCGGGTAGCGCTCCACCAGCGTTTCGATGACCTTCTCAAAGCTCTGTTGCATAGCCGCATGTTACCACGCCAGCCCCTTGCTGGCAATGCAAAAGCATGGCAGTATGCGGGATTGGGCTTGCATGCGGCTCGTTGTTTCGTTACAATCCTCTACGCATGGACAGCAAGACGTATAAAGTGGTCGGTTCTGTGAGTGATTGGCAGACCTGGTGTGACATGGCGAACCCCGCCGCTGCTGCCGCCTGTGATTGGGTGGAGCTGCGTGTGGATGCTCTGCCTGCCGATGTGACGGTGGAGCAATTGCTCGCCGGGCCTCGTCCTGTGTGTCCCGTGTTGCTGACCGTGCGTCATGCCAGCGAGGGCGGTTGCCGTGATATGGGGGAGGCTGAGCGTATGGCGTTGGCTATGAAGTTGCTGCCCCTTGCCACCGCAATCGACTGGGAAACCGCGCAGCTGGAGCATGCGCAGGAGCTGGTCGCTGCCGCAAAGGCCGCAGGCGTGCAGGTCATTGCCTCCAACCACGATTTTGAGAAAACACCTAATTTGGCAACCCTTCAGCAGCGCGAAGCCCTGGCTCGTTCACTGGGTGCCGATGTGGTGAAGTTCGCCTACCGCTTGCACTCCGCAGAGGACATGATGGTAGGCGTGCAGCTGCTGCGACAGGCTGCTGGCCCTATGGCTGTCATGGGCATGGGCGCACTGGGGGCTGTGAGCCGCTTGCTCTACGTGCAGCATGGTTCCTGCCTTATCTACGGCTACCTGGGCGATACCCCGACCGCTCCCGGCCAGTGGGCGGCTGCGTTGTGCAAAACTGCTCTGGCTTCTACAGCCGTGCCGATGTAAGGAAAAATTGAGAAGTACGGGGAACGTACCTGCTTAGCATCTTCACTCGGCAACCTGTCTCGGCGTAGCAAGCGAGACGCGAATACCGCTTTACCAGGTTTTGCCGAGGGCTTTCAGGCGGGTCTGGGCATCGGTATTGCCCATTTGTGCGGCCTTCTGGTACCAGTACTGAGCTTTGTAGATGTGGCGGTTGGTGCCAACACCCGTTTCATAGCAACGGCCAAGCTTCTGCATGCCTGCGGGGTGTCCCATCTGTGCGGCCTTGTTGAAGTTTTCGTATGCTTTCTTGCGGTCGATGGTCACGCCTGTGCCGTTGAGGTAGCACATACCGAGGTTGACGTAGCCTTGCTCGTTCTCCATCTCAGCGGCGCGGCTGTAGCACTCAAAGGCCTGTGTGGGGTCCTCGGCCACGCCTTGCCCTGTTTCGTAGCATACACCCAGGTTCACGAGCGCCTTGGCGTTGTCGTACTTAGCTGCTCGCTGGAACCAACAGAAGGCTTCCTCGATGTCTTTCTCAGCACCGCCCATGCCTTCCTGGTAGAAATAGCCCACCTTGTACAGCGCTTCCGGATAGTGGTACTCTGCGGCTTTCTGGTAGCATTCAAAAGCTTTGTTGAGATTTTGTGCCGTACCGGTGCCTTGTTCATAGCAAAGCCCTACGTAGTACATGGACTTGCTGTGTCCCTGGTCGGCTGCTTCACGGAACCAGCGGAAAGCCTTGTTGATATCCTTGACGCAGCCATGGCCGTTCTGGTAGAAAATACCCAGTGTAGCCTGGTACTCAACCTCGCCGCATTCTGCACCGAGCACCAGCTCCGATATCGCGTGGCAGAACCAGGATTGAGCGCGCTGCTTGTCCTGCGGTACTCCCTCGATGCCAATGAGATAGCAGGCAGCTACCTGTGCCATGGAGAGGGCACAACCATGCTCCGCCGCCTTGAGGAAGTACTCGAAAGAGCGCTTGATGTCCTTTTCGCAGCCAATGGCGTTGAGGTGGCAGACGCCGAGTGCGTTCAGCGCCTTGGGATTGCAGGCATCGGCTGCCTTGTTGTAGAGCGCGAGCGCTTCTTCCGGGTTGGCGTCCACGCCTTCGCCAGTGCGGTAACAATCCGCCAGGGAGCAGGTGGCGGGTATGTGCTCCTGCGTGTGAGCCATGCGGTACCAGCTCACCGCCTTATCGGGCTGCTTGTCTACCCCAAGTCCCATCTGGTAGCGGTAGCCCAGCGCGTGCTGAGCATGGGCAAAGCCTTTTTCTGCCGCTTGTTGCAGGAGCTTAATGGCTTCTTCGGGTGCCTGGTCGCAGCCTAAGCCATCCATGTACGCGCAGCTGAGCACATACATAGCATCCGCCTGGCCTTGCTCGACGAGAGCCTGGAGCCCTGTAAAGATGTTCTTGTGCAGGCTCAGTTCGTCCGACAGGTGCGAAATCATCCATGCTTTGGGCAGCTCGTGGTGGCGCTGCGCTTCGATGAAGGACTCGATGAATCGCGTGGCTCGCTCCATGTTGGCCAGCTGAGCCTTGCGCTCGGGGGAGAGCTCTGCCTCGGTATTCTCGTTTGTTGCGGATACCTCCTGTTCCTCGATAACAGGGAGGGGGATGGCCGAGGTGACGGGGGCATTCGGATCCGTTACAACACACACACCTGTGTAGTTGGGGTCGATAGCAGGGGGCTCTTCGCTGCTGCATATTGCCCAGATACCGGAGGCGAGGACGATGCCCGCTGCCGAGCCCGACAGAATGGCAATATTCTTTTTGTTCAGTCGCAGCTTAATCGCCACGGCGAGCGCCTTCAGCTGCTCCTGCAACTCTTTGTAGCGAGCCGCCTGTTCGGACTCATTATTCTGAGCGGCTTCTTCCTGGGGAGCCTGTTCGGGCTTCCGGGGCGCCTCTTTCTGCTCAGCTTTTGCTCTTGCCGGTAGCTCGAAGTGCGGCGGCAGGATGTCTTCGACGTCTTCCTTTACCTCTTTTGCAACCGCTACTGCTGGCTCATCCTCAGGTGTTTCCTCCTCTGCATGCAGCGAGGTATGCCAATCCAGCACCGTCTGCCAGCGTTCTTCTGGCTGGAGGGCAAGGGCGCGGTCGATAGCCGCCAGGAATGAGGGGCTGAATCGCTCATGCAGCTGCTCGCGCTCAGCCAGCGGTCGGTAGGTGTCTTCGGTCTTGGCTCGCTCGGTACTGCTGGGCAGCGCTTCGCCGGTAATGAGGGTGTAGCATGTGGAGCCTAGTGCGTAGATGTCGCTCCACGGCCCCATCTTGCTCATGTCGGTCAGCTGTTCAATGGGGGTATAGGCGTTGCTGGCGGGCGTGCTTGCCGTGCGTTCGCTTATCCTGGCATGAGCGGTGCCGAACTCGATGAGAACCGCTTTCCCGCTGGCTGCGTTCCATATAATGTTTGCGGGTCTGATATCGGCGTGCAGCATGTTGTTGCCATGCAGGCAGGCCAGTGCGCTCAGGAGTTGCTCCAGGATGGGGGTGAGCCATTCTTCCTTCATGGCACTGGGGGCAGGTGCCGCTGTATCAATCGTGGTACCCTCTACCCAGGGCAGGGTGTAATAGGCGGTGCCAAGGGCTCGGAAGGAGCAGGTGGCGTGTGCAATGCTGTCGTGATGCAGGCGCATCAGATTACGAGCCTCGCTCAGGAAGCAATCCAGAGCCCAGGCATACGTTGCCGCATCGCTTGAGTGGTCGGCAGGGGAAATCTTGAAGGTGTGGCTATCGCGGCGAGCAAGAACAGTAGGCAGGAATTCTTTAATGACTATATCGCAGTCTTCCTTGAGGTCGTGGGCAAGGTAAGTTACACCGCACTCTCCGCATCCCAGGGGGCGGATAATGGTGTAATTGCCTAATTTCAGGCCGGGTGGAAGTGCTCGTGATGTGTTACATTCCGAGCCCTGGCTGTTTTCCTCTTTCATGCTGACGTTGAGAGCTATACGCGGTGCTGTGTGGGGTGCCGTTTGCAGTGCCTCCGGCGCCTATGGTATCACCATACGCCACACGGCGCGTATTCTACTATAACAAGAAGGCGATGTACAGCTTATTTTTCCCGCTGACGCTTTAAGCTCCCCCGCCCGCGCCCGCCCCTGACTCTTTCTCGGCAGCGTAGAAAAATGCCTCTGCGGGGTTCCTGTTCCACAGTGTAGGGGAATAATGCGCTGATTGAAGTGGGGTAAGGAGGACTCTGCGCAAGCCGCTTTTAGGGGGGCAATGCCCGGCCAGAATCAGAACCGGGCATAACAGCTGGATACAAAAAAATGCGGGGCGTCATGATTTTAACTGACTCTTGGCCGAACCCTCCCCGCGCCCCCATTAAACACCACTCGCCGCCCTTTGGCAAGAATAAATTGAGAGATAAACGATAATTTAGCGGCTTGACTTGTATCTGACCGTTCATCAGGAGGGGAAGTAGGAAGTCGCGCTTATCTTGGAGTTTTTGAGTTTCTTTTTTGTTATTCTCTAGACGTGAATAAATGGCACTTACGATATTGCCAAA
>JAFOZZ010000058.1 GCA_017390945.1 Akkermansia sp.
AATGACGTGAAGCTCGTGGTGGAAGATGGCGCCCTGCGTGCCATGGCTCGCCAGGCTATCGAGCGCGGCACCGGTGCGCGCGCCCTGCGCGGCATCTTCGAGCGCATGATGCTCGACATCATGTACACCGTGCCGAGCGACAAGACCATCTCCACCGTCACCATTACGGAGGATGTGGTACTGGGTAAGGCTCAGCCGAAACTCACGCATCGCAAAGCAAAAGCAGCTAAAAAGAGCAATTAAGCACCATGCTGGTACTGGGTGTCGAATCAAGCTGTGACGAAACGGCGGTAGCCCTTATCGAAGACGTGCCGGGCGAGCAGCAGCCGCGCGTGCTCAGCTCCGTCATTTCCACGCAGATTCCCCTGCACCGCCTCTACGGCGGTGTGATACCCGAGCTGGCTTCGCGCAACCACTCCACCAACCTGCCCGGTGTGCTGAAGGAAGCGCTGGAGAAAGCCGACCGCCGCATCGAACAGGTGGATGTCTTTGCCAGCACGGCAGGCCCCGGCCTGGTGGCCGCTCTGCTGGTGGGCAACACCGCCGCCAAAGCACTGGCTCTGGCGGCTGGCAAGCCCTTTGTCGCGGTCAACCACCTGGAGGGCCACATGCTCTCCCCCTTCGTTACCCACCCGCAAGGGCTGGTACCGCACCTGAGCCTGGTAGTAAGTGGAGGCCACACGCTGCTGGTGGACGTACAAGGCCCGGGCAACTATACCCTGCTGGGGCGCTCCAAGGACGATGCCGCGGGCGAAGCCTTTGACAAGGTAGCCAAGATGCTCGACCTGCCCTACCCCGGCGGCCCCGAGATTGACAAGCGCGCTGAGCAAGGCGACCCGGAGCGCTTCAAGCTCCCCCGCCCCATGATGCATGAGCCGCATCTGGATTTCTCCTTCTCCGGCCTGAAAACAGCGGTGCTCTACACCCTGCCCAAGCTGGTGGAAAGCGGCAATCCCAATGACCTGGACGAGCAGACCATGTGCGACCTCTGCGCCGGAGTACGCGCGGCTATCGTCGAGGTACTCATTCACAAGGCGCTGAAGGCAGCCCGCCAAACGGGGCATCGCGTACTGGCTGTATCCGGCGGTGTATCCTGCAATGGCGCACTGCGCCGTGAGCTGGCAGCCGCCTGCAAAAAAGCCAGGCTGGAGCTCATCATGCCGCCCAACAGCCTGACGACAGACAACGCCGCCATGATTGCCTTTGCCGGTCTGCTGCGTGCCCGCGCCGGTGACTTCTCGCCGCTGGACACACCGGTGGACCCCAACCTGCGCCTGGCTGGCGCCCAAACCCGCGCCTGATAGCCATGAGCCTGAGAGACAAGCTGGAAGAAATACTCCCCTCCCTGTTACCCACACGAGAAGAAGACGCCATCAAAGGCACCGAGCTCATTGCCCGCGTGCGTGCCGTGCTGGGGGATTCATACTCAGACCGCTCACTGCGCTCGCAGTTCTCCTTCATTGCCCTGGAGCCCGACTCCTGCCTGGCACGCGTGCCCAATGGTCAGGGCTATTACCTGCGCGGCGAAGAGGATGAAGCCTCCCTGCACAGCGTGTTTACGGATGAAAGCGATGGCAACGAGCCTCGCAACAAAGCCCTGGCACTGGCCGTGCGCCTGTACGACACCGCTGGTATGGGTGTCTTCGTTTACCCGCTCGAGGATGACAGCTGGGAGCACCCGGACCTCGTAGCCGTGCAGTGGCCCGCTGGCAATACGGATGCCACCGGTGCCTACATCATCGACCCCACGGCACCTCAGCAGGCAGCCTACCGCTCCGTCTGCGTAGCCCCGGTGGAGGATGCCATCGAGTGTCGCCATGCCTTCTTCCGTGCGCTGGCCTGTGGCTTATGGGCGCACGAGACCGAGCTATTGATTGTAGGCGATGACGCCGAGGCTGCACACGAACTCAGCCGCCTGGCAGCCCAATTCGGCGTTGGTGTACGCACCATATCTGCCAATGAGGATGTACTGGCCGACCTGCCCCGCGCCGATGAAATCTTCCGCGCCACCGCAGCGGATGCCCGCGCTATGCTGGCCGACCTGCAACAACCGCCGCTGGCTCATCCCCGCTACCGCCACAATACCGTGCTGACCGAGGACGACATTCCAGCTGCCGCTGCTGCCCGCCAGTGGGCCGAGAGCTGCATTGCCCGCGGTCGCGTCGAAGCCTGGGAACTCCGCGTAGCCGTCAATTGATTTTTGCCACACATGGGTAAGCTACTACAGTTCATCAAACGCCGCGGCATTCTGATAGTGATGCTGGCAGCGGGTCTGTACTGTACCGGCCTGGCGCTGTGGAACCTGGGCAACACTCTGATTTACAAGCACAAAGCAGTCGTACTCACGGCCACGGTGCTCGATGTACGCCAGCGCCCCTTTGAATCCTGGAGCGAGGCGCTACACTACGGCAACCTTCCTTGGGAGGGAGATATTGCCTACAAGCCTATCCTCACCGTCACCATGCCCAATGGTATCCGCATTCGCGCACTGACCGCGCCGGATCTGGACAATCAGGACTACCAGCTGGGCGAACAGGTGGAACTCGTCACCCATCCCTACGACCCGAATCAGGCGCATGTCCACAAATGGAAGTTCCTGTGGGGGGCCGACACCATGCTCCTGGGGCTGGGCGCCCTGCTGACCATACCATCGTGGTTGATACTCTTCCCCAGACGCAAGCGCCAAGCTGCCCCCACCGCCAAGCGCACCGCACGCCCGCAACAGCGCCGCCAGCCCGCAGCGCAACATGAGGAGCCGTTCACCCTGGCAAACGATACACCGGAGCCCCGGAAGCCCCGCGCCCCCCGCCAGAAAAAAGCCGCCTCCGGCGATGCTCCCGCCAAGCCCCGAGCCCCGCGCAAGAAAAAGGAAACAGACCCGAATGCGCCCGCCAAACCGCGCAAGCCTCGTAAGAAAAACAGCGACGCTAACTAACGGGATTACCAAGTTGGGGCGAAGATGTACGAAGAATGGCGAGAACCCTCACCAATCGGCTAAGTTCTATGCATCCACCAAAGCTATCCCATTCTCACTTGCCACTGGCAAACAACTCCAAGGCAAGGAGATGTCTTACAACAATATCCAAGATGCTAACGCT
>JAFOZZ010000059.1 GCA_017390945.1 Akkermansia sp.
CAGATACCGGCTTTCCTCTGCCGCCAGAGCGACCTGCTGGAGGCCTGCGCCAAGACCGGCCGCCCCATCAACATCAAGAAGGGTCAGTTCCTCGCCCCCTGGGATTGCAAGAACATCTGCGAGAAGATGGAAGCCTTCGGCTGCGATAAGTACATGCTCTGCGAACGCGGCACCACCTTCGGCTACAACAACCTCGTTGTTGACATGCGCGGTCTGTACTGGATGCGCCAGTTTGGCTGCCCCGTTGTATTCGATGCCACCCACTCTGTGCAGCGCCCCGGCGGCTTGGGCGGCGCAACCGGTGGCGACCGCGACCTGGCTCCTGTACTGGCCAATGCTGCCATGGCAGCCTGTATCGATGGCGTGTTCATGGAGGTACACAGCGACCCCGACAACGCCATGTCCGATGGACCCAACCAGGTTCGTCTGGACGACCTTGAGCGCATCCTCACCAATATGCAGCTCGTTCGCAAAGCATACGACCAGATGGCCTGATGAAACGCCTCACCGCTATTCTCTGCACTATGGCTTTCCTTGCCCCCAGCGTATGGGGGCAAGCGCCTAAGGATGACATAGCAGGCAACGAGTTCCCCGGCCTGCAGTTCCTGCCCCCGGGTAGCAAGGTGAAGGGTATTTCCCTGCCTCGCTACGAGAAACACCGTGTCTCGGCTCTGCTGATGTCCGAGGTGATGGAGGTTCTTTCTCGCTCCAACGTCAGCTTCTCCACCATCCGCGCCAACATGTATGCCGAGAATGGCGAAACCACCTTAGTCACATGCGCTAAGGCGGCGTATGACTTCCGCTCCAAGATAGTCGAATCCGAAACGAGGACCGCCGTTGACAGCCCCCGCTTCTCCGCTAGCGGAAACGGCGTGACCTTCAGCACGGAGAACAACACAGGGCTGCTGAAAGGCCCTGTGCGCACGACTATCAAAAACTCTTCGTTCAACTTAGGAGGCAAGAAAAAATGAAACCGCAGCTGTCTGTTCTGATACTCCTGGCTACAGCATTAACAGCTGCGGCAGATAGTCCCACGGCGCTTCTGGCAGATATGTCGCAGCGCATGGAGACAATAAAGCAGCTGCACCTCAACCGCATGGAGGCCGAAGAGGCGATTAAGCGCTTCGCCGGCGATATTCCTGCCCCTCTGCCGAACCCCGACACCAGCATGCCTGTCCCTGAAGGGGCTGAGACCATCGCCGTGGCAGATGGCGGAATGCTTTTCGACGCTGATAATCTGCGCGTCACCTACATCAACAACGTCCGTGTGGTGGACCCGCGCATGCAGGTGCGCTGCTCCGACCGCCTCTATATCCAGTTCCCCAAAAAGACGGCCGAGGAAGGCAAAAACTCAGCCAAGTCAGCCCCGACGGGACTGAATACCAAAAAGGACTCGAAGGACGAGCCCGCCGCCACACCGACAGCTTCCACCGAGCAGCCCAAGCCGGCAAAGACAACCACCCCCATTTGCATCGATACAGGAATTGCGTCCATCAACGCGGTATCCAACCTTGCATACCTGGAGGGCAAAACCCGCAAAGGCGCCTCCATCAAGCTGACATATGAGCAGAACGAGCTCATACTGGGCGGAAGCGATACCAGCCATGCCACCATGCTCGCCGACAGCAATGGCGATGTGCTTATCACAGGCAATGCTATTGACTTTAAGTGGGTAGATGGCCAGGGCAACCCATGCACTCTGCACAACGAAACCGGCACGGCCTACTACAAAGCCTCCAATCACCGCCTCTATTTCCAGGGGCCGACAAGCATACAGACCACCGCAGGCAGCATGCAAAGCGACCGTTGGCTCGCCCTGACGCTCGATGCCACGGAGGACGAGGAAAAGAAAGGCAGCTTCATGCCGCAGTTCAGTGGCCTGGTCATTAAGGGTGTACTGGGAGCCGAAGCTGATGGCGGTGTGCGCATCAATCGTCCGGCCGTGGACGACAAGCCGGCATCATCCCTCAGCGGTGACAAGCTGACCTACAATGGCAAGACCGGCGAGGTAGCCATTTCCGGTGCCGACACCACACTGACATACGGAGAGCAGGTGCTGCGAGCTGATGATTCGGTACGAATCGCAGAGAACGGCGACATCACGCTCAAGGGTGACAAGATTTCCGGCACCTACTTCCGCCCTGCACCGAAGAAGGACATGGCACCCCTGGCAGGTACCTTCAACACCTCCGGCGAGATTATCTTCACCACGGATTCTCACACGATTACACTATCCGATGGTCTCTCCGCACAGGATGCGCTCGGCACCATCAATGCCACCGGCAAGGTGGAGTTGCTGCTACAGCCTGCCGATAAGAGCCGCGTGCCGGACCGTGAGAAGACCGGCATGGTCAACCTCGCTATCGCCGGCCACAAGGATATTGCCGAGTTGAAAGCAACCGGTGGCATCTCCATCAAGTACAAGACGGACGCACAAGCTCAGGGGCTCTCACTCGTAGCTGATGACGCCCACCTGAACTTCCTGACAGCCGAGACCACCCTCACAGCAGCAGCCGGCGGTAAAGCCGATTTGCAGCACGACGACTTCAAACTGTCCGCCAGTTCCGCTAAGTCGGCGTCCTCTCTGTACCTGGCGCCGAATGGCGACCTCACCGTTACGGGTGAAAAGATTGACGCCCTGTTACCGGGCAAAAAGCAGCCTACTGTCGTCGACTGCGCCAATAAGCTGACCCTCAATCGCTCTGATAATCAGCTGACTCTGGGCCCCGGCTCCCGCATCAACTCCGAAAACGCCATCATCACGGCTAACCGCGAGCTCCACATCAAGCTGGAATCCGGCCCTGCGGAGAAGAACAAGCCGCTGATGTCACGTTATCCGCACCTTGTGTACAATTACTCCGGCATGGAACAGGCTGACACTGCCGCAGGCGGTACGCTTCAGACACTGAAAGCCTCCATGCAGTGTAGTGGTCCCATTCACGTGGAGATGCTGACCGCTGGCAGCAACAGCATGGGCGGCATCAGCAAAGCCACCGCCTCGGGTAATGTAGCAGTGGCAGGCAAGGATACCAAGGGGCGCCTGCTGCGTGCCACCGGCGATTACATGACCGTCAATGGCACCACCGGCACCAAGACGCTCTCCGGCAACCGTGTCACCTTGCAGGATGCATACAATACGCACATTGCCTCCGGCGCCAATGCCAGCATCGTTCTTGACCGCAACAACAACGCCAGTATCAAGGGCGCCAAACAGAGCACTGCTGCCACCCAGGTGAAGAAACAGGTGGAGCAAAATAAAGCAAGCAATAAGAAAAAATAAGTTTTATGGAATCCGAAATTCTTCTTAAAGCCAATGGCCTGTGCAAGAGCTACAATGAGCGCATGGTGGCCAACCACGTGAGCCTGGAGGTACGCGCAGGCGAAATCGTGGGTCTGCTTGGTCCCAATGGTGCCGGTAAAACCACCTCGTTCTACATGGTAGCTGGTCTCGTGCGCCCCGATGAGGGCAACGTCATGTTCGCAGGCAAGGATGTATCCGGCCTGCCCATGCACCTGCGCGCTCGCCTGGGTATGGGCTACCTGCCGCAGGAAGAATCCATCTTCCGCAAGCTTACCGTCATTGAGAACCTGATGGCCATTCTCGAGACCCGCAAGGATCTCACCTCCCGCCAGCAGAAGGAGAAAGCCGACGAGCTGCTGGAGCGTTTCAACATCACCAAACTGCGCAAGAGCCACGCTATTCAGCTCTCCGGTGGTGAGAAACGCCGACTGACCATCGCCCGCGCTCTGGCCAGCAACCCCAGTCTGCTGATGCTCGACGAGCCCTTCGCCGGTGTGGATCCCATCGCTGTGCAGGATATTCAGCACATCGTAGCTTCCCTGCGTGAGACGGATGGCCTCTCCATCCTCATCACTGACCACAACGTGCGCGAAACTCTCGGCATTGTTGACCGAGCATATATCCTTTTCGAAGGCAAGGTCATCAAGCAAGGTACTGCTGCCGAAATTGCTAACGACCCCCACACGCGCAAGATTTACCTCGGCGAACACTTCAAGATGTAATTGCGCGGCGTGAATATTCGCCCCTACACGGCAGAAGATGCCGAGCCTCTGGCAGATATCTGGCTGTGCGCCTCACTGAAGGCGCACAGCTTTATTGCAGCCGACTACTGGCACACCCACCGCGAGCAGCTAGTCCGCGAATACTTACCCAATAGCCAGAATCTGGTGCTGGAAAGTGCACCCGGGCAGCCAGCCGCCTTCATCTCCATGCTGGGGCGTCACATAGCGGCTCTTTTTGTGCACCCGTATTTCCAGGGCTGTGGGTACGGAAGCGCCCTGTTACGCCATGTGCAGCAAAGACATAACTCACTCACCCTGCATGTGTATGCGGATAACACAGATGCCATCCACTTTTACCAATATCACGGCTTCCGCATAACCGCCAGCGGTACCGACTCCGCCACCGGCGCCGCGGAACACCACATGCTCTGGCAGCGCCCGGACTGTACCCGATTTCCCGAATAACATTTATTAGAATCATTTTAATCTTGCATTTTAAAAAATCCGTGCTATATTAAAGGCAGCCGCTGAAAAAGCGGAACAATTCATACACCACGTTACACCATCATGAAAGATCTGAAAGGCACCAAGACCGAGGCCAATCTGGCCGCCGCCTTTGCTGGCGAATCCCAGGCACACACCAAGTACCTGTACTACGCATCCCGCGCCAAGAAGGATGGCTATGTTCAGATTGCCAAGCTCTTTGAAGAGACTGCTCACAATGAGAAGGAGCACGCCAAGCTGTGGTTCAAGTACCTGCACGGCGGCAGCGTTCCCAACACCATGACCAACCTGGCTGACGCAGCAGCCGGCGAGAACTACGAGTGGACGGACATGTACAAGACCTTCGCCGAGGAGGCTCGCGCTGAGGGCTTCGACGAAATTGCCGAGAAGATGGAGGGCGTAGCCATCATCGAGAAGCAGCACGAGGAGCGCTACCGCAAGCTGCTGAGCAACATCGAGGAGGGTATCGTATTCTCCCGCGATGGCGACACCATCTGGCAGTGCGCCAACTGCGGCCACATCTGCATCGGCCAGAAGGCTCCTGAGGTATGCCCCGTATGCGACCACCCGCAGGCACACTTCGCCATCCTGGCTCAGAACTATTAATCTACCATTGGCATTACCACACAGCGCACAGGGCACAACCTGTGCGCTGTTACCATACCGAAACCGACCATGTTCTGGCAAGCCAACAAAATCGCCGTTATCACCCTGATACTGGGGGTGGTATTATCTTTTGCCGCGTACTTCATCATAGGTTCCGGCCCGCAGGGCGATTTGGAGCTGGCCAGAAAGGTGCTCCCCACCGCGCTCTGTGCGGTGCTTTTCATCTCAGCGCTTATTGCCTTCATACAGGCTAAGAATGCCCCTACGCTGCACATTGTGGACGAGCTGACGCCCCAGCACTTCGAACAGATGGCCAGGCTGGAGGCGCAATACTACGGAGAGGATAGCATTACCCCGGCAGCAGAAGCCTACCGCTGGTACCAGCGCTACCCCTCTACTACGGTAGCCGCAGCCTTGGGGGACGAAATCGTGGCCTTCGTCAACCTGTTTCCTGTCAAAGAGGAGATTTATCATGCTCTACGAGCCGGTGATTTCAACGACCACACGCTCACACTGGAAGGGTTGGCAGACCCGCATGATGGCAGCGAGGAGCCGCTGCACATGTTCCTGTGCTGCGTACTGACAGAACCCGCCTACCGCGGCTTAGGGCTTACCCGTCACCTCCTCAGCCTCGCGATTGAACAATATGAGGATGTACAGCACCGCTGCCGCAGCATCATTACCGACAATGTCACCCCCGAAGGTGCCGAGTTCTCTCGCCGCTATGGTTTTGAACAAGTGCAAACCAGCGACCACAATTCTCTCATTTTTGAGCAGGAGTATAGCTCATTCGTTGAGCGAGTGACAGGCGTCGCTCAGGGCAATGCGACAAATGCCGCCTAATGAGAGTCCCGCTCGCTAAGTCTTACCGCAGTACCGTAGGCGCACACCTCCGCCACGGCTTGGCTCAGGTCACTGGTCGTTAAACGAAGCCCGACAACAGCATTGGCTCCCATTGCGGCGGCTTTCTGCTTAAGGCGGGCTAGTGCCACCAGACGAGCGTCTTCCATCAAGGCGGTGAAATCCGGTACATCTCCACCGACCAACAACTGCCCTAAACCGGCTGTAAAGCTTTTCCCTACTCCCAACATCTGCGCGCTACTGCCACTCACCAAACCAAGCGTTCTCTCAACCGAGCGTCCAGGGACAGAATCTGTTGTGACCAGTAAAATACCGGAGGAATGACGCGGCATAGAAACTTTGCGAATTGTTCGGGGTGCAGGTATTTTCTTTTCAGTCATGGTAGTTATGCGGTTAGGAATCTGCCCGCATTGTACTACAACAGCATGAGCGTAGCAAGCTAAAACTCAAGCAACATACATTTATCTGTCACTTACAGTGGTGCTTTCTCTATCGAGCCCGCAACAAAACATTGACAGAGCTTCATATCTCTGCTAGGCTGAAGCCATGAAGAACCTCTCTGCCGAAGAACAAAACCGCGTGGCCGCTGTTTTACGAACAGAGGAAGAGCTCCTCTGGGTCGGTAAGCCCTGCGCGACACTCGCTCCCGCTGCGCCGACGTCCACAGGAATATGGGGCAAGCTTAAAGGGATATTTGGCAGTAAAACCGCCACAGGTACAGAGGTAGCGGCTCCTGTATACCTTCTTACCGCCAAACGAGCCGTAGTAGTCCCCGCCACGGGTGCCATT
This sequence comes from Akkermansia sp., assembly GCA_017390945.1. Lineage (GTDB taxonomy): Bacteria > Verrucomicrobiota > Verrucomicrobiia > Verrucomicrobiales > Akkermansiaceae > Akkermansia. The sequence continues at coordinate 6,784 of JAFOZZ010000059.1, forward strand.
CAGGAGTGGCCGCTCATGCTCGGCATGATTCAGAAGGTAAATGAGGAGCCCGATGGCAGTGGCGATGTTATTTTTGACCACGACTATGACGAGCGCACGGAAACGCGCACACCGCGCGGGTTCCTGCGTGTGGCCGATGTGGATCGCGTACGCATGCTTGTGAGCTCCGCTGCCGATGCCGCCTACAACGCCTCCCCGTGGTCTGTCTGATTTCCCCGACATGCTGCTAAGAGCTCTGACATACTCACTGCTGAGCGTGGTCGCACTTCTCGGCCACTTGCCCGGCCACGCAGATGTGTCCGCCCCAGCGCAAGCACCAGCCCCTGCTCCTCAGCATCCATTTTTCCGCACATCGCTCTATCCCGCATGGTCACGGATGACGCCGCAGCAGGCGTTGATTGACCTCGAAGCCGCCATCCGTGAGGCAGATGAGCGTTTGAATACCCTGGCAGCAGTGACACTGGAGAGGGCAACATTTGACAACACATTTCTGGCATACGAGCAAGCAGAGGAAAACCTGCGCCAGCTACAGGGGTACATGCGCCACTTGTCCAATGTGACCGCGAGCCCCGCAATTCAGCAGGCGGTTACGGCGATATCCGCCCGCACCTCCGCCCACCATGCCAAACGAAAAAACACGGAGCAGATTAAACAGGTGCTCATGCAGGCCGCTAAGGCACCCTGGGTGCAGGAGCTCAGCCCCGCCAAGCAACTTTTTATCCGCCGTATCATTTCAAAATTTGAAACGGAAGGCAGAAGTCTTACGCCTGCACAGCGCCAGCGCCGGGCAGCCATCACAATGGAGCTGCACCACCTGACCAGCCAATTCACGGAAAACATACGACAAGGAGCAGGCTCATGGCAGCTCGTCATTCACACCCAGAGTGAGCTGCACGGCATGCCTCAACACTGGCTGCAACAAGCCGCCCGGGCAGCCGCACAGGCTGGCTACACCAACGCCTGGCTCATCACGCCCGCTACTGCACACGATGTTCTGCGGCTCTGCACCGTGGAGGACACACGTCGCCGCTGCTGGCCCGGCACAGTAGCAACCGGCACCAGACATGCCAGTGACAATGAACCGGTGCTCCACCGCATTCTGGAGCTTCGCCACGAGGCGGCCTCCATGCTGGGGTACCCAAACCATGCCGAAATGAAAGCCCATGGCCGCATGGTGAAAGATGCAGAACACGCGTTGAGCCTCATTGATGACTTATTGGCCAAAAGCAAACCTGCATGGGATGCTTATGTAGCGGCTGAGATGAAGCGTTTCTCGCAAGTGGCGGGAAAACAGCTTACCACCATCAACCCGTGGGATGTCGCGTACTATAACAACATCCTCCCGCCGGAGCAAAAAGGATTCGACTACAGCAAGCTTACCCCTTATCTGCAAGCGGAAAACTGCATTCAGGGGATGATGGCTATCTGGAGCAAGCTGCTGGGACTTCGCTTTGAAGAGCGCCCCACCTCCTACCTGAAGCCCGGGCAGGAGCTGAACGAAAACAGCATCGAAGTATGGCATCCGAGCGTGCGTTTTTTCAATGTTTATGATACTGCCACCGGCTCCCTGCTGGGGGGATTCTATCTGGATCTCTACCCACGCCAGGGCAAAGGCGGCCCGGCCTGGTGCATGCCCCTGCGACAGGGCAACCCGGCAACAGCAGATACCCCGGCGGAGCCACACCTGGCCGTTCTGCTGGCTAATATCACCCCGCCGCAAGCGGGTTCTCCTCACCTGCTCAGCCATTACGATTTGCATACACTCCACCACGAGTTTGGGCACCTGATGCACCATCTTCTTCCGCATGGGGAGCTGCGTTCTCAGGGGAGTCTGGGCGTAGAACAGGATTTCCTGGAGGTTCCCAGTCAGTTGCAGGAAAACTGGATATGGGAGCCGGAGGCTCTTGCCACTTTCGCCTACCACCACGAGACAGGCGCCCCGCTTCCTGCTGAGCTGGCAGAACAGATTGCAGCAGACCGCCGGAAAAGCCCGCTGTTGGATCACATGCACTTGCTCTGGATGGCCAAGCTCGATTTGGAGCTTCACATGTTCTATCACGAAAAATTCAAGGGACGCGCACTGGATGCAGCATGTGCAGAAATCCTGGCACCTTGGCAAATGCCCTGGAGTGTGCCGATTCCCACCCGCATGCGGACGCTGGACCACAATATCACAAAGGGCTACGATGCCGGTATGTACATTTACAAATGGACGGAGGTGCTTTCCTCCGAAGCCTTCACTCGCTTCCGCGAGGAGGGCGTGATGAATCCTGCGACCGGAGCCGCCTACCGCCGAGATATTCTGGATAAGGGTGGCAGCACCCCCGCAACTGAACAATTCCGTACCTTCCTGAACCGAGAGCCCGACACAGACGCCCTCATCCAACGCTTTCTCCCCTGACCCACCTTTTAGCAACCATGAAAATACGCTTCCTCATCACTGCCGCCCTGCTGAGTATCGCCCCCCTCGCCGCCGCGACAGAGCAAACGCCCCCCGCCACTACTGCACCAGCAGAGGAGCATCCGTTCTTCCGCACAGACCTCTACCCCGCCTGGTCAAAAATGACGCCTCAGCAGGCGCTTACAGATGTCCGCGCAGCTATTGCACAAGCGCACGAACGCTTGGCTGCCCTGGCAGCCATCACCCCGGAAAACTCGACATTCGAAAACACGTTCCTGGCCTGGTATGAAGCTGGCGAGAATATAAAGCAGGCGATGAACTATGTTTACCACCTGCACATATCGCTGGGCGATAAGGAAATGCAGCACATGATGGACAAGCTCCTTCAGGAAACAACGACGTATAGCGCCGAGGGCTTGCATGGTCCGCACATTGTGCAGGTGTTGCAACAGGCGGCCACTGCGCCGTGGGTGAAGGAGCTCAGCCCGGCTAAACAGCGTTATGTGCAGCAAACACTCGACAGCATGCGCGATAGTGGTCTCATGCTGACACCGGAGCAGCAGGTACGCAAAGCGCAGCTGGAGCAGGAGCTTTCCCGCTTAGGCTTCCGCTTCAGCCAATACGTGAAAATGGGCTCCATGATGTGGGAGATGGTCATTACCAATCCAAAGGAACTGGCAGGCATGCCCGAAAGATGGATGCAGAACGCTGAGGCCGAGGCTCGCCAGCGTGGATTTTCCACCCCGGAAAAGCCGGCTTGGCTCATCAACCTCAGCACTTCACCAGCAGGGGCCGTACTGAAATATTGCTCGGTAGCCGAAACCCGCCGCAAATGCTGGCTCGGTACCACCAGCGCGGGTACGGAACGCACACTGGACACCGAACCTCTTATCCACCGTATCTTGCAGCTGCGCCACGAACTGGCGACGCTGATGGGGTATAAGAACTTTGCTGATAAGGAAGCGGCACACCGCATGATGGGTAGTGGCGAGAAAGCCCTGGCCTTTGTCGATGAGTTACTGGCTAAAAGTAAACCCGCCTGGGATGCCTATGTAGCGGCTGAGCTGAAACGCTACTCTCAAGCCAGCGGCAAAGAGCTGAGCGCCGTGGCACCATGGGACACGGCCTACCTGAACAATCACTTACCCCCGAAACGGCAGGCATTCAACGTGAAGACAATTACGCCCTATCTTCAGGCGGACAATGTCATCAATGGCATGTTGAATATATGGTCCAGGCTGTTAAATCTTCGTTACGAAGAACTCCCCACCGTCTGTCTGAAAGCAGGAGAAACATGTCCTGACGGACATGTGGAAGTCTGGTACCCCGGGGTACGCTGTTTTGCGGTAAAAGACGCCACCACTGGCGCCCACATGGGGAGTTTCTATCTGGATTTGTACCCTCGCAAGGGCAAACGCGCTCAGGCTTGGTGTCTTCCCCTGCGAGATGGCAACCCCGCTCCCGATGGCGGAATGGGCGAGCCCCATCTTGCCGCCCTCATGGGTAACCTCACGCCACCAGTTCCCGGGCGCCCGCACCTCTTCAATCATGGAGAGATTTACATGCTTTTCCACGAGTTTGGGCACATGATGCACATGATGCTCGGCCACGGCGAAATTCGTCCGCACTGCACGGCAGAAGTCGAGCGCGACTTTGTCGAAATGCCCAGCCATTTACAGGAAAGCTGGATATGGGAGCCCGAAGCACTGGCAACATTCGCCTTCCATTATCAAACCGGAGAGCCCATCCCCGCAGAACTGGCGCAGCAACTGGCGGCAAGCCGCGGCTCCAACCCGATTGAGCAACACATGCGCATGCTCCTGTGCAGCAAGCTGGACTTAGAGCTGCACATGCACTGGCACGATAAATACAAAGGGCGCCCCATCGATGAAGTGGCTCAGGAGATTCTGGAGCCATGGTTGTTCCCTTACACGGAGCAGCCGCCCACCGAACAACGCACTATGACCTACACCATGGCCGAGGGCTACGCCGCCTGTCTCTATACCTACAAATGGTGCGAAGTGATGGCGGCTGATGCCATGAGCCAATTCCGCGCAGAGGGTATTCTGAATCCGGAGGTTGGCATGCGCTACCGCCGCGCCATTCTGGAGAAAGGCAGCAGTATACCGGCCATGCAGCAGATACGCGATTTTCTGGGGCGAGAGCCTCAGCCCGATGCACTTCTGAAGCTCTACCAGAAGAAGTAATATGAGGAGCATCAAAGCGGCTATTTATTACGTGATTCTGGCACCGGTCTTTTTCCTGCTGGTGGCCTGGAGTGGCACACGCCTGCTGGAGCACAGGGCAGACAGCCGAGCATGGGCATCCCAGGCGGCAGCGTGGCTGGGAGAAGCCCCCGCCGGTTGGTGCCACCATGACACCCGCACCATAGAAAACAAGCCGGAATACTTCACCTACCCTGCCAATGAACAACTCGTGCAGGAACACATCCGACACCTGAAACTGCGGGCAACAGAACTCCCCTCTCATCGTCATGCGCCGATTAACCAGGCTATTGCATGCGAGGATGGTGCCGAGCTGGTGCAGGCAGCTTACAGCCGTGAAGAACCTCTCATTATTCAAAGCCATTTTGCACAATACACAGTCAGCTGTATACCGTGGCTGATACAGCTGAAAAACGGCTATTGCATCTACCTAACAGACAATTGTGGGATGCTGGACACCCTGACGCCCAGCCCCTCAGTATACCCCGACCACGCCTACCATGGCACCAATGATTGGAGTGCAGCGTTCGAAGCGGGGCTGTTTCTGCTGATGCTTTTATTGCCCACTCTGTTATGCTGTATGCCAAGGCTTTGGTTATTGAGAAAGCAGAATCCTATCATATCATGGCAAACGGCCTGCATATGCATTCTCATGCCGCTCGCCATCAGCTTGCTGTGGTTCATCATCGTGCCAGAGCCAGACGAAGACGGCATATACACCGCCCACGCGGCCCTGTTGCTGAACGGCATATTTGCCACCTCGCTCTATGCGATGGCCTGTGTGGGCTGTAAGCTACAGGCTAAGCCTAAAGGCTGATGGCGCCATCATTATCTTTGCCACCCTTGCATGAGGAAGAGCTGACTGTTCACGCAACGCGGGGCTCCGCCACCGGCTGGCGTAAACCAAATCTCCCAGACGGAGCCATAGTACTCATTCCAGTTGCCACTCGATACCATAGCATCCCCGTTGCTGCATATAACACGCCCCACCTTCCCTAAGCGCGCCTCCGGAAGCCAGCTTTGACGAAAAAGTATCTTTTTGTCGCGGGAATGTTCTCGCGCTTTCAGTTCAAAGCGCCCGTCCTCGTAGGCCGCAGGAATCACGATTGACATGATGTACCTCCCAGCAGTATCTTCCCAGATACTGAGAAACGGTTTATCCGGCACCGCCGGAAGCAACGAATCCAATTGCTCACGAGTCGGGTTCTGAGCTAAGGGTGCCAGCTCTTCATCCAGCCACGCGACATCATTACCGAACTGTTTCACCGGGTCATTAGCCCATTCATCCGGCCAGTCACACCGCCATTTGACAGACCAACCATTGGGCAGAGTAAGCAATGTATAGAGTTCTGAAGGACGACTTCTGGCCACTTGCACATACGTTTGTGGGTCAGACTCATGCGCTAGAAACACGTCACCCAACACACGAGAGTTAAAGCGGAGATTAGTTGCCTCCGCATACAAAGCGCGCATCACATACTCCTGCAATAACTCAGGCGCCTCCCTCGCAAGTTTTTCCACATGAGGTGCGGCAAGTTTCGATGGATTCCTCGGCGGCGCAGGCAGTTTCGGTTTCAGTTCCTGCAAAGCCAGAACGCGCGGAGGAATCTCCCCATCTTTAAAAATGCTCATTTGACGGGGAATCACAAACTCCGTATCTTCAGCAATTTCTGTTCCGACGATGAAATAATCGCTGACATCCCCAAAGAATCCCCGAACCATATAATTCGCCACGCCCATGGCCGCGCCCGCAGCGACAGCACTCCATAACAGGCACAGTAACACATGCTTCCGCACCTGTTTCACCAGCTTGTACAAAAACCAGAAGGGCACCATCAACCCTCCAAGTACGCCAATCAGAAAACTCAGCAAGCAACAGATATTCAGCACTACCACCACCATCGGCGGCTCACCATACCAACCTATCAAGAAACTCACTAATTCCACCAACCCCACCGCCAGCACCAACGCCCCCGCCGCCCCCATCGGCAGAGCCCAACAACTCCCCCAAAATCGGCATACCGCTATTCTGAGTTTCATGATTATGGGCAGGTATTGGGTAAAGGGGTTATCCGCTTATCACTTCCCAGAGAACAAGCGTTCCTTCAACTTTTCCCAGCGGATTTTTGTCAGCAGAATGTGTCCTTTAGTCCAGCGCTTAACTCTAGCCCAGAAACGCATGTCTTTGTAACCTCTATCTCTAAGGTCCCAAATAGGATATCGTTCTCGATTATTGCTATTCGCCACCTCCGTTTCTTCGGCAGGAAACGCATTGCCTCCTCTCAGCTTAAACAATACAGAGAACAAACTTTGGTCGTGTCGATGTTCAAGGAAGCCGCTAAGATTTTTGCCTCGTGAAGCATCATCCGTAATCAAAGAAAAATCCGCTTCAATTGCCGCCAGCCACTCTCGAACAAATTGCACAGAAGCTGCTGTTTTTCTAATGAACACCTGCGTAGCAGCAACTTGCAGACTGTCTGTTATATCTTTCTGGTCTCTACAGCCAAAATAATCAAATACATCCCCCTTTGTCCATCGACGCTCCCGAACATCAATGCAACCAAAGTGCGTATAAAATGCCTTTATCCCCAAATCATTATGATTTAGCTCATCAACATAATCGTATAATCTGGGCAGACCAGCGGGATTAAGATGACATCCGGCATCACAATAAAGCAACACCCCATTCTCAGGCATTTTCTCCAGAGTTTTCAATATAATATAGGGCTTCCAACACCAATAACCAAATCCACGCACACCAACCTTGGCCACGTCACCTTCC
>JAFOZZ010000060.1 GCA_017390945.1 Akkermansia sp.
ACACTAACCCGCACAAACAACAACTAACCATCTACACAACTATGGAAGATAACAACAGCTTTGAGAAATCGAAATGGGTTCAGCAAATGACGGATATCCTGAAAAATCCGCAGAAGCTGGCAGATTTTACCAAGGAAGTCGCAGATTATATCGCGGAGAAAAGCAAGCAAGGCATTACTCCGGTTATTGAGCGCGCCAAGCTGGCACTCGAAATCTTCAACAGCGACAACGCTCGCAAGCTGCTGACCACCCGCAATATCCTGCTGCTGGGCGGCGCGCTGATTTACTTCCTGAGCCCGATTGACTTCATCTTTGATTTCATTCCCGGCATCGGTTTGCTGGATGACTTGGGCGTACTTACCATGGTATTGTCCATCATCATTCCGCCCCTGCTGGAGAACCCTGAAACGCCGCAGGATACAAAAAATAACCTCAGCGAGGAGATGAAGAACATCAAAGCCGAGGAAGCAGCCGGCAACGCCCCGAAGGGCGATTCCGACTTCGGTTCTTGGATTAAACGCCTCGCCTCCCGCTTGGGGCTATAACACCTTCTTGTCTGCAAATTATTACAAACTTTCACCATCCTACAACCATGAGTGACAACCAAACAGACGACAACAACTTCGAAAAATCCAAATGGGCTGCCCGCATGGCGGAAATCCTCAAAAACCCGCAGCTTCTGGCAGATTTTGAAGCAGCTGTCACCAAGTTCCTGGCAGCAAAGAGCAAGAGTAATCCCACCATCCGCCGCGCCGAGCAGGCGATGAACCTCTTCCGCTCCGGCAAGGCTGGCGAACTATTGACACCCCGCAACGTGCTACTGCTGGGTGCCGCCCTGCTCTACCTCATCAGCCCGCTGGACGGCATCCCGGACCTCGTACCAATCATTGGTCTGCTGGATGATTTGGGGATTCTGTCCATGGTGCTCGCCATCGTCATCCCCGAACTGTTGAAGAACAAAGACACTCAGCCCGAAGTAAAGGAAGATTGGCGACACGAAGCCGAAATCATCGAAAATGAAGAAGTAAACGATGAGCGCCCCAAAAACTCCGCCGACTTCGGCTCCTGGCTCGGCCGTTTTACCCAGCGCATGGGCTTCAAGAAGTAAAAAACAACGCGAGCCCGCTATTTGCCCCGGATATTCCGGGGCTTTTTTTTGCAGACATAGCGATATTTGTATGGACTTTTGTAGCGTTTTTGCTACAATGCGATGCATCCACTTCAACTGTATCTATGGCACATTTTTTCCACAAAACAGGGAATTGTTTTTCACCCCTGCTGAGTCGGCTATGCTCATGTTTACTCCTGCTCTTGTTACTGGCAATCGCAGGAGTACAGGTGGCAGATGCAGCCCCGCAGAAAAAAACGCCCGAGGAAAAACAAATAGCTACTCTGAAGCGTAAAATCAAAGCCATGGAGAAACGCAAAAGCAATGTGGAAACACAGATTGACTTTTGTAAACACAAAATCGAGCTCCATGAACTGTGCCGCGACTGCCATACCGGTAACTGCAAAAGCCAAGGAATAACAGGCGCCTGCCGCCACTGGGCTATGGAGCCGTTCGGTAAGAAGCGTGTCCGCGTATGCCACCAGCTGCCACAGGGGCCGCAGCGCTACTCGGGCATTGACCAAGCTATAACATCTCTGGAAAACAAAATAGACGTCTACGAAAACACGTTAGCGCGAGTCGAGGAAAAGATTGCCGAGCTGGAAGAGGAGCTGGAACAAATCCGCAGCGGAGATTTTTCCGGCGACAGCGACGAGGAGGACGATGAGGAGCACGCAGAGGATGACGAAGAGGAAGAAGATGACGCTTTTACAAAAAAACGAAAAAAACGTAAAAAACAATCGAAGAAGAAGAAAAAGCGAACGTCATACTATTAACGAAGTCCCCGAGCTCTAAGCCCTGCGGCTTTAGAGATGAGTCTTTATCCTTGACGCAAGAGCCGGTAAAGTGTAGCATGGAGCTACCATGATACGCGAGGTACGAGCCGCCGAAGACGCTGCTGCGATTGCAGCCATCTACAATGAATATGTGCTGCATACGACGATTTCTTTTGAAACAGCAGCACTGACTCCGCAGGCTATGCAGACGCGTATCGAAGCCTATGCCGCCGAATGCCCCTACCTGGTATATGAGGAGGACGGCTGCATACTGGGCTATTGCTATGCCCATCGCTGGAAGGAGCGCGCCGCCTACGCTCGCACATGGGAAAGCACCATCTACCTGGCACCAGGAGCACAAGGCCGCAACATCGGCCGCGCCCTCATGCAGGAGCTCATCTCCCGCTGCCGCACGGCTGGCGCCCGCGTGCTCATCGCCTGCATCACCCAGGGAAACGAGCGCAGCTGCCGCTTCCATGAGTCACTCGGCTTCCGCCAGGCCTCACACTTCCACGCCGTGGGCGAAAAATTCGGCCAACTGCTGGATGTCGTGGATTACGAGCTGAATATACAGGCTCCAAACTATTTACACTGAGAGAAAAGCGAGTTTCTCAACAGCTGCGGCACTTGCGATAGTGCGTAGAGGGGAATATTGTACAAATCACCATTCTGCTCATACTTTGCCAGAGAAGTACGCAAAGCACATGGGGGAGAATAGCGAGTACGATAGGAAGCCAAACTTCGAGCACGGAGGTTTACCCCCGCCTTCACCTCAATGGGAATAACCACATTTCCTACCTGCGCAACAAAATCCACTTCAGCGGTACCGCTCTCTGGCTCCCAATATGCCAATGTCCAATCAGTTGAGCACAATAGCTCCTGTAACACGTATTGTTCCGTCAGAGCACCTTTAAACTCCTCAAATACGGCAGAGCCCTGCACCAGGCATCGGGCCTCCAGCCGGGAAAGAGCCCCCAGCAACCCACAATCAAGAGCATACAACTTAAACGCCGAGGGACTCTCGTATGCACCTAGAGGAATTCCAGGTTTACTGACTCTGCACACGCGGTACAACAGGCCACAAATAATCAGCCACTCAACGGCATTTTCATATTCGCGAGCTCGAGCACCCACCCCGAGATGCTTATACACAAATTTTCGATTCTCTTTTGCTAATTGATGAGGAATCGAATTCCACACAGCATGAATGCGAGGAACATCGCGCGAGGCGGTATACTTAGCAAAATCATTCTCATAGCCCTGAATAATTTGCAACTGTAAGCGCCGAGCCTCTGCAAAGTCTCGCGTAGCTGCATATGTAGCCACCACTTCAGGCATGCCACCCACGTACAAATACTCTTTCAGACGAGCGACTAATTTATCGTGAGCAATTCCCAGCAAAGACCCATTGCCGCCTTGCATGACACTCAATAGCTGATTATCGCCTAACGCAGACAAGAACTCACAAAAACTTAACGGACGTAGATTCAGAAAATCCACCTGCCCCACAGGAAAAGACATCTGCCGCTGTCTGACAGCTACGCCCAGAAGGCTTCCCGCCGCCATAATGTGATAATGAGGAGCATTCTCCCGCAGATATTTGAGAGCATTAAGCGCACGCTCACATTCCTGAATCTCATCCAGAACAATCAATGTGTTCTCCGCTTGTATTTCTGTACCACTTAACAGACCTATTCCCTGAATAATATTTTCGACCTGATAGGAACCCTCAAATATTTGCGATGCCTGTGGTATATCAGCAAAGCTTAAATAAGCCGTACGCTCATACTCGCGCCGACCGAACTCCCGCATAAGCCATGTTTTCCCTACTTGGCGAGCCCCTTGTATCACCAGCGGTTTGCGATTAGCTCGCATTTTCCATTTCAGCAAATCACTAAATATGCTCCTATCCATATACTTACACACTCCTCCCTACGCACACTATACTTAATCTTGCCATTTTTATCAAGACAAAAATGGCAATTTCTCACATTTTATCAAGATAAAAGTGGCAATTTCTCACATTTTCCAAAGATAAACACTCCATCTTGCGACAAACATAGACATAAGGGACGCTTTCCGCACCTCTCATTGGCGCTCATTTTCAACACGACTTTTCAGGAGAAAGCGTAGCTGAAGAGAATCTCCCCCTTCCCTGCACACGAAAAAGCCCACCCCGTAAACGGAGCAGGCTTTTTGCTGTAATGTTGCTGTAACGCGTAAGCGCAGGGGCTTACTTGTTCATGGCTTCCTCGATAGCCACAGCCACGGAAACGGTGGCACCGACCATGGGGTTGTTGCCCATGCCGATGAGACCCATCATTTCTACGTGAGCGGGCACGGAGGAGGAGCCAGCGAACTGAGCGTCGCTGTGCATGCGGCCCAGGGTGTCGGTCATGCCGTAAGAGGCGGGACCGGCAGCCATGTTGTCCGGGTGCAGGGTACGGCCCGTACCACCACCGGAGGCAACGGAGAAGTACTTCTTGCCAACAAGGCCGCACTCCTTCTTGTAAGTACCGGCTACGGGGTGCTGGAAGCGGGTGGGGTTGGTGGAGTTACCGGTGATGGAAACGTCCACGCCCTCGAGCCACATGATGGCCACGCCCTCGCGCACGTCGTCAGC
>JAFOZZ010000061.1 GCA_017390945.1 Akkermansia sp.
GCGACCTTCAGCCCATTCTCATGCAGACGGAGGATGAGTTGTCCCTGGTCGTACAGGCGGGCGGGCAGGGTTTGCAGGCAGGGGAGAATCTGGTCCTCTTGGATGGCCTCCAGCGTGCGGTTGAGCTCGCGGGTTTTCTTGCGCAGGCGCTTCAGGGAGCTGTAGTCCTCGGCAAGCAGGGCTTTCACCGTGGCGCGGTAGATGCCATAGGCGCGGCCAAGGCGGTTTACGGAGTTCTCGCCCAGCTCGTGCATGACCAGCGGGGAGTTCAGGTCGAGCTCCGGCAAGGTGTCTGCATTCTTACGGCGGTGCATGTAGGCGGATTTGACCAGGATGCCACCGGCCACCAGGAGCATGAGGCCTACGCCCCACATGCCGCCCAGCATCATGACCGTGGCGGTAATGCAAGCCGCCAGGAAGGCGAGCAGGCCTGTGGTGAACCAGCCACCGATGACCACCATGACCCCCGTGATGCGGTACACAGCACTGTCGCGTCCCCAGGCGCGGTCTGCCAGCGAGCTACCCATGGCGACCATGAAGGTGACGTAGGTGGTGGAGAGGGGGAGTTTTAACGAGGTGGCTAGCGAGATAAGCAGGGCGGAGACGGTCAGGTTGACGGAGGCGCGCACCATGTCGAATGCGGTGCCGTCGTCCTCGCTGAGCTCGAGGGGCTCGAAGCGCTTGCCGACGAATCGTGCCACGGGGGCAGGGGTGATGCGGGTGATGAAGCGGGCGGCGTTCAGCGCCCAGCGCACGGCGGCACGGGCGGGCAGGCAGGAGCCAAAGCGCTCTTTGCTGACGCCGTTGCTGCGAGCCAGCTTTACCTCGGTCTCTGTGACGGTGCGCGCTTTCTTGGAGAAGATGAGCGCCAGCACCATCACCCCACCGGCCGCCAGCAGGTACCAGATATTGGCCTGCACCGGCTCGGCCAGTGAGCCCATGCGCAGGGTGTCCAGCGCGCCACCGGCGGCGACGTGCGCGCTGGCAATGTGGTAGGACGACTCGGCTGCCATGAACACGCCAATGAAGTTCACCAGGTCATTTCCGGCGAATGCCAGCGCCAATGCGCAGGTGCCTGCCAGCACAGTGATGCGGAGGGTATTCACGCGCAGCACGTATTGCAGGATGAAGGCGACTACGAACCATACGCCCAGTGTGCCCAGTACGACGAGGGCAATGTTGGCGTTCAGCCACGCCAACATGTCGGGCGTGACAACGGAGCTGTGCTTGAGCCCCTTAAATACGGCAAAGTAGCTGATGGCTGTGAGGGAGGCTGCGCACCAGAGCGAGCCGATGTATTTGTAGGCCTTCTGGTAGCGGAAGCTGAACAGCAGGCGCGAGAACCACATCACGATGCAGCCGCAGGTGAAGGCCACGGCTACCGAGCAGAAGATGCCGGAGATAATGGAGAGCGACTTGCTGCTGTTGATGTAGGCGCCCAGGTTCATTGCTACTTGGTCGCCGCCTTCGTAGATGGTGCACAGTGCCACGGCTACAGCCGCGCCCAGCAACTCGAATACCAGGGAAACCGTGGTCGAGGTCGGGAGCCCGAAGGTGTTGAAGAGGTCCAGCAAAATCACATCCGTCAGCATGACGGCGAGGAAGAGTATCATAATCCCGTGGAAGCTGAACTGCGCGGGGACGAAGACGCCGCTGCGGGCTATCTCCATCATGCCGCCGGAGAGCGAGGCGCCTAATACGATGCCTGTGGCAGCCACCGCCAGCACGATGCTGCGGCGTGCCGCATTGCAGCCCACGGCTGAGTTCAGGAAATTGGCAGCGTCGTTCGACACGCCCACCACCAGGTCAAACACGGCCAGTAAGAGCAGAATGGCCAATATCGCGATGTACATTTCGTTCATACGCCCCATATCCTATCATGTGGCACCCGCCGCTTGCACGCTTTTCTGTGTGAGGCCTTCGCCACACGCAATGTGACTTTTTCGCCACAATAGGGGGTATAGCCGCTTTCCTTTTTGATTTGGCTTGCAGCAGGTGAAAAATCTGATAGAATGCACGGCATGATAGGATGGGACGTCGTGCTTGGGCTTGTGATACTGGCTTTTGCTATTCCGTTTATCTTTCTGAGTAGCAGGATGAAGCAGGTGCGCTTGCGGGCTCTTGCTGTGCAGCAGGAATCGAAATACCTGCGCATGATGCTGAGGGAGCTGGAGAACCATGTGCGCCATGACCAATCTTTGTTTTTGGAGTCTTTGGGGGTGCCCTTTTTGTTAATGCGTCCCTCCGGTCGAGTCGAGATGGCCAATGAAAAAGCGGCCGAACTTGTTGGTGTGGAGTCGATTATTCAGGCTAATCTTTTGCGGATGTTGCCCGAAAGTGAATTGAAGACATTTTTACAGCAGGCTTGTAACAGTACGGTGCCGGTTCGCGCAGACGTGGCGGTTGAGCTCCAAGGGGTGCCACGGCTTTATCGCGCCACGGCTACTCCGTTGGAGACCCGTGAGCGGCATGTCGGCATTGTGTTTCTGGATGTTACGGAAGAACACCGCACGCAAGTGATTCGCCGGGATTTCGTGGCGAATGCTTCCCATGAGCTCCGGACGCCACTCACGCTCATTATTGGGTACTTGGATGCACTGATTGACGAGCCTGAGGTGGCGGAGGACGCCGCCATACGCCAGCGTTCGCTGGGAATCATGAAGCACCACGCGGATCGCATGTCGCGCCTGATTGCCGATATGTTGACGCTTTCGCGTGTGGATTCGCCAGGCTCCGGATACCTGAAACACGAGGAGTTTAACCTGTGCCGAGTGGCCGAAGACGTTATCCTGCGCCTGAAACCGATGGCCGATGAGCAGAAGGCAACGGTGAACATGGAGATTGCGCCGCAACCTTTTGTGATGTGGGGCGATAGCTTCTATTGGGCTCAGGTTATCTTTAATCTGCTGGAAAATGCGCTGAAGAATAACCCATCACCTGGTTTGGTGGTGAGCCTGCGTGCGACTACTGATGAGGCCGGGGCGCGAACGATTACGGTGGAAGATAATGGCGTGGGAATCTCACCGGAGGCGCTGCCGTACATCTTTAATCGTTTCTACCGGGCTGATACGACGGGGAAGATTAAAGGAACGGGGCTGGGGTTGGCCATTGTGCGGCACGCTGTAGAAGCCCATGGCGGGAGTATTTGCGCGAGCAGCACGCCCGGCGAGAGAACTGTATTCACAATCCATTTGCCCAAGCAAAGTGTGGAATAAGCCTGGCGAGGGGGAATGCCGGGATTGTGGCATTTTTGTCACAAATAGGCACTTTTCAGGAGGAGCGTTTTGAGGTATACTTACGGCACGTAAGCCATGTCTGCACACATCATAATTGTAGAAGATGATGAGGATATCGCCGCTCTTGTTGCCTTTAATCTGGAACGAGAGGGCTGCCGGTGTACGCTCGTTCACAACGGTACGGAAGGATGGGAGCAAATCCGCACCCAATTGCCGGACTGTGTGATTCTGGATATGATGCTGCCGGGCATGACGGGCGTGCAGATTTTTGCGGAAATGAAGGCGTGCGAGCTCACCAAAAATATCCCGACGCTGTTCCTGACGGCTCGCGCGCAAATGGAGGACAAGCTGGAATGCCTTGGCATGGGTGCGGACGATTACATTACCAAGCCCTTCAGCAGCAAGGAGCTGAAACTGCGCGTGCGCAATCTGCTGCATCGGGCCAACTCGGGAGTGGCGCGACTGATTGTCAAACAAGGCTCTATCTGTGTGGACAAGGCCAATCAGAATGCCACTCTCAATGGCGAGCCGCTGGAGCTCACTACGGCAGAGTTCAAAATCCTTTCCTACCTGATGGAGCGCCCGGATAAAGTGCAGGACCGCTACAAATTGCAGCAGGAGCTCCTGGGGTATTCCGACACCACGCAAACGCGCGCCCTCGATACCCACATTAAGCGCCTGCGCCAAAAGCTGGGCACCCACGCAGATTGCATCGCCACCGAGCGCGGGGTAGGGTACTACTTCTCCACCCAGCCCACCAAGCCGGAATAACACGGGGCGGTTATTGTTGCCTGGGTAGGAGGGGCAAAAACACAATATGCTGCTTATTGGCTACTTACAGGCATCTATAATGATTGATGCAGCGGCCATTTTTTTTACGCATTTTTATTTCCATCCCCTTGACAAAATCCGTACTGCATGTATAATGACTGCAGATAACCTCCCCCGCTTAGGGTTGGAATCCGTTGATTCCTTCAACTGCGCACATGGGGAGGGTTTTTATTTTGTATGGAATACCTTAAGCCGCATCTCTCCATTCAACAGCAGGTCGCGCTACTTACACAGCGCGGTCTCGAAGGAGACGCTTCACTACTTGCAACCCGGTTGAAGAATGTAGGCTATTACCGCTTCAGCGCCTACCTGCATCCTTTCCGTGTCAGGAATCTGCAAGGTGACATTGGCAACAACTATGTCCCCGGCACAACGCTGGATAAAGTGTGGGCTCACTACCTTTTTGACCGCAAGCTGCGTTTCCTGATGATGGATGCCATCGAACGCATCGAAGTAGCCCTTCGCAGTCGCATCGCATACCACCACACCGCGAACAAATCGCCCTTTGACTATGCAAGCCCAGCCTATTTCCCCAGTTGGAAAGGGTACATACAGAGTTTAGAACGAGTCCGGATTCAGAAAAACAAGAACGGTCATATCGTACCGAGCGGAAAAGATTCCGTCGACCATTTCTTCAACACCTACGGCGACAAACACGCCTATCTGCCTCTTTGGATGGCGGTGGGAGAAATGGAGTTCGGCACCATTGTTTACTTCTATTCCCATTCCGATAAGAACATCAGAAAGGCTATTGCACGTGAATGGAGCACCGATACCGGAACCTTATTCACCTGGCTGACATCCTTGCGAGTGTTGCGCAACGATTGCGCTCACCATGCCCGCATCTGGAATAAAACCTTCCTGACTCTTCCCCGCATGAACAACACCCCGTCTTTGACCTGGGAGTATGTCTATTCCGACAAAGCCGGTAAGTGGGTCAAGCCCACCGCCAGTTTGGCAGGAGCCCCCTCCATGCTCCAATCGCAAGCCAACCTTGCCCCGCTCCTGTTCATCTGTCGTTATCTGCTCAAACAGGTGGCCCCCTCCTCCCAATGGCACGTGCGCATGCAGCAATTCCTGCAGGATTCACAACAACAAGGCATCCCCCTTCACAAAATGGGCCTGCCACCACACTGGGAAAACCACCCGCTGTGGCGGTAACCTACCAATTTGACACTGGCGTCTTACGCTTATGCGAGGCTACGTTTCATCTATCATTTGATAGCGTCCCTCCACGCTGGTATACTCATTGCCTTTTTTTAGTCAAGCCAGTTCGTATTCCCTTTGCCCTACCAGCTGTTCCAAATCGTTACTTTTATTTTCACTTAGGCGGCGAAACGAAAATTAGCAGGAGCTTTATATTTAAGAAGCTGGGACGCACCATACGTCAATGGTTTGAACCTATCATCCGCATGTGGCGCTTCACAAAGAGTAACGGAATCACCGAAGGCTTCCATAGAAAAATGAAATTAATTCAACGCCGAGCCTATGGCTATCGTAACTTTCAAAACTACCGCTTAAGAGTGTTAATTGAATGTGGACACATCGTGATATGAAAATTCAAATTCCACATTGTTTGGGCTTGACCCGGACATTTTCACCGCTTCGCAAGACGAAGAGGACGATTCTTCTTTTTGATGTTATGCGCAAAAAAGAACAATAAAGTGAAAAAAATGCACTTTATTGGGGAAGAGCACGAATGCCAGGATGATACAAGGTCTCTTATCCAGAAAACGGTACACGAAAAAGGCTGACTTCGTAAGAAGTCAGCCTTGTGATACCCTTTGAGAAGGGTACGTCTCCAAGGAC
>JAFOZZ010000062.1 GCA_017390945.1 Akkermansia sp.
GGAAGATAGCTACCATGATGGCCGGTGTAACCCAGTTGATAAGGATGGCAATCCAGCGCCCCAACGGCATGAGTGCACCGCTGCGCAGCTCGGCCAGGCCGGCGGGGGTACCCCACACAAAGCGGAACATGATGAGGAAGAGAGCCGAGCTCATGTACAGGCTCATGGTGCCCAGCCAGAAGTCGAGCGTGTCGAGCGCCAGCAGGTCGTTAGTGAACCAGATGACCATGAGCGAGCCTACACCCAGCAGAAGGGCGATGAGGGTAACGCTTTGTACGCGGCGCAGGTTCCAGAACTCCTCCACAAAGGCTACTGCCGGCTGCGTGATGGAGATGGCACTGGTGATGGCACCGATGGAGAGCAGCACGAAGAAGAGGGTGCCGAAGAACTGGCCGCCGGGCATGCTGTTGAATACCTGCGGCAGCACATTGAAGCCCAGGCCGAAGGTGCTGGTGCCGGCAGCAGCTGCTACACCCAGCAGGGATACGGCGGCGGGGATAATCATCATGCCGGCCAGGCCCACCTCGGCTACCTCATTGGCGGCATTGGCGGTGATGGAGGCCAGCGCAATGTCCTTGCGGCGGCGAACGTAACTGGCATAGGTACAGACGATACCGAAGCCGATGGAAAGTGAGTAGAATATCTGACCGGCGGCGGTAATCCACATTTCAGGGTTCAGCAGCCCCTTTATCAGCGTGATTTCCTCTTTCTCAATGGTGGCTTTGGGGTATTCCTGCTGCAAGCGAGTGATGAGGGCTGTCTCCTCCTCCGCAGTAGCGCCTGCCGGTACCATGCCGATGGTCTTTTGCGTGGTGGTATCTACCAGCATGACCTTGTCGGGGTTCCACATGTAGCCCAAGCCTTCGTTTACATTGCGCTCGGGGTGAGTGGCATCCGGGGTGCCCATGGTGAGTACGCGACCCAGAATGATGAGCGCCGTGATAACCAGGATGGGCATGCTGACCTTGCTGAACCACTCGATGCCCTTATTTACGCCACGGAAAATGAGGTAGAAGTTGGCGCCCAGAGCTAACAGGAAGAAGATGAGCAGCGTGCTCTCTCCACCGGTGAATACACTGCCGTCACCGGTCTGCCCGGTGAAGCGGGTGAAGAAATCACCGTATTCGGCGCCGGTGCTCAGGTTCAGGTCGCCTACAGCGGTGTGCCAGGCGTAGCCGAGTGTCCAGCCCTCCAGTGCAATGTAGTACATGCTGATTGCCAGCGGAACAATGACGCTCACCAGCCCCAGGTATTTCCAGCACTTTGTCTGCGAAATGAGGTAGAAGATAGAGGCCGAGCTATGCCCGCCCAAGGTGCCGCCCTTGCGGCCAATAGCCCACTCTACCCAGCTGAGCGGAATGCCCATCAGCAGGAACGCGCAGAAGTATGCTATCATGAAAGCGCCACCGCCGTACTGGGCCGCCAGCCCGGGGAAACGCAGGAAGTTGCCGAAACCAATGGCGCTACCGGCTACTGCCAGCACCACGCCCAGGTTGCTGCTCCAATTCTCGTTTTTGGTTTTCGTGCTCACAATATGCGGCGTATTATACGCGCGCAGGCATGAGCTGTCAAGGAGATAAGAGGGTATGGAGCAAAAACTTGTTGCCTATATTTTTTTGCTGAGTTGACAGGAAAATGTTGGGGGCTCTTCTTCCCGCATCTCCTCGACCCGCCTGCGAGCCGTTCGTCACCCGGAGGCGCAGGGATTTTTACAAGGTGTGAGGTGGAGCTTAAATCCGGCCGTGGATGAGCTTGCTCTTAGTTAGAAGATTCATCAGCAGCACCCCTTGCTTAGAAAGACTGATGCTGCTACGAGTATTACGATGAGAGCTAAAGCTCCCAATATCATGAGCGGAAGTTCTACGTGCTTTCGCCACATGCCGGAACTTTGTTTGACTCTGCTCAGCTGGAGGCGAAGCAATTCATTAATACCTCTCAATTCATCATTTTCCGAGATTGTCAGCTCCTGTCGCCAAGCGTCAGCAGAATTCCATCGTTCTTCTGCCTCTAAGCTCAGTGCCTTATCTACCGATGTCAATAACTGAGACGGAAAGTTTTCTTCTAACGCTTTGTATGAGCTCAGAGGATGATAAAAATCATTCTTGGCAAGACCTCTCTGGTCAGCCTTAGGTGGGACTGTGCCGGCAATTAGCTGATAAAAAACTGCACCTAGAGCATAAATATCGCTCTGCTGGGTAATCTGCTGATTTTGCTCCCGAAAATATTCAATGGGTTTGTACGCATTCTCGTCCTCTTCAGTAGCATTATCTAACAAGCATATCCCGCCCTCGTTCAAACAGAGTTTTTTTGGGGTGATATTCCCGTGCACACCGGATTTTTCGTCTTCATGCCTCGTCTTCAGTGCCCACAAGGCACTGCGTATAACTGCCATGCGCGCACACTGGGACATGTTCATGAAGTCACGGTGCGTTAGCTCTACAGAACCCGCTTTTCGCTTTGAACAGTCATATTCACTCATGAACAAAATACTACCAAAATAGCCATAGAGTGTCAAGGCATATACTAATAAATACCAGCGAAGTATCACTTGCCTTGTGTCTTTTGGCTTAGGCACCAAGAAAAAATCCCCACAGCCGGAGCTGCGGGGATTTTTTACAAAGTGTGGGGTTGACCTTAGATCTGGCCGTAGAGGGTCTGGCCCTTGGACAGAAGGTCGTCAGCGGCAACCTGAAGGCGCTCGGCGATACCCTGCTCACCCTTCTTCAGGTAGGAGCGGGGGTCGTATACCTTCTTGTTACCCACCTCACCGTCAACCTTCAGCATGCCGTCGATGTTCTGGCACATGTGGAGAACGATGGGCTTGGAGAAAGCGTACTGGGTGTCGGTGTCGATGTTCATCTTCACTACGCCGTAGGAGATAGCCTCGCGGATGTCGCAGAGGTCGGAGCCGGAACCGCCGTGGAATACCAGGCGCATATCCTCACCGTGCTTCTCCTTCACCACAGCCTGGCCGTCGCGCAGGATGGTGGGCTTCAGCTTCACAGCACCCGGCTTGTATACGCCGTGTACGTTACCGAAGGTAGCAGCCAGCATGAACTCGCCAACGCCGTTGAGCGTCTCGTAGGTCTGCAGCATGTCAGCGGGGGAGGTGTAGAGCTTCTCAGCGGGAGCGCCGGAGGTGTCCACGCCGTCTTCCTCACCACCTACAACACCGATCTCGATCTCGAGAACGATACCCAGCTCGGCGCACTCGGCAAGCAGCTGCTTGGAGAGCTCGAGGTTCTGAGCCATGGGCAGAGCGGAAGCGTCCAGCATGTGGGAGTTGAACAGGGGGCCTTTGCCCTCGGCGATGCGCTTCTTGCTCTCGGCAAGCAGGGGACGCAGGAAGCTGTCCACCTTGTCAGCCTGGCAGTGGTCGGTGTGCAGAGCAACGAATACGTTGTACTGCTCGGCGAGGCGATGTACAGCCTCAGCCAGAACGATGGCGCCAATGGCGGAATCCTTCACAGCGGTGCCGGAAGCGAACTGGCCGCCACCCAGGGAAATCTGGATGATGCCGTCGGACTTGGCCTCGGCGAAAGCCTTCAGAGCGCCGTTGATCACCTCGATGGTGGTCACATTGATGGCCGGGTAGGCATAGCCTTTAGCCTTGGCCGTATCAAGCATCTTGATGTACTGTTCTTGTGTAGGTACAGGCATGGTACTTATTTCGGTTAATCGTTTTTTGAGAGCGGGCTTACCCCGCATTTCACGCGCACATTGTACTCCCCAAGCCCCCATCTGGCAAGCAAAAAGTGATGTGTTGGCTGATTTTTAACGCGCTATCAGCTTTCTCTTTGCTTGTAGTAGCATTTTGTTCGGTTATGCATCTCTTCCGGGGAGATACAAAAAAGCCGCAGCGGGATGCTGCGGCTTTTTGTATGAAAAAGACTAACTTAGTAGTGAATCGCGGGAGATTTAGGCCTCCTCGGGAGCTACGTTCACGCGACGACCCTCGCGGTCGAAGAATACGCGACCATCAACAAGGGAGAAGATGGTGTAGTCGCGGCCCATGCCCACGTTCTTGCCGGGGTGGAACTTGGTGCCACGCTGACGAACGATGATGTTGCCGGCGATAACAGCCTGGCCACCGAACTTCTTCACGCCGAGGCGCTTGCTGCGGGAATCGCGACCGTTACGAACGGAACCCTGACCTTTCTTATGTGCCATAACTAGTAAAAATTCTTGGTGTTAGTGGTTAATAATCAGGCGTTGATGGCGGTGATCTCTACCTTGGTGAGAGCGGCGCGGAAGCCCTTCTTCTTGTGGAAACCCTTGCGGCGCTTGAATTTGAAAGCGATGCCCTTGGCACCACGTGCCTCAGCGTCCAGCACCTTGGCGGTTACGGTAGCGCCCTCGATGGTGGGGGTGCCAACCTTGGTTGCGTCGCCATCCTCTACCAGGAGCACCTGGTCGAAGGTGGTCTCGCCGTCATTCTCCAGACCGGAGATGCGGTCAACGGTGAGCACGTCACCGACCGTCACACGGTACTGCTTGCTGCCGGAAGTGAAAACTGCGTATGCCATAATTTTCTGAATTTTAGGATTGCACCCGCTTGTGCGGGCTGGCACATTATATACACACAGCGACGTTTGGCAAGTCTAAAATTAAAAATTTTTCAAAAAAGTTGCAAATTATGCATAAAATTTTCAAAAATGGCCCGATTGAGGTGAGTTCCGAGGCAGAAATGGTGTCCTTGGGGCATGAAATCGCTGCGACTTTGAGTGGTGGTGAGGTGCTGGGGCTGGTGGGCGACCTGGGTGCGGGCAAGACTCACTTGGTACGTGGTATTCTGGAGGGGCTGGGGGCTGGGAACCCGGCTGCCAGTCCGACGTTTTCGCTTGTGCATGAGCACAATGATGGTCGCTTGTCGGCGGCGCACTTTGACTTTTACCGCATGAAGAGTGCTGACGAGGCTCTGGGCATGGGGTGGGATGAATACCTGTCCAGCGGCAGTGTGCTGCTGGTGGAGTGGGCGGATCGCTTTGATGGCGCCTTGATGCCGGATGACACCCTGTGGCTGGTGCTGCGCCATGTGAGCGCTACGCAGCGTAGCGTGATGCTGGCTCAGTAAGCCCAGGTTTACTCAGCGCGTTTTGTTACGGGCGCTGATGTGGAAATAAACGGCGTTTTCCTCACCGGGGAGCATGAAGCCTTGTATGAACTTGGCTTTGCTTCGGTGTTTGAGCGTAGCGCGGATTTTGTCTGTGCTGATACGGATTCCGGGGGCGAATTGCACACGAACGAGAGTGTTTTGCTGCGATGCCAGATTGTCGGGCAACGTGATAAGGAGATTGCCGGTGATGGTCAGCTTGCCTTGCAGTGAATGGCAGGGGAATGTCAGCAGGGGAACTTGCTTGTTCTGATGGGTGGTTGTTTCCTGCTGTTTCGCATCCCCTTTGATGGTGATGTCTGTGCCGATGAGATTCAGTGTGGCACCCTCGGCCGAAATGCAACTGTCCGGGCGTATGGAGGTATTCAGCAGGTTAAGGGTACTTCCGCTTGCCAGTTGAAGATGGGTGTGGCGAATGCGCGGATTGACGGCAGCACCGAAATCGCCCATGGTAACTTCGGTGGGTGAGTTCTGCTTTATATTTGTGAAGAAAAGCTCAGCTTTCTGCTCTCTGCTGCGGAGGGTGAGCAGCTCTTGCTTGTTGTGCTGTAGAGAGAGCGAGGCTCCGGGCTGGATACTGATATGTGAAGAAGTGACGGAGTCGCTCAAAATGAGGCGCCCGCTGCGGATAACGATGTGCAATGATTTCAGGGCTTCGCTCAGGTGGAATGCTGCTTTTTCGGAGGCGCTTTCTACAAGCACGTTGCCTTGACCACTTATCTTGCCGGAGTAATGAGTAGTGGTATCGGTTTCCGGGGAGGAGGTGAGGCGTAGTGTGGCGTTCTGGTTCAGCGTCACATCGCCTTTATGACCATAGAAATCCGCGAGGGCGGCGGTGTTTTCCGGGCTTTCGCCGCCTTCGACGAATTCGCTGCTGTGCTGCACTCCTTCGCTCATGGTGTAGGTGCCGCCGCTTTCTACGGTGACATTGCCGCGCAGGCGGGCATGGCTGCCTAGCTCAAAGGTGGAGCCGTTGCGTACGGTTACATTCATGCTGGCATCGGCATAGTGCCAGTCATTCGGGCGTGTGGTGAAGTCCGCCGTGTCGCGTGTGTGCACAGTGCCGTAGCCGTGTACAGTGGGTGTGCCGGTGAGGGTTACGCTGCCGTTCTGTACGGTGAGAAGGCTCTTGGGATGCAGCAGGGCTGTGTGGCAGCCACTGAGCTTCCAGTTGCTGCCGCCGGCGTAAATGATATTCAGGCTGGATGAGTCGGTATCTCGGAAGGAGCCGGGGTAGTGCTGTTCTCCTTTTTCGCGGTAGGTGAGTGTGGCGTGGCCGGTGCTGTTGGCGATGGTGGCTTGCTCCGTGAGGGCGCGTATGCTGAAGCCGGGGCGTTTTTCATCGCTCGTTGTGTACCAGTCCATGCTGTTGCCGTTGACGTCGAGAGTTCCGCCACCGGCGCCGATGGTGAGGTCACGAGCAATCTGCTGAGGGTTGGCTATTCTTACAGTGGAACCGGTGTTCACCAGTACGTTGTAGGCGGCGTAGCCTTTCTTTTGCTCCAGCAGGGTGAGCCCGGAGCCTCCTACATTCAGCAGCACTTCATTGTTGCCGAAACCGCAGAGGTGCAGGGTGCCTTTGCCTACTTTACGCCATTCGCGTGTGGCTGCGGCATCAGGATTCCGCAGGCTGACAGCGGCCGTTACGCCTGCATCCACAATGAAGCCGGCGGTGTCGAGCTGTGCATTGCCGGTCGAACGGATGTGGTAGCTGACATCGCTGAGTTTTTCCGCTGCAAAGTGTATGTAGCCTGCGCCTAAATCGGTATCCTCCGCTACCTCAATGCTGTATTTTGCTCCTGTTTTGGCGGAGTGGAGGACGAGGTTCTGCGTCAGGAAGAGCTGCGCAAAGGTGAGCCCCTTGTTGATAACGGCTTCTTTGTTTTCGATGACTACGCTTTCCCCGGCATTCAGGTATTCGGAGCCGTAGGCGTACCAGTTATCCAGGTCGCGGCGGTCTGTGAGGGATTTCCAGGTATGCTCCCCCTGTGCGACGGCACGGAATGCGAGGGCGTTGCCGGCGGTATCATACATATTTCCCTTAGCATCGCGCAGGTAGCCACGAGCCGGGCTGACAACTATCTGCTGCCCGTTGATGATTTCTTTCACCCCGCCTTTGTCGTCAGCTGGTTTGGCTCCGTCCAGAATGAGACTGCCTTGTACCTTGCTCATATCGACGCTGACGCAATCGGCAGCCATGGTGCTCAGAGCCCAGTCTGTAGCCTCGCACCCTACCGTCTGGCGGTTGCCGTTGGTGCTGCCGTGGTGTGCCATCAGGAACCGGAATTGACCATCCTGCCACACGAAATAGGGGCTGCCACTATCGCCGGGGGTGGAGCCGAAGGGGAGCGGCGTGCCGAGGCCTATGCCATCTGCTCCCCATGAGGTGGTGCCGATGACGGTGCCGTTGTACACGCGCATGTCGCTGCCAGAGCGTTGCCAGTTAGTGATGGCGGCTATCCCCGCGACAGTGTAGACATCCTGTATGCTTTCATCGGTGTTTTTGCCGTCGATATCTCTCAACTGTTGCAGGCCGCCGCCAACGCGATAGATGAGCTGCCCTTTGAAATCCCATCCGACGGTCATGGTGGCAGGGATGGTATCGGTAGCCAGGCGGCAGAGACGTGAGAGCTTGAAGTCGTTCATGCCGCTGAAAATCTGATGCACGAAGGCCTTGTCGTTTCCTTGTTCTTCGATGGCTATATAGCGGCGTGTGTGCTGAGCTCCCAGCCCGGCGTCATGCGCGGTGAATGTGGGATACAGGCGGGAGCTGTTGTGGGCAACTGTGGCGATGTAATTATAGGCCACAGCCGTGGCATTTCCCATGTCGGCCACAGCTGAGAAATCAGGCACGCCGTGTGGGAGTGTGTAAGCAGCCTGCCCGGTGGTGTAGGGGATACGAATACCGCCGTCTCTTTGCCGCAGGTATTGCAGGATGGCGTTGGGCTGGTTTGTGACATAGCGCCCTGCGTTTGTCGCCATATTGACGTAGGTGTGCAGAGAAACTCCCTTGTGACGAACGGCTGCCTGCCCCGGCAGACTCAGGGTAAATAACAGCAGGAGAGTGGCAATGCGGAGTTTCATACGGTGGAAATTGTAGCAGTGTTACAGGGATGGTGCAGGTGCTTCCAGTATCAGGCGCTTTTGGCGACGGATGGCGGTGTAGCCACCGGGCAGGCAGCGGCGCGCGGTGGGGGAATCCGGCGGGAGCATGGCATCCACCGCCAATACCGTGGCTTCATCCACGCCGGGAACCCCGCAGCGCAGCAGGTAACGGCGCAGGATGGCTTTGCGCAGTGGCAGTGGCTGAGCGAGGACAAAGGGGAGGTAGAGCCGCCCTTGCGGGTCTTCGCTGGGGAGAGCTGCCAGGGCGAAGTCCAGCGCCAGGTGCGTTTCGCTTTGCAGGCGGGCGCTGCGGTTCAGGATGGGGGTGACATCGCGTCCCATGGCGCGGTTCAGGGCAGGGATGACTTCCAGGCGCAGGCGGTTGCGCGTGACATCTGCTACGGCGTTGGTGGAGTCGTCTCGCCAGGTGTAACCGCGAGCGGTGAGCCATTCGGTCAGCTGCTCGCGGGTGCAGTCCAGCAGGGGGCGTAGCCAGATGCAGCCTTCTGCTCGCGAAATGGGCTCCATGCCGCGTGGTCCCGCAGCTCCGCGAGCCAGGCGGAACAGGACGGTTTCTGCCTGGTCATTTGCGTGATGTGCCAGGGCAATAGCGGCGCTGTGGCGGGCAGCGGCGTCTTTGAGGATAGCGCGGCGAGCGTGGCGGGCAGCCGTTTCCAGCGATTCCCCTGTGCTGGCAGCCAGGGCGGGGGCATCGATGCGGTGCTCCTCATATGGGATAGCCAGCTGAGCGCAGAGCTCGCGGCAGAAGTCGGCATCGGTATCGGCCTCCTCTCCGCGGATGCCGTGGTGGATGTGTACAGCATGCAGCTCGTTCAGGTCGCAGTGTTTCTCCGCCAGCATGTGCAGCAGGGCGACAGAATCTCTCCCGCCGCTCAAGCCAATGACGATAGGACGCTCCAGATAGGCTGCGGGGAGAGATAAGCTGCAAGTGGGGCTGGCCATGGTGTGCTGAAAAAACTTGGCTCGCTGTCGCGGCTGGTAAACCAGTGAGCGGAGCGAGCCTTGTTAAGATGTGTTAAACGCGCTTGGGCATGCGTTTATTCTTCGTCTTCGTCGTCCTCATCATCGCTGCCGCGGGAGCCGCTCTTGGCTGCTTTGTCTGCCTTGCGAGCAATGGAGGGAGCTATCTTCTTGAAGAGAGCCTCGGCTTTCAGAGTTTCGGGGTCGGCTTCGAAAGCTTTAATCTTGCCGCTCACGTAAAGGACGAGGAGCGTGTTGTCATGGCGCTCCAGGGCAGGCAGTACCTGCTTGCGGAAGCTGGCAAGGTCGGTCACGCTCTTCCCCTTGACCGGGTTGCCATCGGACAGCCAGGGCAGGGTGTCGAGGTTCTGCTTGGCGGTGGTGCGGATGCAGGAGTTCGGGTTTTCCTCATCCTCGCTGCCATCGGTCCAGGAGACGTAGGAAATGCTCTTCACATCTGCCGGGAAGGTGTTTTTGACATCCGGCTTGTGGCCGGGGCAGTGGAAGTAGGCGGGGACCTTCATCTTGCCGTTTTTGCCCTGGGGCAGGACGGTGCCCTCCAGGTCGGTACCCAGAGCAAGCCACCAGCCCTCGCTTTCGTCGTACTCGGTATCCTCATCGTCATCCATGCCGCTGGTGGGCAGCAGGTGGCTGTGAGCCATGTCGCGGGAGTACTTGTCGCCATCGAGGTGCAGCTGTGTCAGGTTGTTGCGGCACTTCGTCATGTCGGCAGCATTGATGCGGCTGACAACGAAAGGCGCCGAGATGCCAATCAGAGCACCCAGAATGGCGATGACCACGATAAGCTCAATGAGCGTAAAGCCGGTGGCGCGGCGTGTAAAATTGCTTCTCATAACGTATTTAATCTATCACATAGCGCCTGCAAACGCAAGCGAAATGTTGCAAAATGAATGCGGCGCGTATTTAGGCGTTCTTCAGTGCGTCAACGCAGATGGCTGACCACGTTTCGAGGCGCTCATAAAGGGGGCCGGCAAGCTCCTCCAGCGTGCAGAAGCGCATATCGGTGAGCTTTTTCTCCATCGGAGCCACCACATCGCTGTCCAGCTCGAAGCGGTGGACGATACCGAGGTGTACGGAGCCGACCTCGTTGGTGTCGTCGTTAATAACGGCGTACAGCTCCTGGGTGGCGTTGCCGGAGAAGGAGATTTCCTCGCGGATTTCGCGCTCCACGCCTGCCAGGTAGGTGGAAATGTTGTCGGCCAGGCCATCGATGGGGTTAATGTGGCCGCCGATGCCGAGGGACATCTTGTCGTGCAGGCGTGCCTCGCCGCCTTTTTTGGTGCGGGCATAGGCCAGTACCTTACCCTGGTAGCAGAAGATAGCGTATGCGATAATCTGCTTGAACTGCGGGCTTTCCTCCGCAAGCTCGCGATCCATGTAATGCGCCACGCCCGGCTTCAGGAATGCCTCCAGGTACTCCTGCGGGTTAAGTCGTACACCATTAAACGCCCCCACGGCCTCAAAAGCCTCGCGGGGTACTACCAGCACCTGTTCTCCATCATAGCGTGACATGGCAGAAAGTGTACGCCCTCACTCCCTCTAAGTCAAGCGCAAAAAAAATCTCCGCCGGGTGGTGCCGGGCGGGGGAGGGGAATTGTTTTATCGCTTTTTGCGTCTCACTGCTATAAAGGCCAAGAAAAGAGCAGTTAATGACATGATGGTATAGTAGAGTTTCTGATATGGCATTCGGAATTCGAGTAATAACTCCTGAGGTGATGTTGAGAGCGGGATATCCACAGACATGCCCCAGCGTTCTGTTGGGGTGATGTTTAATTTTTCCCCCTTAATGTATGCCTGCCATCCTTTGTGATAACTGCATCTGATGTCGAGCTTACGCGTATTAGCCGGCAGGGTTATTTGAAGTCGGTTGCTGGTTTTCCAGTTTTCTTGAAGAGAAGTGCCGTTGTCTGTAATGAAGAGCCCTTTGAAGTCGGGGTTTTCATATAGCTTGAATTGAGGCGTTGTCATTACAAGTGACCAACCGGGTACAGCCTGCTCTTTCCATTTCGTATCATAAAGAATATGAGAAATGCCAGCTTTGGCGTAGTCGTCGGTATCAAATGACTCCCACTTCAGAGGGTGTATATACTTTGGTTGTACAGTTTCGTATCCGCCCGCCAGTCTGATGCCATAGCTGGATAGGTGATTATTGCAAGAAAAATCGCTATCTCCTACGGGTTGATATAGTAACACTGTGCCAGATTTAACATGGCTTTTTAACTCTGCCATCCAAGAGGGCGTTTTGTAGAGATAATGGCTTTCCGGTATTTTTGAGTATGATAACCAAGAATAAGAAAAGGTAATCAGCTCAATAAAGCTTATAAGGGTTACCAATGTTACCCAAACCGTGTTTTTTTGATTTGGCTTTATTTTGCTGCAACAATAGATGCCGAACATTAAACCTGTTGTGAGAATCAGGTTTTGCCAATCCCAAATGAGAATTTTAGAGAGAAATCGCTCTGTCCGTATGTGATACCAATCGATTCGCCCTGCTTGTTGAAAGTTTGAAATGTTGGCCGATATAAACGCGTTAATTTTTTCGGCAAGAGGAATGTGGAAAATATAAATGATACATGAAAGAATTGCCCAAATTCCGATTGTTGTACCAATTATGTATGCAATACGTTTCCAAATAATTGGGCTGAATGAGACTTTTGTTAAATCATTAAGTTGCCATACTGCCAGCCATGCCATGCCCAAGGCCATGATAACAGTTGATCGGCTGTAGAGAAAGGTATTGAGTGGAGTAAATGTGCAAAGTAAGCTGGTTATAAAAATAACCTTTGCTGTTTTAGGTGCTCCGTTGTTAAATACACCAAGCAAAGCAAGAATAAAGATGATAGCACCTCCAAATTTACAGTCGAAAATAGTCGCTCCAAAGGCTTTTGCTATATCAATACCCTGCGGTACACCCAAAGTATTTGGGAAAAGGCTGGTTATAATAGTTGGAATTTGTGCGAAGCCCCACGTCATGGGAAGATTTTTGCATCCTTCCATGCGTGGTAAGGTATCGACAAATACATCGAGAGACAGAACTGCTCCGAGAACGCCAATGAGTAAATAATGTAGGGTCGATTTACCTATTTCTGTAAGTTTGTCTTTTTGGTTGATGTGGTTCCATATATCGGTTCCCCATATGCACGCAACGAGCAAAAAGGAAAAGGTACAAGATTGCAGATGTCCCCCTCGCCACACAAGAGCCATGAAAATAATGGCCGGGATGTTGATGAGGTGATGTCGATACCTGAGTATAGCCCAAACCAAAAACGGAGTCCAAACTATGCCGCCCATCCATCTATAGTACAGACATGTGATGAATTGAGAGTAAAAGGCAAAGCTGATTGCTCCAAGCAGTGTGTACCAAATAGGTATTTTGCTATAGTTGAGCAGTAAAATCATACCACAGCCAGCTATGAAAAATTGGAGGATAATGCCCCAATCCCAAGCTTCCCAGAAAGGTAAAAATGCAAAAAGAACATTGTGCCAGTCACCCGGGCTGTACATCGTGTTTTCCGGCATTGCCGTTCCACCAAAAGAATTGGGATTCCAACCAATGTAGCCATCTTCTTGCCACGATTTTTGTAATGCCCATTTATGGGGGATGTATTGCGAGGCTCCATCTACTATGTATTGATTGTGTACCTCTTCGATTGGTCGATCTGCTAAAGGTCTGAATATGCATTCAATGCAGTCAATGGGCGCTATTACTTTGTCGCTTAATGTTGCCGGAGCAAAAAATACTAAAACCAGCATGAACCATGCAAGTATGGAGAAAAATACATTGCTTCGCTTACTGCGTAATGAGGCGATTTTTTTAATCATTATAATTGCTAGTTAATGACGGTTATGCGTTCTATTTGTAGCGTCAGCGCTACCATGCTGTACGTTGAGTATATGCTAACTAATGGAAAAGACAAGGATAAAGCATGTAATGTTGCGCAAAAAAAATCCCCGCCGGTGGGGTGCCAGGCGGGGATGGAAGTGGGTTTCCGGGTTGCGACTTACTTCAGGGCATCGTAGGCGCCCTTGAAGAAGTAGTAGCCCCAGCCCCAATCGGGGTCGCCGGACCAGTCCGGATCGTAGTGGTGGCGGGGCTTCAGGAAGCGCTCCGGGTGGGGCATGAGACCCATGGCACGTCCGGTGGGGTCCTGAAGGCCGGCGATGCGGAGCTCGGAGCCGTTGTGGTTGTCGGCGTACTGCAAGGCTACGCAGCCGTTGTCGAGGTACTTCTGGGCGTCGCCCGGGTCACAGACGAGGCGACCTTCAGCGTGAGCGGAGGGCAGCTCGAAGTTCTCGGGCAGGTAGGTGGTGAAGGGGCAGTTCGGAGCCACTTTCACCAGCTTGTCCCACATGCACTCGAAGCGCTCGCTCTTGTTCCAGATGAGGGAAGCCTTGGGCAGAATGCCGAGCTTGGTCAGAATCTGGAAGCCATTGCAAATGCCGAACAGGAAGCCGCCATTGGCGTGGTGCTTCTGCAGGGCATCGCCGAGGAAACGCTCGGTCTCCAGCTGAGCCAGACGGCCACTCATCACGTAGTCACCGTAGGAGAAACCGCCGGAGAATACCACGAGCTGAGCCTTGGCTACATGCTGCTGAGTAGCGGTGGCAATGGGCTGCACCTGGGTGGTGAAACCGGCGGCGCGCAGGGCGCGCTCGGTCTCCACGTCGCAGTTTGTGCCGGGATATTTGAGAAGTAATGCGTGAGGCATAGTAAAATTACGAGTTAAGAGTTACGAATTACGAGTTATTAATAGAAAGGCGTTAATCCGTTCTTCCAGATGCTCTTCAGCTCAGCAATCTCAGCCTGCAGCACAGTGCTGCCCTTGGCGGTGATGGTGAGCTTGCCATCGGTGGTGGCGGAGCCTACGCGAGCGCAGGGCGTGCCAGCCATGGCAGCGGCGAAATCGTCAGCCAGGTCTTCGTCAACCTCCACGAGGAAACGGCCAGTGCTCTCGCTGAAGCAGGGTACGGCGTTGTTCTGCCAGCCACCCACGGTGGGCAGCTTGTCGAGGTCGATGCTGATACCACCCTTGCAGGAGAAGGCCATCTCGGCAGCGGCTACGGCCAGACCACCTTCGGAGAGGTCGTGGGCGGAGAGCACCAGCCCCTGAGTGAGAGCCTTGCTGTAGTACTGCTTGTATACCTCGAAGTTGGCAGCACAGTCGGTCTGCGGCACCTTGCAGTCCTTCACGCCCTTGATGCGGGCATAGACGGAAGCACCCATCTCGTCCTCGGTGTTGCCTACCATGAAGATGGCGCTGTTGCTGCGGCGCAGGCTGGCGCCACGTACGTGCTCGGGCTCTTCCACGACGCCGAAACCGGAGCAAAGGAAGGTCACGGGAATGTTCACGGGGCCGTCCTCCGTCTCGAAGTAGTTGTAGAAGCTGTCCTTACCGGATACATAGGGAGCACCATAGGCCAGAGCAGCGGTGCGGATACCCTTGGCGCACTCTACGATGCGACCCAGCTCGGTGGGGCACTCGGGGTTACCCATGCAGAAGTTGTCCAGCAGGGCAATCTTGTCGGGATTCGTGCCGGCCAGCACCAGCTGGCGTACGGTCTCGTCCACCGTACCGGTACCCATGGCGTAGGGGTCGGTCTTGCCCCACTCGGGCAGAATAGCCAGAGCCAGGGACATGAGCTTGTCGGAGCCATCGATGTCGATGACGGAGGCGTCCTGCGGGGCATCGGCGGTAGCACCGGCAAGGGGCTTGAGCACGGTGTTGCCCTGCACCTCGTGGTCGTACTCGCGGATGATGGGTTCGCGGGATACGATGGCGAAGTCGGCAAATACCTGCTTCAGGTCGGCCGTCAGGTCGCTGTCGTCCAGTGCCACGCCCTGCAGTGCGGGGCAGGGGGTGAAGGTGGAGGTGAGGTACTTGGTGGGGGCGTCGTGCAGCTTGGAGTTGTCCATTTCTACCACCAGCTCACCATTGTGCCATACGCGCAGCACGCCGCTGTCGTTGGACTCACCCAGCACGGTCATCTCCGTCTGGAAGGTGTTGGCGAGGCTCTGCAGCTCGTCCAGGTTCTCCGGCTTCACTGCCAGCACCATACGCTCCTGAGACTCGGACAGGAAAATCTGCCAGGAGAGCATGCCTGTCTCCTTGAGCGGAGCGCGCTCCAGGTACAGGTTGCCACCCGTCTCAGAAAGCATTTCACCGGCGGCGGAGGAGAAACCACCTGCGCCGCAGTCGGTCACGAACTCGATGAGGCCGCGCTCGCGAGCTTCGAGGATGACGTCCAGCGTCTTCTTCTCCTCGATGGGGTTGCCAATCTGTACAGCCTGCTGGTCTTCAGTAGCGGACTCCTCACCCATAGCGGCGGAGGAGAAGGTGGCGCCGTGGAGGCCGTCCTTACCGGTACGACCGCCAATGACAACCACGGCGAGACCGGGCTTCATTTCCTTGGCGATGTCCTTCTGCGGAATCACACCGGCGGTACCGCAGAATACGAGCGGGTTGTAAATGTAGGTCGGGTCGAACTGGATAGCACCGCTGGTGGTGGGAATACCCATGCGGTTGCCGTAGTCGCGCACGCCGTGTACCACGCCGCGCATAATACCCAAGGGGTGAATGATATTGTGCCCCTCCACCATCTCCTGCGGAGTGTCGGGAGCGCCGAAGCAGAACACGTCCAGGTTGGCAATGGGCTTGGCACCCTTGCCAGCGCCCAGAATGTCGCGAATTACGCCACCCAGACCCGTGTTAGCGCCGGCATAGGGCTCAATGGCGCTGGGGTGGTTGTGGGTCTCGGCCTTCAGGCACACGGAGAGGTTGTCGTCCAGCTTAATGAAGCCGGCGTTGTCCACGAAGCAGCTGAGTACGAAGCCCGGCTTCTGTGCCATAATCTCCTTGGAGGGGCGCTGAATGAAGGTCTTGTACATGCTGTTAATCTCCTCCGTCTCACCATTCACAGTGTGCTGAATGGTGGCGGCGAAGATACGGTGCTTGCAGTGCTCGGACCAGGTCTGAGCGATTACCTCCAGCTCCACATCGGTGGGCTCGCGGTCAATCTCATTGAAAATCTGCTTCACCACCAGCATATCCTCCGTGGAGAGGGAAAGCTTCATGTCCTGGCTCAGCTTGGTAAGCTCGGCCTCGCTCAGGTTGCGAACAGGTATGTGACGATATGTTGCCATAATTCTTAAAGTCTTTCGTACGTTTACTTCACGCTCCAGGTGTGGATAGCGGGGTTGCATACATCATTGCAGAAGCGGGCAGAGAGAGCCTCCTTGTCGCCTTCGCCGAAGATGTAAATCTTCTGTGTGATGGTCAGCGCAGAGATGGTGAAGGGCAGCCCCTTGCGGCCGGCATAGTTGGTCAGGATAGCCTCCTTCTCCAGATCAAGAGCACCCTTCTTGATACCGTAGGAGATGCAGAACAACTCACCCTCCAGAGCGGGGGCGCCGCCTTCCTCTACCTTCTGAGAGATGGGGTCTACCAGCACGCGGCGCATGTAGTCGGCTGCGGCCTCAATGTCACCATCACACTCTACGGTGTAGAGGCGGGTGTGGTTGTACGTCAGCTTGTCGCTGATGGGGGTGTAGAGCAGCTTGTTGGCGTCCGTAGCGGACTGGAAGCGGCTGAATACCTCAAATGTAAGTGTTGCCATAAAGTTGAAAGAGCCACCGCACTGGGGTGTACGGTGGCCGTTAAAGTTTAGTAGGTTACTTTTGCAGGCGCTCCAGCACCTCTGCATAGGATTCCATGAAATCGCCCAGCCCCTGGCGGAAGCGATCTTTGTCCATCTTCTTGCCGGTGGCTACGTCCCACAGGCGGCAGGTGTCCGGCGAAATCTCGTCGGCCAGCACGATGCTGGTCGGGTCCTCAGCCAGACGACCCAGCTCAATCTTGAAGTCGATGAGGCGCAGGTTAGCCTGCATGAAGAACTCGCACAGCGTGTCGTTCACAGCCAGAGCCATCTTCTTGATGTTTGCGCACTCCTCCTCAGTAGCGGCACCCATCTCGCGGGCGTAGTCGTCGTTGATGAAGGGGTCACCCAGGGAGTCGTCCTTGTAGGAGAACTCAACGATGGGCTTCTTGAAGGCGGTACCCTCGGCCACACCCATGCGCTTGGAGAAGCTGCCGGCGGCTACGTTGCGCACGATAACCTCGAGCGGAATGATGGATACCTTCTTTACCAGCAGGTTGATGTCGTCCACATCATCCACAAGGTGGGTCTTTACCCCCTTAGCTTCCAGCATGCGGTAGATGATGAGTGTGATGGCCTTGTTGAAGCGGCCTTTGTTTTCGAAGTCTTCCTTCTTGACGCCGTTGAATGCAGTGGCGGAGTCCTTGTACTCCATGCGCAGAACATTGGGGTCATCTGTCGTGAACAGTCGCTTGGCTTTGCCTTCGTAAATCGGTTCCATGATGTTGTGGTGAGGCTTAATGTTTCTCCTCACCGCCAATATACCTGATTGCAAGCTGTTGTCAAGCCTAAAAGCGCGATTTGAGTACTTATGAAGAAGGTACAAAGTACAATGTACCATGTACAATTTTTTAGTTCGGCGCTTACAGCGTAGGACAAGCAAAGCTTTCCATCGGCTTTCGCGCCACCGTTTCTGCCACCCGCTCGCTGCGCTCGGGGTTCCGATATCATTTTTGCCCGTACCCCGGGTTTCGCCACTGCGTGGCTCCACCCGGGGCTAAGAATCTGTCGCCCTTTCGGACTCTAAAATTCCGCGGGCAAACGCCCGCCTAACTTGCACTTTGTCAATAGTCAATGGTAAATTGTCAATTTCATCGTCTTCTGCGCTTGGGGGCTTGGCGCGGCTTGCGCAGGGGCTTGGCGCCTTCATCCAGCAGGGCGGTGTAGGCGTAGGGGAAGCCCTCCAGCTTGCGGCGATCAATCTTGCGGGAAATGAAAATTTCCACGCTCTTGGCAAAGTCGATTTCGTCCGCCGTCAGCAGAGTGAAGGCGTCGCCCTGTGCCTCGGCGCGGCCAGTGCGGCCAATGCGGTGCACGTAGTCCTCCGGGTTTTCGGGTACGCGGTAGTTGATGACGTGTGTAACTCCGCTTACGTCAATGCCACGGGCTGCCACATCCGTCGCAACGAGGATGCGGTATTTATCCTCCTTGAACCCACGCAGCGCAGCCATGCGTTCCTTCTGAGGGATGTCGGAGTGCATCACCGTCACCTCCTTGCCCCAGCCGGCATTGCTGAGCATATTGGCCACGGCATCAGCCTCCTTACGCGTGCGGGTGAATACCATGAGGTTCGTGAAGTTCGTGGCTTTTACCAGCGCCAGCAGCAGGTCATCGCGCTGGTCCAACCCCACGGGGTAGAAAGCGTGCGAAATCGTCTCTGCCACCTCGCGGCGAGCAATGGCAATCTCCACCGGCTCCGTCAGGCACCACTTGGCAAAGCCTTGCAGAATCTGCGGCATGGTGGCGGAGAAGAAGAGCGTCTGGCGCCCCTCCAATGGGCACAGGTTGACAATCTTGCGTACGATGGGCAGGAACCCCATGTCCGTCATGCGGTCTACCTCATCGAGCACCAGGTGCTTTACGGTCTTAAACTTCATGTTGCCGCGGTAGAAGTGGTCTACCAAGCGGCCGGGCGTGGCTACGATGACCTCTGCCCCTGCCTTCAGCTCATCTGTCTGCTTGCCATAGCCTACACCACCGTAGAGCAGAGCCACCTTGATGTTGGTGTGCTTGGCATAGGTGCGGAAGGATTCTGCCAACTGGTCGGCCAGCTCGCGTGTGGGCTCCAGCACCAGCACCTGCGGCAGGCCGTTGGCCTCGATTCTGGTGAGCAGGGGCAGGGCAAATGCAGCAGATTTGCCGGTGCCGGTCTGCGAGGCTCCAATCACATCCTTGCCCTCCAGCACAATCGGTATGGCTTGCTCCTGGATGGGGGTGGGAGCCTCGTAGCCGCAGTCTTTTACGGCTTCCAGAATGGGGGCGGACAGCCCCAGTTCATCGAATGTCATGTTCTTGTTTCTGTTGAAGTATTAAAATGGTTGACTCGTTACCCCTTGGATATGCTTACAGATAGGGGTTGTTGAGTGTCTCTTCCCCCAGTGTGGTGGAGGGGCCGTGGCCGCTGTTGACCTCGTAGGTGTGGGGGAGAGGAAGAAGTTTTTCGCGTATGCCGCGGATGAGCGCAGCCATGCTGCCGCCGGGGAAATCCGTGCGCCCCACAGCGCCGGCAAAGAGGATATCGCCGCAGAATAACTGCTCGCTGCCTGCCAGCTCGTAGGTGACGCCATCCGGAGAGTGTCCCGGTATGTGGTACACCTTCCACTCGCTGCCGCCACAGTTCAGTGTGCCGCAGGCGGAGCCAAAGGCGTTATCCACGCGGAAAGGCTCTACATCCAGCCCGCCACCCCAGCTGCGTGCAGCCAGGTCTTCCAGCGTCAGCTCGCGGCTGTAGGGCATGCAGGCATGCACGCGGCAATTGTAAGCGGCTACCAGCCCTGCCACGCCTTGTACATGGTCGAAATGCTGGTGTGTAATCAGCAGGTCGGTCAGTTGGGCGCCCTCAGGCAGTTTTTTTGCCACCCAGGCGGCAAAACCCAGCGGGGCATCGATAGCTACATAGCCCTCGTTGCATCGCACCAGATACCCGTTGCATGCGCACGGTCCACCGGTGTATACCTGAATATCAGCGCTCATGGCGCGCATTATACACTACTTGCTATCCATTGGCAAGCCTCATTTCGCGCGCTGTTAGTGCCATAAAGCAGAAAGCGCATTCCCTCGAGGAAATGCGCTTTCGTTCAAATCACTTATGAAAAATTGATATATTAGTTCTCCGTGAGGCTGAAAGAAACATTGGTTACGTAGGCCTCCTGATTACCAATGGTAAATTTTACGGTGCATGTGCCGTTTTCGCGATCGGTCCAATTATCAAATGTGACGTACGGTGCGGGTAGACCCAAAAGGGTATCGCCTTCTTCGAGGTCCTCGCCGATAAAGCTAGAGAACCAGCCTTGTGCCTCGGGGTCACCGCCTACAGAAGTCGAGTCTAGATAAATTGTAACCATTGGCGCCTCAGGTGTGCCACCAATAACTTCAATGTAACCATCGTATTGACGCACTTTTGCTCCGAAGCCTGTTTCGGCTTTTGCTTTTTTGCTGGTCAGCTTTTCTGAGATTTGGACATACATTGCGCCGGCATATACGTTGCCGTCACCCGTAATGGGGGGAGGGGTGCCTCCGTTTTGGTCAGGGTTTTCTCCACCATTCGCACCCTCATCACCATCCTCCTCCGGAGGAATGAGTCGACCGGGAGCCTGAATTCTCAATGTTTTGTAGCAGAATTTGTTAATGTTCAATTCGTCATTGTCTTCGCTGCCGCCACCACAACCTGTGAGAGCCGTGGCTGCCAGTGCTGCTACTGCAAACATTCCAAAAATCTTTTTCATGATGCGTGTGTAAGTTAAAAATTAGTGATGTGCTCTCAGTCTATCAGTTGCTGGCGGGGAGTCAAGAAAAAAAGTGGAGTGTGGCAGAAAAAAATCCCCGGCGTATGGGACGCCGGGGATGGTAAATGAAAAGCAGCCAGGAAATCAGAGCTTGTGGCGGAAGTTGTCCTCTACCTTAAGCGATTTGATGAAAGCGACGAGCAGGTCGATGCATGACTGCACATCATCCATATCGGCGGTTTCTACCGGGCTGTGCATATAGCGCAGGGGGAGCGAGAGGTTGGTAGCCGGTACGCCCGTGCGGGAGCGGAAAATCTGGTCGGTATTGGTACCGGTGGTACGTCCGCAGGTTTCGCGCTGCATGGGGATGCCAGCCTCGTTGGCCACGAGCTCGAGGCGGGCGTTGACATTGGGGTGGCAGGCGGGACCGAAGCAGAGGCAACCGCCCTTGCCGAGCTTCACATCGCCGTAGCGAGCAGCGTTCAGCCCCGGGGTGTCGGTAGCGTGGGTGACATCCAGGCAAATGGCGGCGTCCGGCTGCAAGCGATAGGTAAGCATGGCGGCGCCGATGCAGCCTACCTCCTCCTGTACCGTGTTGGCAAACACGATATTCCACTCGGGGCGGATGTTTTCTTCTTTCAGCTTGCGGGCTGTCTCGGCAAGGATGAAGCCACATAGGCGGTCATCGAGTGCACGGCAGACGAGTCGCTTGCCATCGTTGAGCATGAGCGGGCCATCGCAGTACACGCCGCGGTCGCCTACGCGCAGGCCGAGTGCCTCCACCTCCTCGCGGCTATCGCAGCCGAAGTCGACGTAGAGGTCCCATACCTTGGGAGCTTTGTCGCCATCATCGCGGATGTGGATGGCGGTGTTGCCAATCACGCCGATGACCTCGCCATCCGTGCCGAAGAAGCGCAGGCGGCGGCCGCGGGCAATCGCCACGTCCGAACCACCCAGGCGCTCCACATGGGCAAAGCCGCTCTCGGTGATATAGCGAATGGAGAAGCCGATTTCGTCGGCATGAGCATCGAGCATCAGCGTGGGGGCGCCGGGGGTATCGCTCTTCAGTGTAGCCCAGGTGGAGCCGTAGGCGTCGCACTGCTGCTCATCGGTGAAGGGCTTGATGTATTCAGCCCAGATGCGCTGGGCATCCATCTCCATGCCCGTAGGGGCAGGGGTGTCCAACAGGGTTTCCAGGAATTCGAGTGCTTGCTCAGTCATGGTGTATGGTGTGGGGTGTGAAGATTAACAAGTATGCTTCGTAAGGCTACTTCGATTGTGTAATAATGTGGTTTAAGGTTGTGCCTGTGGAAAATGATGAAAGAATAACGCCTTGATTATTACATTGTTTGAATGGATGAGTGTAAGCGCTGAGTCTGTAGTAACCAATATCTCTCAGGCGTTCCCATAGTTCGCTTCTGTCTGCGATTAACCCTTTTTGCAGTAGTAATTCTACTTGTCGCTCTAATGAAAGATGAGGTTTGGTATATCGCATGGTTATGGGTATAAACAAAAACCCCTCCCCTCGCGGTTGAAGGAATCAACGGATTCCAGCTCTAAACGGGGGAGGTTATCTGCGGCTATTTTACGGTTGGCAGGCTTGGATGTCAAGATTTTTTTCTTTATGAAAGAAAAAAGTATCGCCGGTTGAGAATAACCTACATATTCTTGTGCGCGAACGAAAGGCGAAGTGGGTGTTAGCCGGCTATTGCTGGGGGTGGAGGTGCGGCGTATAAGCCGCCGCACCTCTTTGCCTTCACATTGCGAGCGCGAGCTCGCCTAACCTGAA
>JAFOZZ010000063.1 GCA_017390945.1 Akkermansia sp.
CTTTACCTGTACCCGCTGATTATTGTCGCTGCCTGCGCCGGTTTCCTGTGGTTCAACTGCAACCCGGCTCGCGTCTTCATGGGCGACACCGGCTCACTGGCTCTGGGTGGTGCACTCGGCACCATCGCCGTATGCACATGCAGCGAGCTGATACTGGTTATCGTAGGCGGCGTGTTTGTGGTGGAGGCACTCTCCGTCATGATTCAGGTGGGCTGGTTCAAGTTCACCCGCATCAAGTATGGTGAGGGTCGCCGCTTCTTCCGCATGGCTCCCATTCACCACCACTTCGAGAAAGGCGGCCTGAGCGAGACCCAGGTATGCATCCGTTTCTGGATTGTCGCCGGCATCCTCGCCTTCACCGGCATGGCTCTATTTTTCTCTTGCTTCGTTCGCTAATCTGTAGTACAATCCCCTCCCCCCCTTCGCCATGAATCTCACCGGTAAAAAAATAGCAGTTCTTGGTTGCGGCCGCAGTGGCGTGGCCGCCGCGCGCCTGGCGCTTGCCAACGGCGCTGGCGAGGTGTGCATTTTCGATAGCAACCCCAAAGCCACCTGCACCGATGCTACCCTCAGCTTCGTAGCAGGCGCAGGCGAGCAGGAGGCTCAGGCCTTCGCCGCCGACATCGTTGTGCTCTCCCCGGGTATCGAGGCCGATATTCCGTGGACGCTGGCCTTCACCTGCGCGGGTGCCCCTATCGTTGGTGAAATTGAGCTGGGTTACCATTTCTTCAAGGGCCGTACCATTGCCATCACCGGCACCAACGGCAAAACAACCACCACCGCACTGCTGGAGCACGTGCTCCTGCAAGCTGGCCGAACAGCCAAGGCCTGCGGCAACTACGGCTACCCGCTCTGCGAGCTCGCCATGCTCCCCGAGCAGCCCGAGTTTGCCGTGCTGGAGGTATCGTCCTTCCAGATGGAGACCATCCATGAGTTCCGCCCCGAGGTGGCTATCTGGCTCAACTTTGCTCCCGACCACATGGACCGCTACACCAAGGTGGAGGACTACTACAACGCCAAGCTGCGCGTGTTCGAGAACATGAGCTCCGACCAGCTGGCCATCGTACGCGCCGGGGAGAACCTGCCCGGCCTGAAGCCCCGTATCGTCGAGTTCTCCTCCGTCGTCAATACCGGCCAGCTTTACTACAAGAACGGCTCCATCATGGAGGGCGATACGGCCATCACTCAGCTGCGCGGCACCACATTGGAGCAGGCGCACAATGCCGAAAACGCCATGGCTGCCACCCTCGCCTGCCGCGCTGTCGGCCTGAGCGATGAGAGCATCTCCGCAGGCCTGCGCAGCTTCTGCCCCCCCGGCCACCGCTGCGAAACCGTCGCCGAGATGGACGGTGTTCTCTGGCTCAATGATTCCAAGAGCACCAACCTGCACTCCACCGAGGCAGCGGTGCGCTCCCAGACCCGCCCCATCATTCTGCTGGCAGGCGGCAAAGACAAGGGGCTGGACTACACCGCTATCAACCCCATGCTGGCAGAGAAAGCCCGCTGCTGCATCGTGTTCGGTCAGATTGCCGACCAGCTCGAAGGCACCTTTGCCCCGGTCTGCAAAACCATCAAGGTAGAAACCGTGCAGGAAGCCGTAG
The DNA here is from genome assembly GCA_017390945.1 of Akkermansia sp. Classification (GTDB taxonomy): domain Bacteria; phylum Verrucomicrobiota; class Verrucomicrobiia; order Verrucomicrobiales; family Akkermansiaceae; genus Akkermansia. The sequence goes on from JAFOZZ010000063.1 coordinate 1,602, forward strand.
CCGCCGCTGCCACCGAGGCACAGGCTGGCGATGTGGTGCTGTTCTCGCCGGGCACTTCCTCTTTCGACCAGTTCACCGGCTATGTGCAGCGCGGTGAATGTTTCCGCAATGCCGTACGCACAACCCTCAATCTTTAACCCCGAGAGCCCCCTCCTCCTGTATTTATGAAGCGTCCTCATTCACCTTTCCGCGAATCCGACATGCACCGCACCAAACCTCACAAGCATGTTCTGCGCTCGATTATCAATAAGAAGCTGAAGCAGCCCAAGACCCGCCTCCATACCGATACGGGGCTGGTGGAAGACCGCCACAACAGCACGGCCATCGTGCGCGTGGTAGTGGGCCTGTTGCTGGTGCACCTTATCGTCATCGGCGGCGTCATCCTGCGTGGCAAGATTAAGTCCGGCGAGGGTACCGCCATCGCCGCACCCACGATTACCGCCCCGCCCACACAGCCTGTAGCCAATCAGCCTGTGCAGAATGACGTGCTGCCGCAGCCTGTGGATGGCCCGGTAGCCAACCCGGTCCGCACCCCCGAGCAGCCCACTCACATCACCCAGGCTACCGAGACAACAACCGCTCCCGCTGTCAGCGAGCCGGAGATTGTCACCCCCGTTGTAGCGGATGCCGCTCCGGCCACCCCCGCACCGGCTGCGGATGCCCCTGTAGCGGCGGATGCTCCCTGCATTAAGCACCTCGTGGTTTCCGGCGAAACCCTCTATGGCATCGCCGCCAAGCACCAGACCTCGGTCGAGGCTATCCGCAAGGCCAATCCTCAGCTGCGTAACAACAACATCGTCTCCGGCACCCACCTCAACATCCCCGTAAAGGCCGATTCCGCCGAGGGTCGCCAGATTGCCGCCCTCAACGCTGAGGCCGCTGCAACCGAGGCTGCCAAGAGCTACACCATCCAGCGCGGTGACACCCTGGCCAAGATTGCCCGCAAGCACAAGACCACCGTTCCCCGCCTGATGGAGCTCAACAACATCCCCAAGGGCAAGGAAGGCTCTATCCGCGTGGGTGCTACACTGATTATCTCTCAGTAATCCGACCGTCAGCCAGCACATGTCCTCTCGCCTGAGCATCATCAGTCTCTGGTTCTGCTATATAGCCTTGCTGATACTGGGTATCATCATGGTAGCCAGTACTGGGCTCAATGCCCCGGTGCCAGATGGCGACGATCCGGCCATGTTCCTCTACAAGCAAAGCTTCTTTGCCGTACTCGGGCTCGCTCTTGCCGGCCTTATCAGCCATTTCGATTACCACTACTTCCGCCGCTTCATTATCCCCATGTGGATTATCCTCACCCTGCTGCTGGCATGCTGCTGGGTACCCGGGTTCGGCATGGAGCTTAATGGTGAGAAACGCTGGCTGAACTTCGGGTTCATTACACTCCAGCCCAGTGAGCTGGCCAAGAGCGTGCTCGTCATCTGCCTGGCAGATTGGTACGCTACGCACCGCGAAATGGCAGGGTCGTTCTGGAAAGGCTTTGTTTTTCCGGCCGCTATCTGCGGAGCCCCCCTCCTGCTGATTCTGATGGAAAAGGACATGGGTACAGCCGCGGCTCTGGGTGTATCCTGCTTCTGCCTCATGTACGTAGCAGGCGTGCGCGTATGGATTCTCGTGCTCTGCATCATTGTAGGCTTCAGCGTGCTCTACTGGCAGGCCACAGATAGCCCGAACCGACTGGAGCGTATCTTCGCCTGGATGGACCCGCAGAACTACAGCCAGGGCGCAGGACGTCAGCAGTGGATATCCATCCTCGCCTTTGCCCGCGGCAACCTGACCGGTGTCGGCCTGGGAAATGGCATCGAAAAATTCGGCAATCTGCCCTTTGCTCATACCGACTTCATCTTTGCCGAAATCGGCGAGGAATGGGGGCTGGTGGGCTCTGCTGGTGTACTGCTTCTCTTTACCATCATGACTCTTTCGGGTATCGTGATGGCACTTCAGACCAACGACACCTTCGGCCGCCTGATTGCGGTAGGGCTTGTCTGCACCATTTTCTGGCCGGCTCTGCTCAACATGATGGTTGTCACCTCCCTGCTGCCGAACTCCGGTCTGCCGCTTCCCTTCATCAGCTATGGTGGTACCAGCCTGGTGCTCACCACCATCGCCATCGGTATTCTTACCAGCATCCATCGCTGCACTCCCCACAAAAAAGCAATCTACTGGCCCACGCGCCGCTTACAACAAAATAAGCTATGAACACTCCGACCAATGTCATCATCGCCTGTGGCGGTACAGGCGGACACCTCTTCCCCGGCATTGCCGTGGCTCAGCAATTACGCAGCATGGGGCATCACCCCGTGCTTCTCATTTCTCAGAAAGAAGTCGATGCCGAGGCCTCTCGCAAGTATGGCGACCTCGAGTTCCACACCGTACAGGCTATTGCCAAGCCCCCCACCTTCTCCCCCCGCATGCCCGGGTTCCTCTGGAAGATGCTGCGCTCCTACCTGACCTGCCGCAGCATCATCAAAAAGGAGAAAGCCAGCGTTGTCATCGGCATGGGCGGCTTTACCTCCATGCCCCCCATCATGGCCGCCCATTACATGGGGCTGCGTACCTACGTGCACGATAGCAATGCCATGCCCGGCAAGTCCAACCGCATGACCGCCCGCTGGTGCACCTCCGTCATGCTGGGGCTTAAAGAGGCCGCCAAACACTTCCCCGGCCGCGTATGCATCGTAACCGGCACCCCGGTACGCGATGAGCTCAACAACCTGCCCACCCAGGCAGAAGCACGCGAGCGACTGGGACTGCCGCAGGACAAAACCATCATCCTCGTAACGGGCGGCTCCCAGGGTGCCCGCAATCTCAATAGCATGCTCATTGATGCCGCCAAGGCCGACCCGGAGGTGCACTACCTCGTCATTGCAGGCCGCCTCGACTACGAGCGCGTCAATGGCCTTGCAGGCGGCGCCCCGAACATCACTGTGATGGGCTTCTGCTCCGACATGCCCGCCGCCTACGCTGCGGCTGATGGCGTCATTGCCCGCGCAGGTGCCTCCACCCTCACGGAGCTTTCCATCATTGGCAAAGCCTGCTTCCTGGTACCCTTCCCCTTTGCGGCAGACGACCACCAGACGGCCAACGCCCGCGTCTTTGCGGATGCCGGTGCTGCGGTACTGTGCCAGCAGTCCGAGCTCACCACCGCCAAGGTGCACGACTTCGTACACGGCACCATCATGAACCCCACGGCTCGCGAGGCAATGGAAACCGCCATGCGTGCTCAGGCTCGCCCGGAAGCCGCCACCACCATCGCCCGCGCTCTGCTCTCCGAATAACCCTCTCTTGCCATGCGCCCCTACTCGCCGGTTCGTAATATCCTCAAAGCCCTCGGCTTCCTGGCCTGCGGTGGGGGTATCATGGCAGCGGTTACTTACCACTGTGTTCAACCCCCACCCGCGCCGCAGGAGGTAGCCCCCCGCAAGAGCACCGCACAAAAGAGCGATAATAATACTGCGCCCACAGCCGCCCCAGCGGAAACCGCTACACCGAGCCTCGCCCTGACGGATGAAGAAATGGCCAATCGCGAAACCCGCCGCCTGATTAATGAGGCTCTGCGGCGCGCAGCCGAAAGCGGTGACTTGGAGCAGCTGAAGAAAGCCCTGCTCGACGGCGCGGAACCGGACGCCTCCGGCCTATATAACCGTACCGCCCTACACTTGGCAGCACAGAATGGCCACACAGACTGTGTGCTTCACCTGCTGAAAGAAGGCGCACACATAGATGCGCTCAACTACGGCAAAGACACCCCGCTGCACGAGGCTGTGCGCGGCGCTCACATAGAGTGCGTACACGCTCTGCTGAACGCCGGTGCAAACGTAAAAGCCGCGGGCAACGGCGTCACCCCCATCTACGAAGCCGCACGCCTGGGCCACGCGGATGTACTGCGAGCCCTGCTCAAAGCCGAGGGCGATGCCAACACACCGGACCGCAGCGGCCTTACCCCACTCCAGGTAGCCGTGCGCGAAAAACACCCGGACTGCGTCCGCCTGCTCTTGCAGGCAGGTGCTGCTATCGATACAGCCTTCGGTGGCGATAGCACGCTTCACCTGGCGGTAAAGGCCGGCTGCAGCGATTGCACCACCCAGCTGCTCCAGGCAGGCGCCGCCCCCAACGACACCGATACCTCCGGCGATACCCCCTTGCATTGGGCAGTAGAGAAAGGCCATGCTGATTGCGTAAAATTGTTGCTCGAAGCCGGTGCTGACGTCAACCACCCGAACAAAAACCGAGTGACACCGCTCATCATGGCGATTCGCGCCGGGCAGACAGACTGCGCCACCATGTTGCTACAAGCCGGCGCCGACCCCAAACTCGGCACGGCCGGTGGCCAATACCCTGTGCTGATTGCCGCCTCCACCGGGCTGGATAGTTGCCTGCAAGCTCTCCTCGCAGCCGGCGCAGACAGCAATGTGACCGACCCCACCGGCAACAGCGCCCTGCACCTCGCCGTTCAGCAAAACCACTCCGCCTGCGTTGCTGCCCTGCTGGCACATGGCGCCGACCCTCGTGCTACCGACAAAACAGGCCGCACGCCTTTTGATATCACCTCCGGTACAGAAAGCCAGGCCAGCCGTAAATTGCTGGCCACAGCCCTCCTCAGCCGCGAGCAAAGCGCCGACCTCGAAGGCACCCTGCTGCATGCCGCACAGTCCGGCGACAGTAGCTTGCTCAACCTCGCGCTGAATGCCGGAGCTTCTCCACGTTGCCGCAATGCAGCGCAGATGACCGCACTTGCCCTCGCCGCCGCTGGCGGACACGTCGCATGCATCCACCAGCTTATTCAGGCCGGTGCTCGTGCCAATGAATCCCTGAGCGGCGACACTACCGCCCTGCACTTATCCGCCACGAGCGGACAAGCCGCCGGCGTGCACGCCCTGCTCATTGCCGGTGCCGATATGACGGCACTCAATGGCGACGGCAAAACTGCCCGCCAGTGCGCTGAGGAAGCCGGGCACAAAGCCGCCGCCGACATGCTCGCCGCGGCCGAGCAGCTCGCCAAATTCCACATCATCCCGCAGGAGTACCACAACACTATCATCACCGTCGTGAATGAGGGCAGCTTGGCCACCCTGCAGCTCCTCATCCGTGCCGGTGCCACACTCCCCACTGCGAATGGCACCACGCCCAGTGCCCTCCGCGAGGCCATTCAGGCCAATCGACCGGAGTGTGTCACAGCTCTGCTCGACGCCGGTACCGACCCGAATGCCGCCGCTGTGGACGGCAACTCGCTCGTCTACCTCGCAGCGGAGCAAGGCGCAGCTTCCAGCCTCCGCGCCCTCATCAATGCCGGGGCCTCGGTAGAGCCCCAGGAAAACACCCGCTCTGCCCTCTACCCCGCCGTGCGCAATGGCCATGTGGAGTGCGTGCGCATGCTGCTGGACAGCAACCTTTCGCCCAATGAAAAAGACGACCTCGGGCACTCCCTGCTCTACTGGGCAGTACAGGGAGGCCACGGCAGTTGTGTCAATGCGCTTCTGAAAAAAGGCGCCACACCGGGCGATGAGCTCATGATTGCAGCCAGCAATGGCTATACCGAGTGCGTTCGTGCCCTCATCCGCGCCGGTGCCAATGTCAATGCTACTGACAGCAACAAGGAAACAGCCCTTACTGCCGCTGCGGCAGGTGGCCATTCCTTCTGCGCCCGCCTGCTCCTCGAAGCTGGAGCCAATGTCAACGCCCGCAACTCCTCGGGTCGCACGGCACTGCATGCAGCCGCACGCCAGGGAGATGCCGATACTGTCAACACGCTGTTACAGGCGAACGCCGACGTGATGGTCAAAGACGTCACCAACAACACAGCCTCCTATTACGCTATTACAAACGGACACCAGGAGTGTGCTATTCTACTCCGACAGGCCGAAGCTAACCGTAACTTCCATCTCTGATGCCTGAATTCTTCGACATAGCTGTCATCGGCGGCGGACACGCCGGCATCGAAGCCGCCCTCGCTGCGGCTCGACTTGGTGGTAAAGTCGCATTTATCACCCACGACCTCGACACCATCGGCCAGATGAGCTGCAACCCCGCCATCGGCGGCCTGGCCAAGGGACATATCGTGCGCGAAATCGATGCCCTGGGCGGTGCCATGGGCCTCAATACCGATGCCACAGCTATTCAGTTCCGAATGCTCAATGCCAGCAAAGGCCCCAGCGTGCGCGCCCCCCGCGCCCAATGCGACAAGCTCGCCTACCGCGCCCGCATGAAGTGGGTGATGGAGACCGCCCCCGGCGTCCAGCTGGTACAGGGCGACGCCGCAGAAATCTGCGTGGACGATGGCCGCGTCACCGGCGTCACCACCACGTGGGGACAAAAAATAGCCGCCCGTGCCGTTGTACTGTGCAGCGGCACCTTCATGCGCGGCCTGCTGCACGTGGGTATGGACCACCTGCCCGGTGGCCGCCTGGGTGCCGCCCCCACCGGCATCTCCGCCTGCCTGGCCAAGTTGGGCTTCCCCCTGGCACGCTTCAAGACCGGCACCTCCCCGCGCATCAAGGGCAGCACCATCGACTTTGCCGCCCTCGAAATGCAGCCCGGCGACGAACCGCCCCCCCTCTTCAGCAACGTATCGCGCGAGGTACTCCACCGCAACACCGAGCCACACTGCACGCTCAACTACCTGGCCGATGCCGACTTTGAGCTGCGCCAGCTCGCCTGCGGTGCCACCTACACCAATGAGCGCACGCACGACATCATCCGCGCCAACCTCCAGTACAGCCCCCTCTTCGGCGGCGTCATCGAGGGAACAGGCCCGCGCTACTGCCCCAGCATCGAAGACAAGGTCGTGCGCTTTGCGGAGAAGGAACGGCACCAGATTTTCATCGAGCCGGAAGGCCGCAGTACCGATGAGTACTACCTCAACGGCCTCTCCTCCAGCCTGCCCTTCTTCGTGCAGCAGGACATCGTTCACAGCATCCCGGGGCTCGAACACGCCGAACTCATCCGCCCCGGCTACGCGGTGGAGTACGACTACGTCCCCCCCACCGAGCTACAGCCCACGCTCGAGACCAAGCGCATCCGCGGCCTCTACTTCGCCGGGCAGATTAACGGCACCAGCGGCTACGAGGAAGCCGCCGGTCAGGGGCTGCTGGCCGGTGCCAACGCCATGCTCGCCCTCCAGGGCCGCGAGCCCCTCATCCTACGCCGCGACCAGGCCTACCTCGGCGTCATGGTCGACGACCTCGTCACCCGCGGCACCGATGAACCCTACCGCATGTTCACCAGCCGCGCGGAAATGCGCCTGCTGCTGCGCCAGGACAACGCCGATCTGCGCCTCTCCCCGCTTGCCGCAGAGCTGGGGCTGCTCACCCCCGAGCGCGGCCAGGCCGCCGCAGCCCGCCTGCAAGCCATACAGGACGGCGTGGCGCTCACCCAGCGCATCAAAGTCGAGCCCGGCGTGAACCTCAACCTCTGGCTCCGCCGCCCGGAGAACAACTGGCAGCAGCTCCCGCCTGACCTCCTGGCCACTTTCCCGGCCGACCTCTGGGAGCCCATCGCCATCGAGGTCGTCTACGCCGGCCACATCGACCGCATGCGCGTCACCGCAGAGCGCATCCAGCGCCAGGAGGACAAACGCATCCCCGCCGATATCGACTACAACGCCATTCCCGCTATGAAGACGGAGGCACGCCAGCGCCTCAACAACATACGCCCCACCACCATCGGCCAGGCCAGCCGCATCCCCGGCATCACCCCGGCCGACATCGCTCTGCTGCTCGTCTGGCTCAAGAAGTGAACAATGGTACGCAAACGCCATACTCGCGCATGACACAAGTCGTAAGCCGCCAATAGACTCTTTTGCTCTATATTCTCTAAGATATCTTAACTATCTTATCGCGCCACCGGAAAGTTAGAGAAAAAAGGGAGAAATCCGGGCAACAAAAAACCGGTCGCCGTTGGGGAGCTACCGGATTGTTCAAAAATCCTGCGGGGAATCCCCCGCCTTGTATTTCAACCTGTGCAACTGCGGTATACTCAACGCATACCGCAACCGCCAATCAGGAAGGACAGCTTAGCGCATCTCTACTGCGGGAGCCTCCGGAGTGGGGGGCAGAGTGTTGGCAGTAGCGGTTACGGCTGTCAACCCCAGAATAATAGCGATTGTCTTGATCATTTTACGTATGTTCCTTTCTAGTTTTTTACTTATGACAGGAAGGTGCGGCAATAATACGCTTTTTTTTTGATACGTCAAGCGCAAATTTTGAAAAAAAATGTATTTTTTGAAAAAAGTTTCAGCGAGCCCGGCTGGCTTGCAAAAAACGGGAAGAAAAACTGATTTTCGCTCGCACGCGAGCGAGCGCGAGTAAGACACGCATAAGAGCATAAGGAAGCGGCTTTAAGCTTGACCAGCGGGCGTGAGGGGAGTATAGTCAGCGGCAAGTATATTATGAAAGACCAGATAGCAAGCGTACAAGCCGCCGCTCTGGACCGGATTGCCGGCATTACCGACATGAAAGGCCTGGAGGATGCCCGCGTGGGCATACTCGGCAAAAAAGGAACTTTGACTCAGGTGCAGCAGGGCATGCGCGACGTGCCGAAGGAGGACAAACCTGCCGTGGGCGCCATGCTCAATGAGGCTCGCGCCATCATTACCGCCGCGCTGGAAGACCGCAAAGCAGCCCTGCAGGCTGAGCTGGATGCCGCTGCAGTAGCCGGTGCCGACTTTACCATGCCGGGTGCCACACTGCCTGCCGGTGGCCTGCACCCCATCACCATAGTGCGCGATGAAGCTGTGCGCGTGCTGCGCCGCATGGGCTTTACACTGGCCGATGGTCCGGATATCGAGGACGAGTGGCACTGCTTCGACGCGCTCAACACGCCCGATGACCACCCCGCCCGTAATGAGAAGGATACCTTCTACTTCGACAGTGGTAAGCTGCTGCGCACGCAGACCAGCACCGTGCAGGCCCGCGTGATGGAGAAACAGGCTCCGCCCGTTCGCATCATCTGCCCCGGCTCCGCCTTCCGCCGCGATGCTATCGATGCCACCCACCTGTCCGCCTTCAATCAGATTGAGGGTCTGTATGTGGACAAGAACGTGAGCGTAGGCGACCTGAAGGGTACGCTGGAGTACTTCCTGAAGGCCCTCTTCGGCAGCGAGACCGCCGTGCGTTTCCGCCCGCACTTCTTCCCGTTCACGGAGCCGAGCTTCGAGATTGACGTGCTGCTGCAGGCCGCCGGTCAGGCACCGCGCTGGATTGAGATTGCCGGTTGCGGCATGGTGAACCCGGCTGTGTTCGAGAACATCGACAAGGCAACGGGCAAGACCCAGTACGCCGGCTGCACAGGCTTCGCCTTCGGCATCGGCCTAGAGCGTCTGGCCATGATTCGCTGGGGCATCCGCGATATTCGTCTGCTCATCGAGAATGATGTGCGCTTCCTCGCCCAGTTCCAATAATCACTTAACCCCTTTTCCTATCAGACAATGAACGTATCACTTAACTGGCTTGCAAGCTACATAGACCTGGAGGGCCTTGGCACCCAGGAGATGGCCGACATGCTCACCTTCGCCGGCATTGAGGTGGAGGGCATTCAGGAGCGCGGCGTGACAACTGACCTGGTTGTCGTAGCTCAGGTAATGGAAAAAACGCCCGTAGAGGGCAGCGACCACCTCAATGTGTGCATGGTAGACGCCGGTGAAGGCAGCCTGCGCCAGATTGTGTGTGGTGCCCAGAACTACAAGGTAGGCGACAAGGTACCCTGTGCCCTGCCCGGTGCTGTACTGCCCGGCGGCTGGGAGATTAAGGACGGCAAGCTGCGCGGCGTGGAGAGCCGCGGCATGCTCTGCTCCGCCTCCGAGCTGGGGCTGCCCGACAAGGAGCACGGCCTGTGGATTCTGCCCTCTACATACGAGGTAGGCACCCCGGTACGCAGCTTTGTGGGTACCGATACCATCTTCGAGCTGGAGATTACCCCGAACCGCCCCGACCTGCTCAGCCACTGGGGCATGGCTCGCGAGCTCGCCGGTATCACCGGCCGCAAGCTGAAGACCGACCCCGCTTCCGCCGCCATGGGCGCAGTGGAGACAAAGCCCGCCGGTGACTTCATCACCCTCTCGGCTACGGATATCTGCCCGCTCTACACCGCCACGCGCATCAAGGGCGTAAAGATTGGCCCCTCCCCCGAGTGGCTGGCTGACCGCCTGGTCTCCATCGGCCTGCGCCCCATCAACAATGTGGTGGACATCACGAACTACTGCCTCTTCGAGCTGGGCCACCCCCTGCACGCCTTTGACGCCGCCAAGCTGACCGGTGGTCTCAACATCCGCCGTGCCGCCGAGGGCGAGCAGTTCGAAAGCCTCATGGGCGACACCTACACGCTCAAGGAGGACGACGTGGTTATCTCCGACGCCTCCGGCGCAGCCCTTGCCCTGGGTGGCGTGATGGGCGGCCTGAACTCCGGCGTGACCGAGGCTACCACAGACATCGTACTGGAGAGCGCCTGGTTTGCCCGCAGCAACATCCGCTTCACGAGCCGCCGCCTGGCTCTGGGCTCCGACTCCTCCTACCGCTTTGAGCGTGGCACCTCCCCGTGGAATGTGCTGCGCGCCGCAGCCCGCGCTACCGAGCTGATACTGGAGTGCGCCGGCGGTACCGCCGAGCCCGTGCTCGTAGGTGGCCAGGCTCCCTGCCTGGTACCCGAGGAGAACGCCCCCAACGCCACCGTTGTGGAGCAAGGCAGCGAGGCCAAGATTTACTACGCTCTGGATCAGGTGCAGCTCGACTGGAAGGAGCTGGATGTGATGACCAATGGCTCCATCCCCCACACCGAGGCTACCACCATCCTGAAGAACCTCGGCCTGAAGAACATCGATGGCCGCGGCACTTGGGACTGCCCGCCCTGGCGTCTGGACCTGAAGCGCAGCTGCGACCTGCTGGAGGAAATCGTACGCGTGTACGGCATCGACAACATTCCGGCCACCAACACCGCCATCTTTGTGGAGGAGAGTGCTAACGACCGCGCCAACGACTACCGCATGTCGCTGAGCCGCAAGCTCGCCGGTGCCGGTTTCTGGGAGGCTCAGACCTTCAAGCTCATCGCTGCTGAGAGCATCGACCCCACCATTGCCAGCGTGGAGAACTCCCTGCCCATCAAGCCGCTGATGGATGGCGACATCATCCGCGTCTCCCTGCCCATCTCCGAGGACCACTCCACCCTGCGCCCGTCGCTTGCCCCCGGCCTCATCTCCGTGGCCGCACGCAACATCAACCAGGGTCTGGAGGTACTGCGCTTCTTCGAGTGCGGCCGCGTGTTCCGCAACACCGGCGGCGGCAAGGGCAAGGACATCGAGAACGAGGTGCTGGGTATCTTCATGGCCGGCAAGGTAGGCCCCGCCAGCTGGGCAGACACCAAGCCCGCCGGTGCCGGTTTCGAGCACATTCGTGCCGTGCTCGATATCCTGGTGCCCAAGGCCACCATCACCCTCGTGCCCTCCAAGCAGGCTCGCGAGAACGCCGCAGTAGGCGCCGACATCCAGATTAACAACCAGGCTTGCGGCTTCTTCGCCCGCATCTCCCTGGCCAAGTGCCGCGCCCTCGGTCTGCCGATGGAGAGCTACTACGCCGAGCTCGACCTGCGCAAGCTGCAGCAGGTAGCCACCGCTCCCTACAAGGCCGCCGACCTGCCCCAGTTCCCCGGCTCCTCCCGCGATGCCTCCCTCGATGTACCCGCCGGCACCCGCCATGCGGACATCATGAAGGCCGTGGAAGCTGCCAAGCAGAAGCTGCTGGTCAGCACCGGCCTGAAGGACGTGTTCTGCGACCCCACCGGCGAGAAGCTCGCCGCTGACCGCAAGGCCATGACCTACACCTTCCTGTACCGCGATGCCAAGAAGACCCTCACCGCCGCCGAGGTGGACGCCGCGCACAAGACCGTGCTCGACTCCCTCGCCGCCAAGGTACAGGGCCTGAGCTTCCGCTGATGAAAAAAACGCCCTGCCCACCTCCGGTGCGGCAGGGCGTTTTTATTGAAGGACAAGTTACAAGTTACGAAGGACAAGTTATAAAATTTGGCGGGCAAAGCCCGCGGCACTCAAAATTCAAATATTAAACATTAAAAATTAGCCGGGCTTGCCCGGCAATCTCGTTGCGGTACCAACCGCATTCTCGTTCATGGCAAAGCCATGAATCGCGTTTATGGAACCGTATCGCCTGCTACTTGCAGGCGGTTATATTGCGCCGGTGGCGCAGTTATATTACACCTACGGTGTAGTGATATTGTGCCTAACGGCACAGTTATATTGCTCTGCGAAGCAGAGCAGTTATAAGTTAGGCGGGCGAAGCCCGCGGAATTCGAGAGTCCCGTAGGGACGACAGATAGTAGCCCGGTGGTGTAGGCGAGCCCGCAGGGCGAAGCCGAAACCCCGGGTGGCGTTCAAAAACAAATTTGAGCCCGGAGGCGCATCGCGACCGCGATGTGTCAGAGGGCGACAGAGTACAGCGTAGGGCGTTAGCCCGGAGCAAGCCGCCCCATCTGGGGAGCATCGTAAGTTTTGCTTCGCTACGCTCCCTGAATGAAATTGCCATCAAATGCGAGCCGCAAAGCAAAAGCCGCAGTTTATTCTCTATAAACGGTTTGAATATTTTTGTGTAAAAAACGAGATTGAATCTTGCTTTTTACACAAAATAATGTAAAATACTTGCAGTGAAAGAGCAAAAATACATTGAGCGAGATATCACACCACATCTCCAGCGGGTCATGAGTTTGTTTCCTGTAGTCACCGTTTGCGGGCCTCGACAAGCGGGAAAGACCACGTTGATACGACATCTGTACCCGGAATATGAGTATGTGAATCTGGAAAACACGCAGACTCGCCAAGACTTTTACAACGACCCGCAATATTTTGTGAGGCTGCATAAGTCTCCCTGTATTTTTGATGAGATTCAGAACACCCCAGAACTCCCCAGCATGTTGCAGGAAATCATTGATGCTGAGGATACACCCGGTATGTATATTCTGACAGGCAGCAGACAAATGGAGCTGCAGCAGACTATCACCCAGAGTCTGGCAGGACGAACGGCTATCGTTGATTTGTTACCCCTATCCATCCACGAGCTACAGCAGGCAGGTGTCCGGCTGGAGCGAGATGAGCAGATGCTTCGGGGCGGACTTCCCCGAGCATACACACAGAACATGCCGGCTTCGCTGCTGTACGATTCTTACCTGCGCACCTACATTGAGCGAGATGTACGACAGATTGTCAACATCCGCAACATGCAAAGCTTTGAACTATTCGTTAAGTTGCTTGCGTCTCGCGTAGGCCAGGAAGTCAATATGGCCACAATGTCGGGTGATATTGGCGTAAGCGCAACTACACTGCGCGAATGGCTTGCGGTGCTGGAGGCATCCTACATTGTCTTTACCATGCGCCCTTATTACCAGAATTTTGGAAAACGCCTGACAAAATCACCCAAAATCTATTTCACCGAACCGGGACTGGTCAGCTTGCTGTTGGGGATTTCTACTCCGGAACAAATGGGAAGAGATCCGCTCATGGGACACGTTTTTGAAAATATGGTCGTAGTAGAAGCTCTGAAAGCCCGCCTAAACGCGGGCAAGAGCCCGGAGCTCTACTTCTTCCGCGATACGCGTGGATTTGAAATTGACCTCATTCTGGATGAACAACGCCACCCCCGCCCCTTTGAAATCAAAGCCGGTATGTCGTTTACTCAGGGAATGATAAAAAACCTGCTGCAATTCAGCACCAAAGTTGCGCCCGCTATAACCCCGACTCTTCTATACTCAGGTTCCCCCGTCGGAGAAGTAGATGGCGTTCAAATCCGCCCGTATACCGAATTGTACAATATAATCAACTCGCCAACAAAGGATTAAATTATTTTGTGTAAAAAACGAGATTGAATCTTGCTTTTTACACAAAATAATGTAAAGCGAACGCTGTGAGCGGAATATGAGATCCCCGAGGCAATCGACAGCCAGAGCGCGGGGAGGAACGGCAACGCCGCGGCCGGTGTGGGTTGCAGCCTGTCACGGCGTATCGAAAAGAATACGGACGGCCTACGTTTCAACATGTAGCGACACTTTATGTCGCCCACTCCCTACGTCGGGGCTCCTTATTAAACGGTGCTCGATGCCCTCGCAGCCAAGGTAAAGGGGCTGAGCTTCAGATAAAACAACACATCTACAATCTACAAGGTACAAGGTGAAAATAAGGCGAGCCGATGCCCGCGAGCGGAAGGCCGCCGTCTTTGCAGACGGCGGCTTTTCGATTCGATTGATTTAATGCGAAATAATAAAAACTTCGGGCTTGCCATGCGGGGGCTCTTGTGCTAACCTGAAGGGTTATGAATGAAGCAACGATTCAAGAAGAACTCTTCGCCGCCATCTGCCACAATGAGGCAGACGTGGTAGACAAGCTGCTGGTCGCAGGAGCGGATGCCAACAAAAGATTCCGCAATCAGCTCACGCCGCTCATGGTGGCCGCACGGGCAGGCGCGCACACTGTCATTCCCGTGCTACTGGCTCACGGCGCCTATGTAAATGCGAGTTATGGGCTGTGGGGGCGTAGCGCCTTTCACTGGCTCTGCCGCCAGGGCTTAACCAGCCATTATCATGTCGAGGCGCACACCGAGAGTGCCCGCGCCCTGCTCGCGGCCGGTGCGGATGCGTACATGACGGACGATTCCGGCGACACACCGCTAATTCTGGCTCTACGCCACCGGCAGAAAAACGTCATCAAGCTCATCCACGCCTACAGCCCCATCCCCAACGGTACAGGAGACAAGCTCCTTATCCCCTGGCTCGATGTGGCATACCTTCGTAAAAGCAATCCCTACCTGCGCCGATATACGGACGAGGAGATACACGCCTATTGCATCGCCCCGCCAGAGCCACGCCGCCCCGGGGCAACCCTGCGCCGGTCTCACCCGCTGCCCTTCGATACGGCATGGGCCACCAAAGCAGATGTGTATACAAGAAATAAAAAGGGCTTTACTGCCCTACATCATGCAGCGGCACTGGGGCTATATGAGGTAGCAGCCATCCTCATCGACCGAGGCGCTCCTATTGATGCCACGTCTCGCTCAGGCGCCACGCCCCTCATGGTAGCCGCCCGCAGCGGCAGATGGAAGGTAGGGCACCTGCTGCTCGCCCATGGTGCCGACCCGCTGAAGCAGGATATCAACAAGCGCAACGCCTACGACTTCGCTCGCCGCGCCAATAATCGCAAGCTTTTTGGGATGATTTAGCAGACATAATGCCGTTGCTTATAACCAGGCAACGGCATTTTTTGCAAACAATCAGCCAACCTCAATGGTTATGCTGGCTCTTCTTGCGGAATTCCTTATCGAGTTTCTCAGCTTTTAAGGAGGAAGGCAGATTTATCAGGCGCTGGTACGCCTCATCCGGCATCATCAGCACCGGTCGTCCCTTATTAGAATTACTCCACTCCGACACGCGAGATGCCGGAATAACCTGGGAATGATCCCACCGCTCCACACTGACACCCCCTGCATTATAAAACACCAGGGACAAACTCACCCCACCACAGCATCCGGCGAAAGGCTCAACCAAAACGGGCGGCTGCAAATCATCCGGCATTCTGAATGGCGGGGGCTCCGTCATGAAATACGACTTCGGCAACGCAGGCATCGACTGCATCTTCCCCATCAGTTCCACGAGTTCCTTAAACTCGCTCAGCCCCAGCTTCACCGGTTTAGGAATCAGGTCAGCATTACTGACATCGCAATCCACAATCCACTCCCACTGAGCCCGTACGGCTCGCTGCACGTTTTTCTTCAGCTCGGGAGCCGCACACTGCAATTTCCTATCGTGATACTGATACTCCCTCAAGCACTGCTCCGTATGCCTGCGGATATGAACCTCTTTCAATCGCTGAATCAGCCTCTGCTCCTGGCACCCCACCAGAGCGGCAACAGCACACAAAGCACTTATCCATTTCACTGCAGTATAGTTCATGCGCGGCACATCGTAACACAACAGCTTAGCATTGTCAATGTTTGTAGAGAACGCTAATGAGAACTTACAGAAGTACGAGGACGAAGTGATAGCTAGTCGGCTACCGCCGAGGGGATAAGCAAAGCCTGTTCCCAACTTAACGCCTGCCTGCCGGCAGGCAGGCACGCACCTTAAAGCGCGGGGCACAAGCCCTTGCAAAGCTTGTGCCCCACCTTGCGCCGATAGGCGCCTGACTTAAAAATTCGTCCTCGGAATTCGTCCCTCGTACTTGTCATCACCATCCACCACCGAGGGCGGTGCAAAGGCGAGCAAGCGTCATGCGAATCTGCTGACGGGTGGAAATGAGATTCAGCTCGGAGGACAACCAGGCGCGCTCGGAGGAAGCGACATTCAGGAAATCGCTCTGACCGGAATTGAAGCGGCGCAGGGAAAGCTCGGCGGCCTGCTTGTTGGCGGCAGCGGCAGCCTGATGCTGCGGCAGCTGATTGGTCAGACGAGCATAGGAAATGAGGCATTCCTCCACCTCAGCGAAGGCAGACAGCACCGTCTTGCGGTAGGACTGAGCAGCGGAGTCTCGCTCCAGCTCGGCCATCTTCACATTCTCTTTCAACTTAGTGCGGTTGAAGATGGTCTGGCTGGCGCTGGCGCCAAGGCTCCAGGCGGAGTTGCTGAAGAAGTGGGCGAAGTCGCTACCGGAGGAGCCACTCACACGCCCCGTCAGGCTCAGAGAGGGGAAGAGATTCGCCACGCTCACACCAATGGATGCCGTAGCACGGTGCAAATCCTTCTCGGCCTTAATGATATCCGGTCGGCGGCGCAGCAGCTCCGAGGGCAACCCGGTAGGCACGCGGGGAATCTTGTTATACGTACCGGCGGAAGGCATGCGGAGGTGGATGTTGTCCACCGTGGTACCCAGCAGGGTAGCCAGCGTGTTCTCGCAGCTCTTAATATTGGCCTCGTAGGTCGGAATCTGCGCGCGGGTGGAGGCGATGGTCGAGCGGGCTTCTGCCAGTTCGAGGTTAGCCACCATACCCACTGCCGCCTTGCGCTGCACGATATTGTAGGTGCGCTCTTGGTACTCCAGCTGTTCCTTAGCGATGCGCAGGCTCTCCTTGGCAGAAATCCACTCAAAGTAAGCCGTGGCAATGCTGGAAGCCAGCGCCGTACGCGTAGCATTTGCGGCAGCCTGAGTGGAGCCCAGGGAGGCGAAAGCAGCCTCAATTTCGCGGCGGGTACCGCCCCAGATATCCGGCGTCCAGGAAGCGGAGAGACCGCCACTCCAGCTACCATGAGTATTACTGGTGCTGAAGCTGCCGGAGTTCGTACCACCGAGCGAAGCCGACACCGTGGGGAAGAGCCCGGAGCGCATCGAACGCAGGGAGGACTCTGCGCGAGCGATGGCAAGCGCACTGTTAATCATGTCGGGGCTGCTCAGGAAACCGCGATTAATCAGGTCGGTCAGCTGGGCATCGCCAAAGCTCTCCCACCACTTCGAGAGGTCAGCAGCAGAGCTGGAGGGCGGCATGGCATTCTGCCAGGAGATGGGCAGCTCCTGGTCAGGAGCGCCGCCGAAGTTCGGCCCCATCAGCTGGCAGGAGCTCAGCAGCCCGGCAGCGATAAGGACGGATACGGAATGAATCTTCATAATATAATAAAAATGATTTTACGATTAAAAATTACTCATGACGCAGGGCATCGATGGGGTCGAGGCGGGAGCCCTTCCATGCGGGGTACCAACCGAACACGATACCGATAACAGCGGCTACAGATACCGAAAGCACCATGGCTGATACAGAGGAAGACACCGGCCAGCCCATCTGGGCGCTCACGATACCGGAGGCAACACGCCCCATAATGATACCAATGACACCGCCAATGGTGCACAGCAGCACGGCCTCCAGCAAGAACTGCCACATGATGTCGCGCGGGCGGGCACCCACAGCCATACGCAGCCCAATCTCGCGCGTACGCTCCGTGACGGATACCATCATAATGTTCATAATACCCACACCGCCCACGACAAGCGAAATCATAGCAACCGAGATAAGCAGGCTGCTGATGGTGGAGGTGGTATCGGTCATCATTTTCACGAACTGGGAGCGGTCGCGCAGCGTGAAGTCGTCCAGCACGCCGGGCTCCAGCTCATGCTGGCGACGCAGCACGGGCGTCATCGCATCCATGGCAGCGTCCGGAGCCTTACCATCATGAATCTGCACGGCAATGCTGTCCACCGTGCGGGTACGCAGCGGGTGCGGCGCATTCGTGTAGGGTTGCAGGTCGCAGCCGGGGTAAAAGTTCACGGCAGCCGTGGAGAAGGTATCTGTGGAGGACACCTTCGCATTATTCGCGGCACCGGCCTTGGCAATAGCGGCAGAGCCACTGGCACCCATCAGTCGGGTACGAATACTCGTCCACGGCAGCATAATGCAGTCGTCCTGGTCATTGCCCATGCCATCGGCGCCCTTTGTTTCCAGCACACCAATCACGGTAAACACGACATCCTTAATACGAATATCCTGCCCTATCGGCTCCGTGCCGGCGTATAACTCCTTAGCGATGGTGTTACCAATCACGCACACGCGGGTAGCTTCCTCCACATGTTTTTTGGTAAAAGAGCTACCGC
>JAFOZZ010000064.1 GCA_017390945.1 Akkermansia sp.
ACCGTTCCACTTCGTTACACTCATCACACTGTAATCACAATACAGATACAATACCCCCAGATACGATACTAAATGTGGGAACTCGCATTATCAGAGCAACACCACTAATCAAACTGTTCTACTAATTGAGGACAGAGGCACCTACCTTATCATTCAACAGTGCAATGCCCCCTTATTGCTGATGCTGCACTGCTAACTATCAGAGATAAGGACATACCCTTATCGCATCTACTCACCTAAATACTTGTATGAAGATTGAACAGTTGTCAGAGATACTAGATAAGCAGGAGGTAAGAGGTGGTGCAGTCAATAATGTGGAGCGGATGAATGCAGCGGTTCGGAAGGTTCTGACGGACGACGCTAAACTAATGAGCCAAGGTAAGGAAGCCTACGAGGGAGCAAGACAGCGTGACTTTGAGCAGAAGATTGCAGAGGACTACAAGAACCCACGACAGAGAACTTTCAAGGAAATGGTGGATAGATATCTGTGATGGCTCGTGAGTAGATGCTGGTTTGACCCTGTAATTGTAGAATGGGAGTGACAGATTGCTTGTCACTCCTTTCTCTTTTCATACGCACATACTCCAAATCACATAACACAAACTTATTAGGAAAATTTCCCAAAATTTTTTATGGAAATTTTTAGGAATGCCACCCTATCTGCGATTAGAAGCATTTTCTATTAGAATATGTTATAAGAGACTTACTGTGTATAGATAAGACTGTTTTAGAAAAGGCTCATTTCTAGGGAGTCCCTTTCTGAAAAAAAGGGAATTTCTGGGAGGGGTGTCCCTGATAAATTATTTTTATACTGACAGAGAAACCGCTCTAATTTGCCCCTCCTTGACCATAAAAAGAGGCATTTTTCACCCATTTTTGCACACAAAACAAGGCAACAGAGCAATAGGACTTTTCTCAAACGGCTAGAATTTTAGTCTAGTCATTGATTATCAAAGCGTATAGTTACAGAGTAAAATCAGAGTATTTTGTATGCGTTTTCAGCCGTTTTGGGGCGGTTTTCTGGAATGATTACAAAGAAGAAGGGAGTTACGATTGATACCGTAACTCCCTCTTATTCAACTGATACGCACGAGAGGACTCGAACCTCCACGACATTACTCACTAGAACCTGAAACTAGCGCGTCTACCAATTCCGCCACGTGCGCTTTGGAATGTCTGCGGGGGAATTAAACCACATTTTGCGATGGATTGCAAGCTAAATTTTGCAAAAAGTGCAAAAAAATGTCAAAAAGGGCGAAAAAGGAGTCATGAGTTACGAGTTTCGAGTTACGAATGGCGAGTTGGGCGATTCGTCTCGGCATAGCCTTGGCGAAGGCGGAAGCAAGTGCGCGATAGCGAGACGCGAAGATAGGTAATTGTAGATTCCACTTTGACGTAATATAGGCTTGTAAAAGGGGGGAAATATGTTAAGCTTGTGTCAGATGAAGCGCTACTTGTATCTGGTGGTGATGGTGATGAGTCAGCTGGCCTGGGGTCAGTGGTTTGAGCCTGCGCCCATTAATCCGGATCCTTTTACTGCGGGCAGTTCCAGAGTGACTACCCGCCCGGTGTCCCGTGCTATTAAGACTAACCCTACACCGGCGGCGAGTGGCAGTGCGAGTATTGTGGGGGTAGCCGACAAGCGTTTCCGTGGGCCTGTCGTACCGCGTGAGCAGACGCGCGTGGCGGTACTGGGCTACCACAATTTCAGCGAGACGCGCCCGGTGAGCGATATGTTGATGCGCACCTCCGAGCTGCGCCAGCAGATGGAGCATATCCGCAAGGCTGGCTACACCGTCATCAGTATGCCGGAGTTCCTGGAGTGGCGATTCGGCGACTTGCAGCTGCCGGAAAAATGCGTGCTGATTACTCTGGACGACGGTTGGCGCAGTGTGTACACGGATGCGTACCCGGTATTCCGCGAGTATGGGTACCCCTTCCACTTGTTCCTTTACACGCGTTACCTGTCCGGCCTGGGTGATAGTATGTCGCCGGCAATGATTCGTGAAATGATGCGCAATGGAGCCACCGTGGGCAGCCACTCCTCCAATCACCCATACCCCAGCCACTGGCGCAAGCACGAGGCCGCAGGCCCGGAGGCCTATGGCGCCTATATCGACAAGGAAATCGGAGCCTCGCGCGAGAGGCTGGTGCAGCTCTTCGGCGACATCTCGACCTATTGCTACCCCGGTGGCTACAATGACAATGAGATGGTGAAGCGCATGCCGGGCTATGGCTACATGGCTGCCTTTACGGTGATTCCCGGTAAGGTGACGTGCGAGGAAGAGCAGTTCCGCATTCGCCGCTACATGGTGTTCGGTACCGACCCATCCATTTTTCGCAGCGCTATGAACTTCAGCGCCACCAGTGCCGGCGCCGCTGTGGCCGCCGCTGCGGAGCCTGGTAAGCTCTCCCAGCAGACCCCGCCGCCGCCATTCCCGGTGTCGCCCGCCGCGGGTGATACGGTTTCCTGCGATGTGCCGACGATTGCCGCGCAGCTGGGGAGTGTGCAGAGTATTGACCTTTCGACTGTTCGCATGTATGTGAGTGGCTTCGGCCGCGTGCCTGCTCGTGTGGAGACCGCCACCCGCAGCATTCAGTGGACTCCGCCCTGCCGCATCTACATGCCCAACCTTTCCGTTCACATCTATTGGCAAAGCACTGATGGCACCCGCCACCGCGCGGAGTGGTCGTTCAGTATCGACCAGAGTGTGAAGGTACCACAATAATACATATATCATCACGAATCCACTACTATGGACGCAGAAGATACCAAGAAGCCCGCTGACTCCGCTGCGGTGAAGCCGGCTGCCAAGACGCGCGCTCCACGCAAGCCTGCCGCCCGCAAGGGTGCTGCCAAGGCTGCTGCCGCTGCGGATGGCACTGCCGCCGCCCCTGCTGAGAAACCCGCTCGCAAGCCCCGCGCCGCTAAGGCTGCTGCCCCTGCCGCTGAGAAACCCGCCGCTAAGGCTGAGGCCGCCCCGGAGCAGAAGAAACCCGTCCGCAAGCCCCGCGCCGCCAAGACCGAAAAGCCCGCAGAAGCCCCCGCTGCTGCTGCCCCCGCAGCTCCTGCTGCTGCCCCGGCTCCGGAGAAGAAGCCTGCCGCCGAGGCACCCAAGCCTGCACCTGCCCCCGCTGAGGAGCAGCAGAAGCCCCGCCCCCAGCAGCACAATAATAATCACAACAATAACCGCCCCCAGAACAACCAGAATCAGAACAATCAGGAGCGCTGGGAGCGTGAGCCCGATCCGCGCGATTTCCCCGCACCTGAGCCCGCACCCGGCTTTGCCGCACCTGAGACGGTAGGTGGCAATGAGGGCGGTAATGGTGGCGGCAAGAACCGCCGCAAGCGCCGCCGCAACCGCCGCAACCGCGAGAATGGCGAGCAGCAACAGCAGCAGGCTTCTACCCCCAAGGTAGACCCCGATGAGCTCGTGCGCCCCGCCAGGAAGATTTAACTGGGCGAAGTGACCGAGGAAGGTCTCGCTCTCATGGATGACCGCACCGCCGCTGAGGCCTCTCGCCGCGCATTCCGTGTGGCTGAGCTGTTCCTAATCGAGGCTGCCCGCTACCGCCGCCCTGAGCCTCGCCCGGAGCTGCCCCAGGCACCCGAGCTGGAGATTGAGCTGGTGGAAGAAGACGAGGCAGAGTAAAGGACTAGTTACAAGTTACGAAGGACAAGTTTAAAAAATCGGCGGGCGTTGCCCGCAAGTTGCAAGGCCGCAGTCTTTACAGACTGCGGCTTTTTGGTGGTTAGGGGCGTTTTGAAGTACGAAGGACGAGGTGCGAAGGACGAATTTGTTGGGGGCGTGGTGCAAGGCTGGCTGGCGGGAAATAGGTGCATTTATGCATAGGGTGGACGCATTTTGAAGTACGAAGGACGAGGTGCGAAGGACGAATTTGTAGGGGTGAGAGAGCTGCAAGGCCGGAGGGAAATAGGTGCATTTATGCATAGAGCGGCGCATTTTGAAGTACGAAGGACGGGGTGCGAAGGACGAATTTGTAGGGGTGGGCGTGTTACAAGGCAGGAGAGAAATATGCGCATTTATGCGTAGAGCGGCGCATAAATGCGCACTTCGTCCCTCGGAATTCGTATTTCGTACTTAAAAAAAAGCCGCCTCTCACTTGCGGGTGAGAGGCGGTCAGTGTAAGTTTCAGAGAGATAAGAAATGCATTATCGTCGCTTAGGCCTGAGCTTCGGGCGTCTCCTCGGCGGGCTCGTCCTCCTTGCGGGAGGGCATCTTGCCGGTGGTGAAGTACTGCTCGATTTCCTCGAGGGTACGACCCTTGGTTTCGGGCATGAAGAAGGCAGCGGTGATGAAGTAGATTACCGTGAAGCCAGCCAGCCAGAAGAATACGGTGGAGTAGCCGGAGGAACCCACCCAGGGCAGGAATGCACCAGCAATGGTGGTGGATACAGCCTGGTTGATGAGCAGGGCGATAGCCATACCGTTAGCGCGGATGCGGTTGGGCATGAGCTCGGAGAGAGCCAGCCATACGCACACGCCGGGACCGGCTGCGTAGAAGGCGATGAATACCACGAAGAAGCCGGCAACCATGTAACCGGTGAAGGCACCGGGCTTCATGCCGATTTCAGCACGGGAAATCTGTACCTCCTTCACAGCGCCCTCGGGCAGCGGAGTGGACCAGAAGCAAATCTTGTCCATGAAGGTGGGAGCCAGAGCAACGTCCTTCTTCACGTCGATGGTAGTACCCTCGGCGTCAGCCTTGTCGGATACCTCAGCCACGTCCTGCTTGCTGTCGAGGCCGTGAGTGTAGGTAACGATGAGCTGCATGCCGGGAGCGACGCTCTCACCCTGCATGAACTCGGGATAGAGCTTGGCGACCTCGGGGTCGGTGGAAGCCTTCTTCACCACATCAGCAGCGGAGATGCTGAGGGAGTTGTCGGCCACGGCAGCCTTCACGATGTCGGTCACGTCCACACGCTTGTTCTCTACGGTGAGGAACATGGTACCCACACCGGCCAGACCAACGATGATGCCCAGCGTGCCCATCTTGAGCAGGAAGGTGCGGCCCTTCTTGTCCACGAGGGATACAGCAACAATCGTCATGAGCATGTTCATGACCTTAATGCCGAGGTCGGCACCGTTGGCCAGAGTGCCCTGCAGGCCAGCCTGCTGGAAGATCTTCACCGAGTAGTTAAGCACGGAGTTGATACCGGTAGCCTGCGTGCAGGCCAGTACCACTACGGCAAGGATGAAAGGAATAACATACTTGCGCTGCAGAAGGCTGTCGCCCTTGGCGGCCTCAGCCATAGCGGCCTTCTCGGCTGCCTCGCGGGCGTCGGCGTCCTTCATCTCCTGCAGAATCTCTCGAGCGGCTTCGTCGCCGTTGTTGGCAGCGAGAGCGAGGAGAGCCTCGTCCTCACGTCCCTTGCGGTACAGCCAGCGGGGGGATTCCTTCAGCTTGAAGGCACCCAGGAAAAGGATGATGCCGGGGATAGCGGAGCACCAGAAGATAACCTGCCAGGCCATCTGCTTGCTCTCATTGGAAACGGATACGTCGTCGGCTGCACCCACAATCCAGGTGGTAACCAGGCCGATAACGGCGGCGAATACAAGACCCACAGTGAGCATGAACTGGAACATGCCGGTACCCTTACCACGGGAGTTGGCATCCAGACACTCAGCCAGATACATGGGAACTACCACACCCACCAGACCGGCAGAAGCACCCTGCAGGATACGGCCGCTCATCAGCATGATGAAGCTGCCCGCAGAGAAGCAGATGACCGGAATGCTCAGCGTGAAGAGCAAGGCGGAGATGATGATAACATTACGACGCCCGAGCCACTCTGCCAGCATGCCTGCGAACAGGGAGGAAAGAACGGAACCTGCCAACACGGCCGCAACCACGATGGAGAGTTCCTGCGGGGTGTAACTGGCAGTCTTTTCAATGTACGGCAGAGCTGCGGCGATAACGCCCACGTCGATGCCATACAGAAGACCACCAAGACCTGCCATTACCATAAGGTAAAGGGCGTAGCGCTTGACCGAAGCTGCGAGCTCGGTTGTCGTTGTATCTGTACTCATAACATGCTCATTATACCACTCTCATCTGACAGTTCAACCCAAAAATTCGGGTCAGAGTATGTATTTTTGTGCCATGCTTCGCAGAGAGTTGATTTCAGGGCTCTTCTGCGGCGAAAATGATGAGAGAAACAGCCGGAATTTGTGCCTCAGAGCCCCAATTGCTGCATCATTTCGGCAGCTGAGGTGGCTTGGCAAGCGAGCGGGGTGGCCCAGGGCTCTCGGCGTAGCCAGGTGCGCTGGCGCTTGGCGTATTGGCGGGTGGCAAGGGCGAGTGCAGTTGTTAGTTCGGCGCGTGTGCGGCTACCGGCCAGGTATTCGCGGATGAGGGAGAGCCCCAGGGTTTTCTCCGCAGTGGGGGAAAGTTCGGCGGGGAGCGCGGCTACTTCGTCGATGGCGCCGGCAGCCAGCATTTGTTCTGCGCGGCGGGTGATGCGGGCATCGAGCTCTGCTACCTCGCGGGTGAGGGAGAAGCCCGGGCCGCAGGCGCTGGGCTGCCAGTTGTTGCGCCAGTAGGAGAGGGGCTTGCCGCCCAGCAGCACTATCTCCAGGTTGCGCACGACGTAGCGCGGGTTTTGCAGGTTGGTGGCAGCGGCTCCCTCGGGGTCGGCCTCCTGCAAGCGGCGCACGGTTTCGGCGAGGGGGAGGGCTTCCAGTTCGGCGCGCAGGGCGGGGTCGCTGGGGGGCGCGGGGGATATGCCGTGCGAGATGAACTTGACGTAAAGCCCGCTGCCTCCGGTGATGATGGGTGTGTTGCCGCGTGCCTGGATGGCTGCCATGCAGGCCTGTGCGCGGCGGGCGTGGGTAGCGGCATCGTTGTTTTCGCACACCTCCATTGTGCCGATGAGGTGGTGGGGGATGCCGCCCATTTCCTCCACCGATGGCGCTGCCGTGAGTATCGGCATGGCGCGGTACACCTGGTAGGCATCGGCGCTGATGATTTCCGCCTTGCCCAGTCGCTGCGCCAGTTCGACGGCTACGGCACTTTTGCCGCAGCCAGTCGGCCCGAGGATGAAGATGGGTTGCATCAGCAGCTGTATATGATGAGGTGTGGTATCCGGTGCTTATTTGGGAGCGGGGCCGTATTTGTTGGGGCCGTAGATACGGTGCTGGGTGGAGGTGTAAAGGATAACGCAGAAGAGGATGATGTCGGCGCGAAGCGCGGCCCAGCACCATTCAGCTACAGCACTGGTGAAAAATTCCGGCTGTACGTTCATGCTGTGCAGGACAACACCTGTGCAGCCCAGTATGGCGAGCACCAGGCAGATGATGTACTGGCTGGCACTGCGTCCCAGGTCATGCAGGCGGCGGATGGTGACAGCACTGAAGGGGCAGACGATTAACATGGGCAGAATCCACCATACCAGCACCGGTATGCTCGGGAGAATGTGGTTGGTGTGGCAGAGCATCAGGATGGCACCTTCGATGCCCAGCAGCACCATAGCGCCCAGGGTGAAAGCCCAGAACTCGCGGCGGGAGCTGCGGCCGCGCGGGTCAAAGTACAGGCGCAGGCAGTGGCAGATGTTCTGCCACGGGCTGTCGGGATTGGGGGAACGCAGCGGGTGGCTGCACGTGGGGCAAAGGTGGGGCAGTTTATTGTTCTCTGCCATAATAGCCTGGCCGCAGATGGGGCAATCGCCTGCGTAGGTATGGATGCCGGCGATGGGGCCGGTGGTAGGTGTGCTGGTGTTCATGATATTTGTTTGGTTGAAAATGAGGATGGTTCGCCGTAGCGGTTTCTGCCTTTGTCGCCGACTGTCAGGAACAGCACAACGACGAGAAAGCTGAGGATGAAATTCGTAAAGAGGTAGATGATGGACAGCGCAAGAGCCGCGCCTGCCGCTAGCTCGGCAGGTAGAATGAGCTGGCAAATCAGGGAAGATAGCACAAAGGGTGCCATGATGGCCATGAAGGGCTCACCGCTGGCCAGAGCACTGAATGCCATGAAGAGGGGAATGGGGTTGATGATGCACCACCAGGTAAGCCATTTGCCGCTGAAGCCTACATCGTGCAGGCGGCGCACCCCCAGCGAGAAAAAGGGGATGAACAGGACAAGCAGCGAAGCGATGAAGAACATAGTAAACCAGAGCTGGACGCTGGCATACGCTTTCGACTGGTCTGCCCCCAGCGCCCCGATGACGGCTAATATGATAGCTGCGGCAATGTAGACGAGCCAGGGGAGCGCGATGAATCCAAACAGCTCACGCCGCGTCGAGCGCCCCTTCAGGGTGAAGGTGTGCTGCAGGACGTTGCGGAAGTTCGCTATGAGGAAAAACTCGTGCATGCGGTGTTACTCGAGGGGATATTTGATGCTGGGGCCGTATTTATTCGTGCCGCGTTCGCTATCCATCAGGCACAGCATGAGGATGATAAGGGCGAAGATGGCAGCCAGTGCTGCCGGAGCTAGTGCTGCGATGACTCGCGTGGTGGTGAAGATGGCGTCGGAGTCGGGGCCGGAGGTGCTAAGAAGGGCAAAGGTGCACATGACGCCGAGGAAACCGATACCCATGCCTGCCCCTACAAACAGCAGGAGTGTAAGCAGCGGCAGGAACATGCTGTGGCCTACATCGTGCATGCGGCGAACGGTGACGCTGAAGAGCGGCAGCGGGACGAATATCAGCCACAGCAGGATGGCGGCGCATACCATGGCAAAAAGGATGCAGAAGAGCATCTCCGGTAACTGTGGTACAGGGTATACGTATTCGCGGAAGAGGGACATGAGCAGACCACCGCATACGATGTCGAGCAGCAGTGCCAGCAATAACCCGATGCCGCCCATGATGATGGCAAAGCCCCAGAACTCGCGGCGCGGCGCACGGCCTCGCCAAACGAAGGCTTTTTTCCATACCAGAGCGCAATTGTGATTATAGGCCTTCTGCTTGTGTGCACGGAGTAGCAGGCCGCAGCCCGGGCAGGCCTCGGGCAGTTTGTCGTCAGTGACGGGCAGCTTTGTGCTGCAACGCGGGCAGAGCAGGTCGGTGGTGATGGGTGCTTGGTCGGACATGGTTCTCAGGAGATGGGATATTTGGGGCTGACGCCATATGTGTTCGTTCCCCGGTGACTATCGAGGATGAGGAGGATAAAGAGGTAGAGCGCATACCCGATGAGGGTAAGAGAAAGCGCTACCCCAATGCCGATGAAGATAAGCGGGGAGGTGGAGGGATTGCTCAGTGCCCCTGCAATGCAGCCTGCACAGAAGGGGAGCACCAAGCACATGGCAAGGTAGAGCACCACATGCCAGCCGCTGCGGCCTACATCGTGCAGGCGGCGTATGGTGGCCGAGAGCTGCGGCACGAATAATACGATATTAAAGATAATCGTAAGCGTGCTTATCAGGATGAGCGCCGTCTTTACCTCGGGCGTCATGAACAGTGGCATGTCGTTGTAGTTGGGCGTATCGAGCGCAAACAGAGCCTCCGCCGGCAGCAGGATAACGGCAGCGATTTGTAACACTGTGAGAAAGATAAAGCTGAATATCATGCTGAAGAGCACGAAGCTCCACAGCTCGATGCGGGTGGCGCGTCCTTTCAGAACAAAAGATTTGCGTAACGCCAGCAGGAAGTTCTGCCAGAGGCTGTTGGGGTTCTGCGGGCGGAGGCGGTAGCCGCACTGCGGGCAACGCTCCGGCAGCAGGTTAAGGGTGGTGGCCAGTTTGCAGGAGCACGCGGGGCAGGGACCGGCATCCTGCTGCGGCAGAGTGGGCATAGCCTGGGGCGTGGTCAGCAACGTGGCGAGCGAAATCCAGTTGCCGCTTCCCGGTGCGGATACCATGGTGGCTTCCGTCAGTTTGCCGGTAGCCAGCAGGGCGCGCAGCTCATCGAGCGTGTGCGGCCCATGGGGTTCCTTGTCGGCACTGAGGTAGTAATAGGTGTTCATGGTATCAGCCGTGCGGGTATTTGGAGGAGGGACCGTATTTGTTGGCGCCGCGCTCACTGTCCATCAGCATGAGAACGAAGATGAGGAGGCCCAGTGCCATGTTGATGAGGTAAAGTGCTGCCCCCCATCCCTCATAGGCTACCATATTGAGGTCTGTTGTAATTTCCTTGATGCGCTCATTGCGCGAAATCGTATCTTCTATTGCGAAGATAAGTTTCCAATTAACAGCTGCAATGGAAATCGCGATTTTATAATAGTAGTATGCCTGCCACATGATGCTGGCAATGCAGGCTGCCAAAAATATCCATCCGCTGCGGCCGATGTCATGCAGTCGGCGAACAGTCATGCTGATTAAGACGATGGCAGTCCACAGCTCATAAATCAGGAAAATACCAATCGTAATCCATGCCGGTAGCATGGTGATATCGCTTGCCCATTCCGCTGCGGTGAGTGCGGTACCAGTATGCTTGCTCAGGCTGATGGCCGTGCAAACAGTGAAGGTCAGGAAACTCAGGAAGAGGAGTGGAAGCGTACCGATGAGGAGGGCAAACCAGGTGCTCCAGTACTCTTTGCGCGTGGCGCGTCCGCGCCAGGTGAAGAGCCTCGACAGGCCAAAGCGGATGTATTGCCACGTCGTGTCGTTGGCGGGGCGGAGGCGGAAGCCGCAGTGAGGGCACTCGGTGGGGAGTTGCCCGGACTCTCCGTCAGGAAGTTCTTGCTTGCAGGCGGGGCAGGAGCCTATCTTCTGAGGGAGCGGTGGCAGAAAAGGGGAGATG
Source organism: Akkermansia sp. (assembly GCA_017390945.1). Lineage (GTDB taxonomy): Bacteria > Verrucomicrobiota > Verrucomicrobiia > Verrucomicrobiales > Akkermansiaceae > Akkermansia. The sequence continues at coordinate 10,703 of JAFOZZ010000064.1, forward strand.
GAAGCGCCTGGTGTGTTCTCGCCGGGGATGGGAGGAAGGTTGGGGGCGTACTGATTAACAGGCGATTGCATGAGCAGAGAGCCGAGGGCAAGCCAGCGTGAGTCGCCTTCTGCGGCTACCTCGGTGGCGGGCGTGATTTCACCACGCAGCAGCATACCACTCAGCTCCGGCAGAGTGTGCGGACCTTTTGGTGTGGTGCGGTCGGCGCCCAGGTAAAAATATCGCTTGTCCATCGTCTTGTATCATTCTGCCCCAAGCACTGCGCTATGTCAAGTATATAACGCTGTGGAGCAAGCGCGTGGTGCAGATTCGGCGCTGTTGCCGGGCGCTGCGGTGTGTGCGTCAGGATTTCTCTCGCGTCAGATACTTCATGATAGCGTAGAGAGCCGCTATCAGAATGACGCCGGCTACGATGAGGTGGCTCTCGGATTTAACGGCCTCAATCAGAGCCTCCGGGGACTCCAATATGCCGGGGTGCTCGCGGCCTACCTTGTCACCGAACCAAGCCAGTACCCAGCACCATATGGCAGAGCCCGTAATGGTGGTGAGGCTGAACATGGCAAAGTTCACGCGAGCCATGCCCGCCGGGATGGAAATCAGGTGGCGGATAACAGGCAGGAAGCGGGAGAAGAAGATGCCGGCGGTGGAGTATTTGCGCATGAAGGCCTCCGCTGTTTCGACCTTGTGCTGAGGCATGAAGAAGTATTTGCCGTAGCGGTAGATGAACGGGCGGCCTACCCACAGAGCGCACACATACATGACCACAGAGCCGATGTAGGAGCCAATTGTGCCGGCAAGCACTACTCCCCAGAAGCTCATCTCGGCATTCGGAAGAGCGGCAAGAATAGCCGCAGGCGGTACAACGACCTCGCTCGGAACCGGCAGGATGGAGCTTTCCATGGCCATGAGGAGAATGACGCCCCAGTAGCCCCAGTTGATAACCCATCCCATCCAGGTGTTGATTAAGTCGTGCAGAAGATCGTGTAGCATGGCCTGCATTATGCACATTCCGTTTCAAATGACAAGCATAAAGTGCCCCGAACGATACACGCGCAATATGCGCGCGTGACGAGTAGATTCGGAAATGTGGTAATGCTATGTTAGAAGAATAACAAAATATAACGAATGGGAATAATGTGAGCATGTTAGGTGTGCGGAAGATTAGCAAAATGTTATATGTTAGGTAAGCGGGGCGGGGAGAAAATGTGTGCCTTTTTGACATGTTCAGGTAAGAGAAGTTAAGAAATAGCATATAGAAAAAATGTTATGTTAGACCGGAAAGATAATATATATAAATGGTGAAAATATATGATGTGATGGGGAT
>JAFOZZ010000065.1 GCA_017390945.1 Akkermansia sp.
AAGCCTATCCTCACGAGTTCTCCGGTGGCATGCGTCAGCGTGTCATGATTGCCATGGCTCTTATCACGCGCCCAACCTTCCTGATTGCGGATGAACCCACTACAGCGCTCGACGTAACCGTACAGAAACAGGTGCTCGACCTCCTCCGCCAGCGACAGGAAGAGCTGGGAACAGCTATCATCCTGATTACACACGATTTGGGCGTTGTGCGCGAATATGCACACCGAGTGCAAGTCATGTATGCAGGCAGCACCGTTGAAAGCGCTCCCACCGAAGAGCTGCTGCGCCAGCCCCTGCACGCCTACACTCGCTCACTCATGGCCAGCATACCGGCCATGCACTCACGTGGTACCAGATTGCAAACGATTCCCGGCCTGCCGCCTACCCTGCGTAAGCCTATTTGCGGCTGTGCATTCAAGCCACGCAATATCATTGGCAAGCCTGAGCTTTGCCTTACGGACAGAATCCCGGAGATGAAGGAACACAGCCCCGGGCATTTTGTGCGTAACTGCCCGGGTTGCCTTGCATAATTTTACTGCAAAGCATACATGAAATTTGCTTGCGTAGCAAGGGGCTCCATGTTACAATGCGTGTTAGCATGAAAGTTATCACTATTTACGGCAGCAAGAGCGACCTCCCCTTCATGGAGCCCGCACGTGAGTATTTTGCACAGAATGGCGTTGAGCATGAAGAAGTCATTTATTCCGCCCACCGCGATTTGCCCGCCCTTATCGAGTACCTGAAGGAGCTTGAGGAGAGCGGAACCAAGGCTGTACTGCTCTGCGTAGCAGGGCTTTCCGCCGCCCTTCCCGGTGTGGTAGTGATGAACACGCAGCTGCCCGTCATTGGCGTGCCTGTTCCCTGTGGTCCGCTCAATGGCGTAGATGCCCTGCTGGCCATCTCGCAGCTTCCGGGTGGTGTACCCGCCACAACAGTTGGCCTGCACAAGAAGACTCCGGTCAATGCAGCCATGGCAGCTCACCGCATCATCAATCTCGCTAAGTAACAACCTACAGCATAACCACCATGCCCAGTATCAGCAAAGAACAGATTGAAAGGGCATTGGATGCCTGGGCCGCACATTTGTTGCAAACGACAGCCGCCGCACAGCAAGGCTCTACCCTTGCTATTGTGGGCATTGTGAGCAATGGTGATGTGCTGGCTCAGCGTCTGGTGGAAAAATTAGCCAGCGCCGGCTGCCACGCATTGTACGGTGCTATTGATATCACCCTTTATCGCGATGATATCGACCTGCGAGGCAAACGCCCCGCCCTGCGTTCATCGCATCTTCCTTTCTCCACCGATGACCTCACCCTTGTGCTGGTGGATGACGTCCTGAGCACAGGCCGCACCGCACGCGCAGCCCTGGATGTGCTGTGGGAGTACGGGCGCCCCGAACGCGTCGAACTTCACTGCCTGACTGACCGAGGCGGACGCCAGCTCCCCATACAGCCTGATTACATTGCATTTGACCTCTCGGCTGAACAGTCACCCGAGGTAAAGGTTTTCCTGACGGAAACTGATGGCAGAGACGAAATAACCTTCTGATAATAAGCTTTTCCATTCCATGAATCCCCGCAAAGATTTAATCACGATTGATGCGCTGAATGACGAGGATATCCGTACTATACTGGATAGCACCTCGGCCATGAAGGACATCTTTACCCGTAGCGTAAAGAAAGTACCGGCTCTCAAAGGCAAGTCTGTACTGACGCTCTTCTACGAACCGAGCACGCGCACACGCTCCTCCTTCGAGGTCGCCGCGCACCGCCTGTCGGCAGATGTCACAACCTTCACCGTCTCCACCTCCTCCGTGGTAAAGGGCGAGAGCGTGCACGACACCATCGACACGCTCATGAGCATGAAGATGGACTACATCATCGTGCGCCACAAGCACAGTGGCATTCCTGCGGTCATTGCTCGCCACTGCAAAGCCTCTGTTATCAATGCCGGCGACGGTTCACATGCACACCCCAGCCAGGCATTCCTTGATGCTTTCACCATCAAGGAGAAATACGGCGATGTCGCAGGGCGCCGCGTCGTGATTATCGGTGATATTCTGCATAGCCGTGTGGCTCGCTCTACCAGCACCATTCTCCGCCGCCTTGGCGCGGAAGTTGCCTACATGGGTCCCGGCCCGCTCGTACCGCCGCAGCAGCACACCGGCATTCCGCGCTTCACCAATTGGGATCAGATTTTTGAATGGAAACCCGATGTCATCTACCTGCTGCGCGTGCAGAATGAGCGTATCGATTCGCCCTTCTTCCCGGCGGCTGACTATCACGCCGCCTTTGGCGTGACGGAAGAACGCCTGCGCCGCATTGACGACCTCGACATGGGCATCATGCACCCCGGCCCTGTAAACCGAGGCGTAGAAATCTGCGATGCTGCTATGGATTACCGCAACTGCCTCATCAACAATCAGGTTGAAAACGGCATCGCTGCTCGCATGAGCATTCTTTATCACCTTACCCCCAAGACGCAGAGCAATGACTGACACCTACATTATCAACGCCACCTGGGCTATCACCAACGAACGCTTTGACCTGCGCGTGGGGCACACGGAGGAGCCCGAGGGCATTTCTCTCAGTGGTATTCCCCTTCCCGGCGTGACCGCCATTGCTCCGGCTGGCGAAATGAACGTACCCGCAGGAGCCCGCACCATCGATGCCTCTGGCAAAATGCTGCTGCCTGCACTCTTTGACCTGCATGCCTCCATCAATATCGATGGCCACAGCAAGCGCGAAAGCATTTACCGCGCAGGCCAGGCCGCCAACCACGGCGGCGTATGGGGTATGCTCGTCATGCCGTCCCGCGGCTTCTGCTTTGACAACGCCGCCACGCTGGACAGCTTCTACGAAGCCGCCGGTGAGCGTTCCTTTGCAACCATGATTCCCGCCGGTTGCATTACCGAGGGTATGCAGGGTGAGCAACAGGCTCCCTACAACACTCTGGCAGCTCGCGGCATTACCATCCTGAGCGATGGAGGCAAGATGCCCGACAACCTCCTCATGCTCTACCGCGCCATGAAGTATGCGGCAGAGATGAACCTGACATTCGCCATTCGTGGCGATGTCCCCTGCCTGACCCGGAACACCTACGCTCACCCGAGCACAACCTCCTACAACCTGGGGCTTCACGGCACTCCCGCCTGTGCCGAAGAAATTGGCATCGAGACACTTATCCGCCTCGCCGCCGATACGGGGGCTCGCCTGCACATTCAGACAGTCAGCACCGCTGAGGGCGTGGCTATCATCCGCCGCGCCAAGCAGAATGGTATGGCGAATCTGACTGCGGAGGTAGCCCTGCACCACCTGCTGTATACCCATGAGGACATCGGTGACTACGACACCACATTCAAGACAGTGCCGCCGCTCCGCGACCAGAAGGACTGCGATGCCCTCCTCGAAGGCCTGAAAGATGGCACCATCGACTGCATTGTGTCTGACCACACCCCCTGCCTTCCGTTTGCCAAGAAGCAGGATTTCGTCAGCGCACCCCAGGGCATGGTCGCCCTCGACACCTTCCTGCCGGCTATTTATACCCACCTCATCAAGCCGGGCAAGCTGAGCTGGGCAGATGTGGTACGTACCTGCTGCACAACCCCTGCTGCCATCGCTACGCCCTACGACCGCGAGGAAGATACGCCGATAGCCTCCCCGCTGCTTCTCTTTACCCCGGACTCACAGTACGAGGTTACAGCTGACAGCCTGAGCTGCGGCACCCTCAACAACCCGCAACTCGGTAAAACGCTCAGCGGTACTGTGACCCTGCCTATCAATTGATTTCACTGCACTCTCTCCCCATATGGTCATTTACATCATCAGCGACGGCAGACCGGACCACCTTGCTCAAACAAGGGGTCTGGCCGAAGCCCTGCTCGAACGAGCCCGCACAGCCTGCCCTGATATGCAGCACTCCAGCCATGAGGTGCTGGTGGCAGGTATGAGCTTGTTTTCCAAGCTGTTTTACAAAGGCAAAGAGCTTGATTTGCCGCGTCCGAATCTGATTCTCTGTGCAGGTCATGGCACCCACCTCGCCGCACTGAGTCTGTCTCGCCACCTGCGTTGTCTGTGCATGGTATGCATGCGTCCCAGTCTCCCGATGCGACTGTTCGACCTGTGCATCACCCCGCGTCATGATTTACCCGACAACGCGGTTCCCGGCAGCAATGTGTTCCTTACCTACGGCTCCATCAATTGCATTAAGCCTCAGCCGCAAATTGAGAAAAAGTACACGCTTGTGCTTATTGGCGGCCCGAATAAGGATTTCAAATGGGAAGCCGAGCATGTCATTACTCAGCTCCAGACGATTGCAGCCAAGAGCAGCCGCCCCATTATCCTCACGACCTCTCGTCGCACGCCTGAGGACTTTGTCGCCGACCTGGCAGCAGCTTGCCCCAACATCAGAGTCGAACCCTTCGGGCAGACTGGCGCAACATGGATTGCGGACCATCTTGCCAGTGCTGCTGAGGTATGGGTCACTCAGGACAGCGTTTCCATGGTGTACGAAGCTCGCTCCAGCGGAGCCCCTGTCGGCATTATCGAAATGCCCCGCAAGCGAGCACCGCGCAAAGACAAGCCCTCCCGCCTTGATCGCAGCATCAGCATGCTGATAGCCGATGGCGGCACCAATTCCTTCACCGAATGGGCCAAGACAAACACACTTCCCCATCCGGATACCGTCATCGATGAAGCTGGCAGAACAGCTGACTACATCCTCTCCAAGTTCCCCAAACTCCTTCCTCACTAACTGATTTTTTAATCTCTAATATATACTAGCTATGAAAATTATGCATATACTTCCCTCGCTTACCTCCGGCGGGGTAGAACAAGTCGTTCTAGAACAATGCGAAGGTCTTATTAAGGCCGGCCACGATAGTGTTGTCGTATCTGGAGGCGGCGCAATGGTTGAAGATATAGAACGCACAGGAGCTCGTCATTTCACCTTAGAAGTAGGGAAGAAAGGGCTTAGAATACCCTTCGTTATCCGTAAACTTGCACAGTTAATAAACGAAGAAGAACCAGATGTACTAAATCTACATTCTCGTCTTCCTGCGTGGTATGCACACCTAGCAGTCAAAAAACTGCCTATGGGAAAACGTCCGAAAATAGTAGCAACCTTCCACTCCTATTATTCTGTAACCCCGTATTCTGCCATCATGACAAAGGG
>JAFOZZ010000066.1 GCA_017390945.1 Akkermansia sp.
AAGGCAAACAGCTGGTTCAGGAATACCAGGTCGCAACCCTTGCGGGGCGGGTCGATGACAACGGCTGTTTCCTCCGCCGGGAAGTCCACCTGCTCAAAGATAGCCTCAGCACTGGCGGCCAGGAAGGAGGCGTGGGTAATGCCGTTGCTGCGAGCGTTGGCGCGTGCCCAGTCGGCGCTGGTTTCGCTTACCTCCACGCCGAGCACCTTCTCGAAGTGCGGGGCAAGGGTGAGGGCAAAGAGACCGCTGCCGCAGTAGGCATCCACCAGGTAGCGAGCTCCGCTGGCGCAGGCCTGCTTAGCCACGTAGCCGGTAAAGGCCGGCAGGATGAAAGGATTGTTCTGGAAGAAGTCGCCGGCGAGGAAGTTGAACGTGAGGTCGCCTACTTTCTCGGTGCATACGGCGTTGTTGTTGGTAATGACGGAGCCCTCGCTCACACGCATCAGGAGGGTGGCGCCTCGCTTGTACTGAGCGGCGGCCTGGTGTACAGCCTTGCGCACAACAGGCAGGGCGGCATTGAGCTCGTCCATCGCGATGGGGCATTGCTTAATGTCGCATACCTCGCTGCGAGAGCCTGCGCGCAGGAAGCCGATGTTGCCCATCCTGGCATCCTTGGGCTTGTGGAAGTGCGGGGTAATCTTGGAGCGGTAGCCGTAGGTGACGGGCGAGGGAATAGCCGGCAGAACCGGCAGTTGCAGGCCGGCCTGCAGGCGCAGCAGGTCTGCTACCTGGGCTGTCTTCCACTCCAGCTGGGCGGCGTAGTCGAGGTGTTGGTACTGGCAGCCACCGCAGTAGCCGAATACGGGACACTGGGGCTGCACGCGCTGCGGGGCAGGCTCGAGCACCTCTACCAGGTCTGCCATGGAGCAGTTCTTGTCGTTGCGGTAGATGCGGGCTCGCACGCGCTCACCGGGGAGTGTGTAGGGGACGAAGACAACCCAGTTGTCGATGCGTCCCACACCATCACCCTGGTTGGAGAGGTTTTCAATCGTGAGCTCTACTTCCTGGTGGTAAGCAAAGGGGGTGGGAACAAACTTGCGGGGAGGTGTATCCATGGTGGCTGACGTGTGGTTAATTGGTGCGTCCATTGATGTTCATGGGAAGGGAGGACGGCAGGGAAAGCGAGCGCAGGCCGTGGCGCTCAACAGCGTTGGGACGGGGGCGGGAGGAGCTGCCGCGGCTGGCGGCTTCCTCAGGCGGCGCAAAGTGGCCTCTGCGCAGGCCGCCTCGACCGGGAATGCCGGAGGTGGTTGTGGGTACGAGCTCCGGCGTGTCAACCGCATCCTCTACCTCTGCTGTGGCCTGTCTGGCGGTGGACTTATTGCGGCTGGATGTGGTCTTACTCTTTTTCTGAGATTGATTTGGCTCCTGCTCCTCCATCAGCTTCTGGGCTGCGGCTATCTGTTCGGGACTGGGGGTGATGTTTTCCTCCTCTTCGTCCTTGTCCTTGGTGTTGCCTTTCTTTTTTTTCAGCTGAGCGGCGCGGCGCTGTTCTTCGGCCAGGATTTCTTTCATGGTCTTGCCGGCGGCCAGCGCAGCCTTGCGGCGGCGGCCATTGGGGCAGAGCCCCAGCCTGCAGCTGAGCAGTTCGGAGCAGATGTGCTCACTGTCGGTGGTGCTGATGGTCTCCTCCTCCGCGAGCTCTTCGCCCTCGGCGGGGGGGGTATCTGTCGCCTCGCCGTTCTCTGTTTCGGCTTCGGGTACCTGTTCGGTGGGTTGCTGCTGCAACTGCTGGATTTGTGTCTGGGTACAGGCGCCCGTTGCAAGAGCAATGATTGCACCGGCTATCAGATACGTTTTCTTCATGCGTGCATCATACCATGTGGCATATGGCCGCGCAAGTCTAAATGCTGTCTCCCACTGGCCATGACCCGCTTGTCATGAAGAAAATGGGGAGTAAGACAATAAAAAATGCCTTTTTTGTTTCAATTCTCTTGACATTCTGCCAGATTAAGGTAAACTCTCCCGCACCAAAACGAAAAACCACTTTTAATTATTTACTATGGCTCACACACAGTCCGCTAAGAAGCGCATCCGTCAGACGATCGCCCGTACCGCAGTTAACCGTTCCACCATGTCCCGCGTTCGCACCCTTCGCAAGAAGGTGGCTGCTGCTGTAGACAGCAAGGACAAGGAGGCCGCTGTGGCCGCATACAATGCGTTTGCTTCCGCCATCGACAAGGCTGCCAAGAAGGGTACCGTGCCCGCCAACCGTGCTGCCAACTACAAGAGCAAGGCAGCCAAGGCTGTGGCCACCCTCGCCTGAGTTCCCTTTCAGGTTTTCCGTTTTCAGCGGAGTTGCAGTGTTCACTGCAACTCCGCTGTTTCGTTTGCTGCGCCAGGTGTTGTTACGCAAAAGGAGTGCAATTCAATTAGAAACTCGATATCACGAATGCGTTTTTTTTTGAAGAATTTATTAGTTCGATGCTTGACATAAGATTCTGATTGAGTACTATATAGTGTATGTCCGTAACACGCCCGACTTGTACAGTGGTTTTTGCCAGCAATGAAAATGGTGTGCTGCCTTTAACAGTAGCGGCTTTTTCGTTGGTGGATAGCGCCCATGAGACGACCAATTACAAAATTGTCGTATTGAGCGAAGGAATAAGTCTAAGATCACAGGAAAAGATTACTGAGACGATAAGACGCGTATCTGAACGTCACTCTGTTCTTTTTATTGAGATGAGTTCCATCTATGAGAAGCGAGATGATTTGCAGGCTATGTGCAAATATTGGCCTATATCAACATGGGCGCGAATTTTTATCGCAGATTTATTGCCCGAAACGGCGCGTGCTCTATATCTGGATATCGATATGTTGGTATGCGATGACTGTTCATCTCTATTCAGTATGGATATGCAGGGCGCGGCTGTGGGTGCTGTTTACGAGAGCTTGACTACAAAGAATAAGCGTTATAAGGATGAATTGGGAATACCAGAACAATATCTGGGATACTTCAATGCTGGTACTATTCTAATGGATTTGAATGTTTTTCGCCGAGATAACCTATCAGCCAAAATTCTCGAGTTTGCAAACAATCACAAAGAACATCTGCCGTTCCTTGACCAAGACAGTTTGAATGGTGTGCTCTACGATAAAGTTATTCGGTTGCACCCGCGTTGGAATTGGAATGATTTGAACACACGATGGGTTTTGAAGTACTCGCCCGATACAGAGGTTCTGATACGTGCTTCTACATTTAAAGAAATTGTAGAGGCTTCGCAGTACCCGGGAATCATTCACTTTGTGGGTAGGTATAAGCCTTGGCGGTACAATTACCGGCTTATGAGAGAACGGTATGAAGCCGTGATGAAAAAATCCGGTGTCTCTGGCTATAATCTGCGAGAGAAATGGAGTTTCAATGTATTCTGCCGCCGTTTAATTTATCCTCTCCTTTATGCAATGGTATGGCGAAAGGTACGACGTCTTGTAAAATACTTCAATATCACCGAGCCCCCGCCTCCTGAGACATGGGGGCATTCACGGGATATTGCGGCCAAAGGGTGGGATGCAAAGCTTTACCGCTGATTATTTTGTTGGGCAGGGTTATTGCCTCTCACTCGCTTACGTATAGATAAAAGATTTCCTACGCAGTACAAGCAAAACCGCCGTTAGCATGAGGAATATCCTCGCTAACGGCGGTTGTTTGTTGAATGTTCGTGTCGGATTATTTGCCCAACATATCAGCTACTGTTACCTGAGAGGCGCAGGGGGTAGGCTGGTCACAGGTGGCCTGATAGCAGGGGTGGCAGGGGGTGTGATTGCTCACGCTGCGGTGGCCGGTACCGAAAGCAGGGGCGTAGCGCTCCGGTTGGCGGGTGGCCATCAGTACGGTGCACTTGCTGCCTGCCAGGGCTGCCAGGGAGGGCAGCAGGCCGTCCACTGCATACAGATGGCAGTCGGCACCCATGTGCTTGCAAATATCCTCCGGGGCGCAGATGCAGAGCTCGCAGCCCAGCTCCGTAGCGAGTTGGCTGGCGCGTTCTTTGTCCTGCGGGAGTGCCAGCAGAGTGGTTTTGCCCAGCTGTCCGACCAGTTCCTTCCAATTCTCCACCGGCCAGCTGTCGGCAGTACCCAGTGTGGAGAAGGGGGCAATGAAGTTGCCACTGACCTCGGCGTTGCCGTTGGCGGGGGCGAAAGTGTTTTCCGGTGCTTCCACCTTGTTGACGGTCTCCATGCGCTTCGTGTAGTCGCGAGCACGCTGCTGATTCGGCTTAACCGGCGTGGGGTTCTTGCGTGTTCGGAAGCGGAAGGTGGAGGCCAGCTGGTTATCCGGCATGCCATCGATAAAGATGGGACCCAGCTTGCGGTAGCCCTTCATGGCCCGCTTGTTGTCGCTGTACATGAAGAGCATATCGAACGGACCATCCTTATACAGTTCATCGCTGTCCAGCTGGTCGCAGGCAGATACCTTGTCATCGGTCGTCACTACGTAGGTAACGATGTCCTGCTGAGCCTTCCAGAAGTTCTTCTGCTCTGCGGGAGCGGCAACCGTAATCTGCATGTCGATACGAGCGGCCTTCATGATGCGCAGCATCGGGAGCAGCTGAATGGCCTCATCGAAGCTCTCGGGCATGCATACAATACAGCGGAAGGGCAGCTTGGCGTAGCGCTCAATCTGGTCATTCATCATGGAGTTGGCCGGAGCAAACTCAGCAAAGGTCTTCCAGCGGTGGTGCATCCAGAAACCATCGAGAATATTCTCCATCTGGCATTTCTCCAGAGCGAGGTTGATATTCATGGTGATTTCTTCAAGGCTGTCGTTGCCGTCCTCTACCTTGATGGGATGGTGCAGTATGGCCTCCCACTTGCCAAAGGCAATGTTGCGGGTATAGACGGCAGTGAGACCGCCTTTGCCCTTGCAGCGCTTATAGAGCAGTGCCGGCAGGGGGGTGGTACCTGTTACTTTGCCGAAATATGGCAGGTAGATGCCCTCGCGTGTGAACTGATCGCTCAGCACACCGAGCAGACCACCGGTGCGGGCGAGCTTCAGCACCGTTTTCAGGCCATCCTCCTTGCTGTGCATCTCGCAGCCGTAGTGGGTGCGGGCATCGTATACCATCTTTTCCAGCAGCGGATTAGCCAGGCGGCGGTACATGGAGCCAAAGTGTTCAATGTCCTTGAACATCGGGCGGATGCGTGCCAGAATCTCCCAGTTACCGGCGTGCGGAATACTGGCGATGGCGGTGCAGCCGTTTCTGCCCATGGAGGCCAATCCCTCAGCACCCACGACGCTGATGGATTTTTTCATCTCGCGATCCGACATCAGGCCGGTTTTAACCGCGCAAATCATGTTCATGGAGGTGCGCACCATATTGCGGCGCACCATCGTGGCTAATTGCGCGGGACGAAGTGTCGGATCCAGAATGATGCGCAGGTTGCGCTCTACGACCTGGCGGCGGGACGGAAGCGCCAGCCATGCAAGGTAGCCAACCGCACAACCCAATGCCGCAACTACGCGGATATTGGTAATGGCGAGCACGCCGCAAAATGCCTTGTAGGCAAACAGCCCAAGGTATTGTGCTATCGTGGGTTTCTTTGCCTCAGCAGGTTCGGCCATGGCGTACAGTATCAGTTAAAGGTGTACGTGCGGGAAATGTAGAAGGGCTTCTTGGTATAGGGGTCCCATACCTTATCGCCCACGGAGATGCCTGTGTAGTCCAGCTGATAGTGCGGGGCGTAGGGCGAGATAATCACGTTGCTGTACTCGGAGGGGATGCCGTAAGGAATACCATCGTCTGCGGTATCAATCTGGCGAGTCAGGTGAGAGGAGGGGGGCAGCATGAACTCGTCCTGCTTGAGCCAGTTTGTGTGGGCAGGCTTGCCATCCTTGTCAGCAATCACCATGGGCGGGCGGTTACCGGGGTATTCGTCGCGGGTGAAGGTCTGGATAAAGGGCTGCCAGATGCAGGAGCTGAGCATGCTGCTGCTCACAAGAGCCAGGATAAGAGATACAGTGCGCTTGTTCATATAAGAGTATTATGTTGCTGTGTAAGGGATAAGGGTGACTCTGCCTTCACCATTGGGGGAGCCTGCTTCGAAAATGGGGCAGTAGCCGTACTCCTTGACGGTGGTAATAATGTCCGGGTAGCAGTCAAGCAGTGTTTCGAGTGCCGGTTGCATGACCTGAATATGCTTCTGCGGTACGCCAACGCTGCCGATTGTGCCGCCGCGAGGCATATTGCCCAGGAGCGGGGCTCCGCCGCGCAGCTCTACCTTTAGCTCGGGGCGGCCATGCACCACTTCCTGGTGGAAAGTCAGGTTGACCGAGGTGGTTTGGTGCATATTGGCACCGACTAAGCGGTCGATGACGACCTCTGCGTATCCATCGTGAATACGCACGGCAATGCCTTGAGCATTAGCAAAGATGGAGAAAATGCCCGTCTGGCGCAAGCGGCATGTGTCGCGCAGGTAGCGGTTCAGCTCGCCCTCTGAGAAGCTGATGGTGCTGCCGTTGGCATTGCTGATAAGGACGCTCAGATCCTTTGCCGGGGCTTTATCATTGTAGCCGGCTATGTCTTTGAGTGACTGCGGCTGCCACATCTGCTGCACGAGCCCGCACAGTACCCCTACAAAGATAAGGAATAAAATGAATGCAAAGCAGGACCAGAAATTGAACAGCCCCCAGATTTCTGCCCACAGATTGCGCTTGCCATCCTGCTCGTCATCATCGTCCTCCCCCGGGCGGGAGTACAATGTGCCGCGAGTCATGTCGTTGGGCGGTGTTTCGCGGTGAAAGAGGAATCCCCAGAGTGAAGCGGTATCGGGTCTCTTCACTCTGCGCTTTCGCTTTCTGTTCTGCATGGCTGCCATGTTCCTCTCCTGTGATTATAACATTTTGCTTACTGATGAAAAGAAAAAAAAGCCCCATCGGGGCTTTTTGCGCGACATAAAAGGGTCGATACTTTATACGTTGAGTGCCCAGCGCAGGTATTTTTCGCTTTCGTCCCAGATGCGGCGCTTTTCGCAGCCCAGCACCACGACGATAACGGCGCGGCCATTGATGGCACCGCAGGAAATAAGGCACCGCTTGGCGGCATTCGTGTAGCCTGTTTTCATACCCTGAACCCAGCTGTACTTTGGCAGCAGCTTGTTGGTGTTATTGAACGTGACTTGCTGGCCATTCGGGCGGGTGAGGATAATCTGCTGGTCATTGATGCAGTCGCGGATGTACGGGTTCATGTAGGCATAGCAGGCTGCAAGAGCCATATCGTATGCGGTGGAGTACTGCGGAGCCGGCAGACCACTGGGGTTGGCAAACAGGGAGTTGCGCATGCCCATGCGGCGGGCTCGGGCATTCATGCGCTTAACAAAGAGGTCAACGCTGCCGGCGCTGTCGCGAGCCAGAGCCTGTGCCAGGTCGTTGCAGCTGGCGGTGAGCATGGCGTGCATGATGGCACCGCGGGGATAGCTTTCACCCACACGCAGTTTGGAGCGGATGGGGCTGACGCTTGTCTTGTCAGACTGCTGAATGGTCATGGGGCTATTAAGGTGCCCCGCGTCACATGCACAGAGTGCGGTAATGATTTTCTGCGTGCTGGCTACCTGGCGACGCTCGTGCAGGTTGTGACCGTAGAGCACGTTGCCCGTGCGAGGGTCAATCACGCATACGGCACCGCAGTTCGGCTTGGGGGCAGGGGTGCGCGGTATGGCCAGGGGGCGCGTCGGTGCCAGGGCTGATGTGTTGCGATAAATCCTACCTGCGGCGACGGGTATAGGACTTTGAGAATGAATGCCAGAGCCTCGCTGACGTTGCCCGGTCATATACCCAGCATAGGAGTGGCTACAGCTACTCACAAGTGTGGCCAGACAAATCGCTGCAAGTTGGACAATAATGCGCATGCGCGCATGCTACCACACCGCTATTTATTTAGCAAGTCTTAAGTAAGGCATTTTTTTGAGCAGACGCTTATTGATTGTATAGAGCAGATTCAAAGATTGTGAGGAAAACGCAAAAATTGTCAGGCTCGTTCGCTGTGCCTCAGAGCGCGGGTGTTAAGTTTTTATTACTTCGTCCCTCGTTCTGGAGAAATCAAAATCCCTCGGCCTGATGAACAAGCCGAGGGATTGAAAGGAATGGTGTGGCTGATTAGTTGGCCACGATGTTGACCAGGCGACCCGGCACAACGATAACCTTGCGGATGGTCTTGCCGTTGGTGAACTCCTGCACACGGGCGGAGGCCAGAGCGGCGGCTTCTACCTCCTCCTTGGGGGCATCGGTAGCCACAGTAATCTTGTCGCGCAGCTTGCCGTTCACCTGAATTACGATTTCCTTGGTGTTCTCCACCAGGTACTCGGGATTGAAGGTCGGCCAGGTCTGCTGACAAAGCTGGGTGGCAGGCAGGTTCGTGAACTGCTGGCGCAGGGTGCTGTACAGCTCCTCAGTGATGTGCGGGGCAAAAGGATTGAGCACATGCAGCAGCTGCACGTAGTCGCTCACGGTTACAGCGGCGGCGCTGGTCATGGCGTTGGTGCACTCCATCATCTTGGAGATAGCGGTGTTGAAGCTCATGGCCTCAATGTCCTCCGTTACCTTCTTGGTGGTCTTGTGCACTTCCTTGCGCACAGGTGTTACCTCGCCGTTATCCTCACCGGTAATCTTGCCGGAGAGTACCCACTCGCCCTCCTGATTCTCCACCATGGCGACACGCCATACGCGAGCCAGGAAGCGGCTGATGCCTTCCACACCCTTGGTCTGCCAGGGCTTCACCTCCTTCAGCGGCCCCATGAACATTTCGTACAGGCGCAGGGAGTCAGCACCGTACTCGCGCACGATGTCATCGGGGTTTACCACGTTGCCGCGGCTCTTGGACATCTTCTGGCTGTCTTCGCCCAGGATAAGACCCTGGTTGACGAGCTTGTTGAAGGGCTCATTCGTGCTTACCAGACCGTAGTCGTAGAGCACCTTGTGCCAGAATCGGGCATAGAGCAGGTGCAGCACGGCGTGCTCGGTGCCACCTACGTACAGGTCTACACCGCCGGGGTTGTTGCCACCCATCCAGTACTTCTCCACCTCGGGGTCGATGAA
>JAFOZZ010000067.1 GCA_017390945.1 Akkermansia sp.
ATATTAGCGAACAGCTGCAATTTTTTATACTTACACCATGTGGAAATACATCATCATCGGCTCAGTAACGCTCTTCCTGGGTGCGTCTTACCTCTTCTCTAAGAATCACGGGGCTATGACCTCGTCCAGCGGTGAGATTGCTGCTGTTCAGACTCAGTTTGAGCAGGCCGTAGGCAAGAACAAAAACATTTCTCTCGACCGTACCATCAAGGCATACGCTGAGTATCGCACAGAGTGGCTGACCAACGAGAAGACTAACAACGAGAACAAGAAGGCTGAGGCTGAGACCAAGACCGAGGAAACGAAGTCTGAGCTGGCTTCTCTCACCAGCGAGTACGAGGAGATTACTCAGCGCCTAGAGGCTGTAAAGAAGGAGAAGACCGATGCCTTCGCCAAGGCCGCTCCCATTGTGGATCTCGACCCCGATTCCGCCACCGAAGAAGAGGTGGGCGCCAAGGCTAAGGAGCTGATGGATGGCAACGTAGAGCTGGAGCGCAAGAACGCCGAGGAGGATGCCAAGATTGCTGCTCTTGGTGCCGAGAGCGAGCGTCTCAACACGCTTATCGCTGCTGCCAAGAAGCTGGCTCAGGATCGTCAGGCTCGTATTTCTCCCCCCGAGCTTAAGTGCCGCGTGATGGATGCTGACCGTCAGTGGGACTACATCATCCTCGATGCCGGTATCGACAAGGGCATTGTTATCGGTTCCCGCCTGGCTGTGATGCGCGGCGAGAAGAAGATTTGCGAGCTTAATGTAACTCTCGTAGAGACGAACCGCGCCAGCTGCGATGTGGTGTACAGCACCATGGTGACCGGCGAGCGCGTCGAGGTGGGTGACACTGTTGTTTCCGTTCGCAATAAATAATCAATCTTACACTTCCTCTCCTAGAAAATGAAAATCGCACCTCTTATTGCAGTTGTTGCAACACTGGGTCTGGGTATCGCCGGTTGGATGTACTCGAACCAGCAGCAGACCACGATGAAGCTTGTTATCGGCGCCACTGGTGGCCCCGATGGTACAGCTGGTCTGAAGGCCGTGAACTCCACCCTCGATGGCCGTGTGGCTTCCCTCTCCGGTGAGCGTAAGAAGGCTCTTGAGGCCAGCGCCGAGGCTCATACCCTCATGCAGCGCTCCGCTGAGGAGCTCGCTGAGGCTGAGGCTGAGCTTGCCCGCCAGGTGGCCGCTCGCGACGAGATGGCTGAGAAGCTGGAGGACGCCAAGGCTCGCCAGGAGGAGATTGAGAAGGAGGTAGAGGCTATGCTTGCCTTCTTCCGCTCCCTGCCGGCACCCGAGATGGCTTCCGTAAGCGACCTGAGCGAGGCTGTTGCCCGCTTCGAGGAAACGGTGAACACCGAGAAGGAGCGCTCCCAGACTCTGACTGCTGAGCTTGAGGAGAAGACCACGGTGCGCGAGGCTGCTGTGAAGAAGGTAGGTCAGGAGACCACCGAGCTGGCTCGCCTGGATGGTATCAACCGCCGCTTCGAGGAGGAGTACCGCAAGAATGATGACGAGTTCATCATCATGGCTGTGGACCGCCGCTTCCGCTTCGTAGTATTCAGCGCCTCTAAGGACAGCGGTATCGTGGCTGGTGACACCGCCCCGCTGCTGGTTAAGCGCGATGGCAAGATGATTGCCAAGCTGCGCGTGCTGAGCGTAGGCGATGGCCAGGTGGTGGCTGAGTTCGCTCCCGATGCGCTCCCCGCTGGCGTGTCCATCGAGATTGGCGACCGCGTGTTCCTGCAGAAGCCCATTGGCTCCTGATGCTGGTAGAACGCGGGTCATGCTGACCTGATAAAAACTTACCTGCCGCCGCCAGTCCCCTATGTGGGTATGGCGGCGGACTTTTAACCCCGAATTACTGATAACAATGAAATACGTAATGATTGCATCTCTGGTGCTGGTGGCTTCCGTCGTGACCTCCTGCACGCGTTCTGTGCCTATGGTTCCCCCCACCACTCGCACGGTGGTTGGCCCCGAGGGTCGTACCCGTGGCGTGACGTCCTGGAGCGGTGTGACGGAGCAGGAAGGTAATGCCGCCCTGGGGCCGCTGAGCAATATGCGCCGATAATCCGACCGGGTGCCTGCTGCTTAGTGGAGCGGGTGCCGGTTTAGCGTAAGCCTGGCTTGCCAGCGCGTTATCTCCCCCATGGTTTGATTATGAACATATGGGCGAGAGGCGCAGCGGAAGCCGGGCTTCCACATTTTACGACGATATCATACCATGAGACGCGAGGAAAAAGCTGCTATTGTGCTGGAGGAATTAACCCGGGCGTACCCGGAACCGGGGTGCCCGCTGCACCACCGGGATCCCTTCACTCTACTGGTTGCCGTCATGCTTTCTGCTCAGTGCACGGACGCTCGCGTGAATAAGGTGACACCCGCGCTTTTTGAAGCAGCACCCACACCGCAGGCAATGGCTGCCATGAGCTGGCAGGAGGTGCGCGAGTATATTGCCACCTGCGGTTTGACGGAGACCAAGGCTAAGCGCCTGGTCGGTATGGCCGCCCAGTTATTAGAGTTGCATGGTGGGGAGGTGCCGGACTCCTTTGAAGCCCTGGAGGCCTTGCCTGGTGTGGGACACAAGACCGCCAGTGTGGTGATGGCTCAGGCATTCGCCCACCCGGCTTTCCCGGTCGATACGCATATTTTCCGCCTGGCTCGTCGCTGGGGGCTCAGCCGTGGAAAAACGGTAGAGAAAGTGGAGGCAGACCTCAAAAAGCTGTTTCCGAAGGATTGCTGGAACCGCCTGCACGTGCAGTTCGTGCTGTGGGGGCGAGAGCATTGTCCCGCCCGCGGCTGTAAGCCTACATGTCCCGTCTGCGCCCGCCTGGCAGGGAAGAATGTGTAGAGTTATGGATGCCGAGTGAAAGCCGGGTTTCGGGTCGCAATGGGGCGAAGCGAGACATACAGACCGATAGCCGCCTGAGATAACTTTGGAGATTGCGGATGGTAGATTGCAGATTCCAATGTTGCTTGGTAGCTGTGGCATAATGCCAGAATTTGTGTGTTTATGATTGACATTTGTTGAGAAAAGTAGTTTCATATCCGGCCGCAACATTTCTCGTTATGCTTGTCTCTCAGCTCAAATCGAAGATTCACCGCGCTATGGTTACCCGTGGCGATGTGGAGTACGAAGGTAGCATTGAAATACCGCAGGACCTGGTGGAAGCCGCAGGGCTTTGGCCGGGGGAAAAGGTGCTGGTTGCTTCCGTGACCTCTGGTAATCGTTTCGAGACATATGTGTTGGTAGGGCCTCCCGGTACAGGGCAGATTATCGTGAATGGTGGCGCCGCACACCTGATTAAGGCTGGTGAGCGTGTCGTCATTATGAGCTTTGCTCTGGATGATAAGCCGATTACGCCCACTCGCATTGTTTGCAACGAAGTTAATGAAATTATCGCCTAAAAGCTTTACAAACCCCTAATTTTAAGATAGAATTACCGCCATGCTTCTCACAACCTCCATTTACATTGTATTCGCGCTGCTGATGATTGTGTGCGCGCTGTTGCTGCTTATCGTGCTCATGCAGCGTCCCAAGCAGGAAGGCCTGGGTGCCGCTTTCGGTGCTCAGATGACCGATCAGGCCTTTGGCGCTCAGACTACCGATGTGCTGAAGAAGGGTACGGTGCTCTTCGGCACCCTTTTCATGATTCTCTGCTTCGTGCTGGCTGTGCTGATGAACCGTCAGTTCCAGCAGAAGAAGTCCGACCTCGCTACTGCTGAGCAGCCCGTACCCGTTGTTGTCGAGAAGGCTACTGAGGAGACTACTCCCGCTCCTTCCATTAACCTGGAGCAGTACGACACGCCTGCTGCTACCCCCGCTCCTGCCGCAGAGCCCACCCCGGCTCCCGCTGTTGAGACCCCGGCTCCTGCCGTAGAAGCTCCCGCTGTTGAGGCTCCGGCTCCTGCCGTAGAGCCCGCACCGGCTGCTTAATGAAGTTGTTTAGTTTTGCTGATACGAAAAGCCCCTCAGAAATGAGGGGCTTTTTTGTAGCGATTGGTTGTGGTGTGGAATTAATTGCCGGTTGTAATGTGCATGATGGCCGATGCCCAGCGTGTAGAGGGAGCGGTACACTGCTGAATGGCTTGTAGTTCGGCCTGAACCGGGGTGGCGGCTCCGGTGGCGATGATTTTGCGCCAGTGGCGTTCAAAGGCAGAGGAATCAGTACAGGCTATACCGATGAGCATTTCATGCCCCAGCGGCGCTTCGACGATGAGTTCGTATTCATTGCCGCAGGGGTGGGGAAACTGCATTTCCGTATGAGCAAATACTCTGTTGTCGTCGCCAGTCAGGCCGGGAACAAGCAGGGTGGGAGTGCCGTGGCAGTCGTACTGTACCAGGTAGAAATAACTGTGCTCACTGGCTGTGATGGCAAAGCGGAGCGCTGTGCCTGCTGGCAGCGTGGGGGTGGTGTTCATCAGTCGCATCCTGAGCTCAAAATCCGTGGGGAGTCCCAGTGAGTCGCCGGGCTGGCTGGGAGCATGTTGTACTCGTGGTGCTGTGTTTTCTGCGGGTTTGCGTAGCTGCTTTTTGCTGGGCGGTGGAGTGCCCGGGGCTGTGCCTGCTGCGGTGAGGAAGGGTTTATGAGGCGGGCGAGGACGCTCGGGGGCTACGGACTTATGTACGCCTCTCAGAGGGCGAGGCGTGGCTTTGCCACAACGCGGCAGCCGCGGGGGAGCCGCCGGAGCCGGTGCCGGAGCAGGGGGCTGCAGCTTGGGTGCCGGCACCGATGTGTCCTGCACCTCTGGGGTGCTGGGGTTCTCCTCTGTTTCTGCAAGGTCTGTGGGGGCTTCGTCCGAGTCGAAATGGAATGTTGAGGCGGCGTGTTCTTTGTCGGGAATGGCGCGAATGAGTACGAGTGTGCAGAGGCCGGCCTTGTACTCGCGCTCCAGCACCATGCGCTCGGAGGTAAGGCGGCGTGAGCCAACGTAGATGCCGTTGCTGGAGTTGTTGTCTTGCAGGTAAATCTGCTGTTCGTGGACGGTCAGCAAGCAGTGTACACGCGACAGGTGTACTTCATCCGGCAGGGGGATATCGCACTCTTCGGAGCGCCCCAGTGAGTAGCTGCGCCCTTCTTCAGGCGGGAGAGGGTGCAGGATGTTTTTGCCGGTGCTGTCGGTGATGATGAGGGCAAACATGGCGATGGGGTATCAGAGCTCGATGTTAATGCCTTTCTCCAGCGCTTGTTCGCGGAGGGTTTCCAATATCTGGGCAGCGAAGTCGCTACCGCCTACGGTTGATTTGTAATGTTGCAGCAGCTGTTCGCGCTGCTCCGCTGCGGCGCGGATGGTGGCCAGAGCCTCGGCATCGCTCATGCCGCGCAGGCTCAGAGGCAGGTTGCCGCGGCCACCTATGTGTGCCAGTGTGAAATGGCTGGCTCCTGCTCGGCGGCAGATTTCTGCTGCGTCCCAGGGGAAGCCGTTGATGACGCGGTCGCGGTGGTTCCCCAGCCAGGCGGCAAGTTGTTTTTTGCCTTTGGGCGGGGGCGGGGTGTTGCTGTGGCGCTTCAGGTGCTCTTGCTGTACGGCAGGGGCGCCAACCGGCAGCAGCGGGAGCTTGTGCAGGGCAAGAAGCGCCTGGCGCATGTCCTCATCGCTCGATTGTTTCTGCGCTTCTTCTTCGGACATGGCGAAGGTGAGCCCCATGCCGTTGCCGATTTCGGCGGCTTCGGCCCATTGGGCATCTTGTTCGCCACAGTGGACGGTGTTGATGATAATGTTGGCAGCGGTGGCGTTATCAATCGCCTGCTTGTAGTTGACGGGGCCCTGGTCGAATGGCTCGTTGCCGCAGATGAAGATGACCTTGAGCATGTCGTCTCGCTCGCGCATGTTCCATGGGAACTTTCTGACGGCAAACTGAATGGCATTGCCGCATTCCTCGTTGTAACCAGTGCAGGGTACTTCTTTCACCTTGTTGCGCAGTTTGGTGATAGAGGTGGTGAAGTTCGAGAGCATAAAGGGGGCGCCGTTGGCTTTGTCCTGCCCATAGACGACGATGCCGACGTTGACCTTAGTCTTCTTGCCGTTGAGTCTGGCATTGCCCAGAGTGTTGAGCACTTGCTCCATGGAGGCAGCAACGGCATTGAAGAGGTAGCTCATACTGCCGGAGGCATCGAGAGCGAGGACAACCTGGATGTCGTCGTTGTACCCGGCTCGCTTGCTACGGCCATCATCGCTGCCGCTGCCCTTGCCCTGGCCGGTGCCGAAGCCTTCGCCCAGACCATCACCACCGAAGCCCATGCCGAAGCCGAGGTCGCCCAGCCCGGCCGAGGCCAGGCCATCGCCCAGATTGCTTTCTATGGGGGAGAGACTGGAGAATGAGTCCGTACTGGTGCTGACGATGACATCCGGCCTGATGCTGGATGAGGCAGCAGAAGAACCACCGGCGAGCTCGCGCCTGGGAGTAGGTGGTGGCGGGGTAGGGGGCTCGTTGTCCTCGGCGTATACGTAAGTGAATGTGGCCTGTTTTTCGCTCTCTATCAGGATGTAATTGAGGTAGAGCGTGAGGGTGCCTGTCAGCAGGGTACAAAGGGCGGCTATGGCGGCAAACAACAGCATCTTACGCAGGCGGCGCAGGAGAATGTGCCGGGTGCGATTAACTGGTCTGACGTGAATGGCCATGGGTTATAGTAGGGGGCGGAGCTTAATCGTTGGGCTGAGGGGAGAGCCCCGCGGTTTTCAGGGCTTGCTCCGCGGCTTGGTCCTTTGCCAGACGGGCGTAATGGATGGCGGTGTGGCCTGCTTCATCGCGCGCCTGCAGGTGCTCGGGGGTAATGTCTTTCAGCACTGTGGCGAGCATGCTCTCGCTGCCGCTGAGGGCGGCGTGCATGAGCGGGGTTTCTCCTCGCATATTGGTGCCGTGTGGGGTAGCGCCGGCTTGCAGAAGCGCCTGGTAAATTGCGGGGTCGCCGCGGCGAGCAGCCTCGTGCAGCGGGAGGTTGCCTTCGCTATCCTCGGTGTTGAGCGCTTCTTTGTGGGTGGAAAAGATGAGTTGCACGGCCTGCAAGGTGCCGTGGCGTGCCACGAGGCAGAGATTGGAAGCGGTGCCTGGGGTGTCTGTCGCTTTGCGTAGCCAGGCATTGAGGCATTGCTCCGCGCCAGCTGCAAGCAGGTGCTCGAACATGGAGCGGCCATCGCTGAAAACGGTATCGGTTTTGCAGCCTTTTTCCAGCAGTGTGATGAATGCTTGGTCATTTTGCTGCTCTACTACGAGCTCCACCAGCTTGCGGGCGTCCTGTGTGCGGGTTTCGGGGCTGGCATCGAAGCTCATCAGTAGGTCGAAGGCGGTTTGATTGTTGGCCAGCAGAGCAAGGACGATGGGAGCCTCCTGTGTGGCCTCGCCAGTTTCCGCAAGTTCGACTGCAACCTGCCAGTTCGGGTCGGCGCCACAGTCCATGAGCTCCTCCATGCGGTCGCACTGCATGGACGGAACGGCTTGCTGCCACATTTGCTTGAGGTGCTCGGTGATGGCATTGCCCCCGGCGGAGCGCTCGTAGTCGTAGGCTACCTTGTTGTGCTTGTCGGCGATATTCAGCGCCGGATTCTCGCGCAGCAGCATCTGGGTGGCGCTGTCCAGCCCCGTGGCGGCTACCAGCATGAGCAGGGTGCGGCCTTGCTCGTCTCGGTGGTTGATGTTGCGGCTTTGCTCCGTTTTTTTCAGCATACTGAGCGCGGTTGTGCGCGCTTTGTTGAACTCGGCCTTGCTGTGCGAGATATTGCGGCGCAGGTCGGAGATGAGCTCGCGGTTCTGCTTGGCGCCTTCCTTGTCCTTGCGGAGTTCGCTGAGCTCCTGCTCCATCTGGGTAATGCCGGGAGGCTCTTGCTTGAGGAGGTCGCGCAGGGCGCCGGCATTCAGCGCACCACTGGCCATAGGTGCCAGCATGCTTGCCAGCAGAAGCAGGTGCAGGAGGTGGCGCGAAAATCTCATGCTTTACAGACTAGCACATAGATAGCGCCACTTCAAGCGTATAGTGGGTGGTGAGACGTGATTTTCTTCGCTTTGAGCGGGTGATTGCCTGTTGACAATGTGGAGCGCGAGGGGTAAAATGCAGGCGTGCATTACGATACTATATCTCAGCTCAAAAATACCGCTGCCGAGGGGGTGACCCAGGGGAGTGTGTTCGTGCAGTTAACGCAGAAGCTTACCAAGACCACGAAGACGGGTAAGCCGTACCTGGAGCTTGTGTTTGCGGATGCCTCGGATACCATGGCGATTAAGGTGTGGGATAATGCTCCGTGGAATGCGACCTGCCGCGCCATGCAGGAGGGAAGTACCATGGCTGTGACAGCGAACTGGCAGAGCAGTGCCTATGGTATGGAGGCGGCTGAGATGGATTTTCGCCCCCTGAGTGCGGAGGAAGAAGAGGCTTTGCTGAGTGGTGGTGCTGAGCTGGCGGAGCGCCATGCAGCTGATTGGCAGTGCATACTGGATTTTGTAACCGGGATGCAGGACCCGCGCCTGGCTGCGTTGTGCCGTGCGCTGGCGGAGACGCATGAAGTGCGTTTTCGCCGTGCTGCTGCGGCACGTGGTATGCACCATGCCCGCCGTGGTGGGTTGGCTGAGCATACGGCTGGGGTGATGCGTGCTGCGGCTTCCATTTGTGCAGCCTACCCGCATGTGAACCGTGACCTGGTGCTGGCTGGCGCTTTGTTCCACGACTGTGGTAAGATGTGGGAGACAGGTTGCCCGGAGCAGGGCTTTGGCGTGGAATTTAATGAAATGGGCGAGCTGCTGGGGCATATTTCCATTGGTATTGAGATAGTTAATAGTCTGTGGAAAAATATCTGTACGCCTGAGAAGCGCGCTGAGTGGAAGGCGCTGAAGCCCGCTACGGAGCAGGTACGCCTGCACCTGCTGCACCTGATTGCCTCCCACCACGGCGTGCTGGAGTATGGCTCGCCGGTGGTACCCAAGACCCCGGAGGCGCTGGTGCTGCACCATGCGGATAACATTGATGCTAAGATGGAGATGTTCCGCTGCGCGTATGAGACCTCTCCTGCATTGGCTCCGACGATTCGTGAGCGAAAGTTCGGCCTGGGGGGCAATGCTGTGCTGCCGTTGGCTCAGTTTGTACCTGGTGAATAAGGATGATTGAGGCAATCTGGAGCATTGTGGTGGTGTGTGGGTTGCTGCTGGTGTCGCAACTCAGCCCGGGGCCGGACGTGTTTTTCGTGTTTCGTACGGCATTGGCGCAGGGATGTCTGCGCGGTATAGCCGTAGGGGCAGGGATTAGCCTGGGCTTTTTGATTCAGTCTGTTGTAGCATGCACGGCTGGTGCCTGGGTGATGCACCAGAGCTGGAGCGTGTATATGCTGTGGGCGGCAGCGGCCTGGCTGCTTTATCTGGCGTATAAGATTTTTCCTTTTCATGCCCGTTCGGCTGAACCGGAGCTGTGGGAGGGCGCGGCGCCGCTGGAGCGTTATAGCTCGCTGCTGTGGCAGGGGTTCCTTTGTAATATATTGAACCCCAAGTGTATGCTCTTTATTCTGACCTTGAGCGCCGGGCCGCTTATGGCGCACGCGATGATGGTCTGGTATGCGCCGGTGCTGATGCTGGCGATGTCGCTTACATGCCTGCTGGGGTGGAGTATGTGGGCTGGTATGTTGCAGTGGAAGCCGCTGCGCACTTGTTATGTACGGCATACGGATGCGCTTGACAGGCTGTTTGCGGTGCTGTTGGCCGTGTTTGCTGTGTTGCTTTTGCTGCCGGACGGCATTTTTTAATGCATCAATGCGGATTGGTGCTTGCCTTTTCCTGCGGTTTATAGTAGAGTAAGGGGCGCAAAGACGTTATTGCACTTATGAACGATATAATCACGACAGCATGCAAATTCGTCACGTCCTCCATCGGCCGCAAGATTCTTGTGGCTCTCACGGGGGCGTGTCTCCTCCTCTTCCTGGTGGGGCACCTGGCCGGTAACATTACCATCTTCGGTGGTGATGTGGCTGCAGGCGACCGCTCCTGGATTGACTACTACGCAACGGGGCTGCACTCCATGCCCGCCTGGCTGCTCTGGTCCATTCGTCTGGGCTTGCTGGCCGTGGCTCTGGTGCACATTGTGCTCGCTCTGGTGCTCAAGATTGAGAACAAGAACGCCCGCACTCCCTATCAGCGCGAGGGTACCCTTAAGGCTACGCTTTCCTCTCGTACGATGGTTCTGACGGGTCTCATGGTTCTCTGCTTCATTGTGTTCCACCTGTGGCAGCTTACCTTCAATGGTGACCCCGCCAACTGCTACCAGCACATCCTGCACGCTTTCCAGCAGCCTGTTTGCTCCATCTTCTACATTGTGGCTATTCTCTGCCTCATGATGCACGTGCGCCATGGTCTGCAGTCCGTGCTCCAGACCGTGGGTCTTTCCACCCGCAAGGTGCGCCCGCTGTACAACCTGGTGTCCTGGGCTTTCGCCGTCATCGTGTGCGGTGCCTTCATCTCCATCCCCGTATGCGTGATGCTCGGTATCCTCAAATAACCCCTTACAAACTCCTCTTCAATCATGAAAGAAATTAAGTTTCCCGTAAGCGATTACATGCCGGATTCCTGCATTCCGGATGGCCCCATTGCCGAGAAATGGACCAAGTACAAGCGCGAGGCTAAGCTCATCAACCCCAATAACCGCCGTAAGTACACCGTGCTTATCGTGGGTACGGGTCTGGCTGGTGGCTCAGCCGCTGCTACGCTGGCCGAGCTGGGCTACAATGTGAAGTGCTTCTGCTACCAGGATAGCCCCCGCCGTGCACACTCCATCGCCGCTCAGGGTGGTGTGAACGCCGCTCACAACTACCAGAACGATGGTGACTCCGTATACCGTCTGTTCTACGATACCGTGAAGGGTGGTGACTTCCGCGCTCGTGAGGCCAACGTATACCGTCTGGCTGAGGTGAGCTGCAACATCATCAATCAGTGCGTGGCTCAGGGCGTGCCCTTCGGCCGCGAATACGGTGGTCTGCTCGATAACCGCTCCTTCGGTGGTTCTCAGCTTAAGCGTACCTTCTACAGCCGTGGTCAGACCGGTCAGCAGCTGCTGCTGGGTTGCTACCAGGCTATGGAGAAGGAAATCGGCAAGGGTCACATCGAGATGTTCCCCCGCACCGAAATGATGGATCTGGTAGTGGTTGATGGCCACGCCAAGGGTATCGTGGTGCGCGATATGGTGACCGGCGAGATTAAGAGCTACGCTGGTGACACCGTGCTGCTGGCTACCGGTGGTTACGGCCGCGTATTCTTCCTTTCCACCAACGCTATGGGCTGCAACGTAGGTGCTGCCTGCGCCTGCTGGAAGAAGGGTGCTTACTTCGCTAACCCCTGCTTCACGCAGATTCACCCCACCTGCATCCCCGTGAAGGGCGACTACCAGAGCAAGCTGACCCTTATGTCCGAGTCTCTGCGTAACGATGGCCGTATCTGGGTGCCCAAGAGCCGTGAGGTGGCTGCCAAGATTCGTCGTGGCGAGATGAAGCCCTCCGATGTAGCCGAGAACGACCGTGACTACTACTTGGAGCGCAAGTATCCCTCCTTCGGTAACTTGGCTCCCCGTG
>JAFOZZ010000068.1 GCA_017390945.1 Akkermansia sp.
CTTGGCCAGGTTGGCGCGGGCGCCGAAGAACTGCATCTGCTTGCCGATGCGCATGGCAGACACACAGCAGGCGATGCCGTAGTCATCACCCCAGTACGGGCGCATGAGGTCGTCGTTCTCATACTGCACGGAGGAAGTCTCGATGGAAACCTTGGCGCAGAACTTCTTGAAGCCCTCGGGCAGGCCCTGAGCCCACAGTACGGTGAGGTTCGGCTCCGGTGCCGGCCCCAGGTTGTACAGGGTCTGCAGCATACGGAAGGAGCTGCGGGTTACCAGCGTGCGGCCGTCCTCGCCCATACCACCGATGGACTCCGTTACCCAGGTGGGGTCGCCGGAGAACAGGCTGTTGTACTCGGGGGTACGGATGAAACGCACCATGCGCAGCTTCATCACGAAGTGGTCCATGAGCTCCTGAATCTCAGCCTCGGTAATGGTACCGGCGGCCAGGTCGCGCTCGAAGTAGATGTCGAGGAAGGTGGATACACGGCCCAGGGACATAGCGGCACCGTTCTGCTCCTTCACGGCAGCCAGGTAGCCCAGGTAGGTCCACTGCACAGCCTCGCGGGAGTTCTGAGCGGGGCGGGTAAGATCGCAGCCGTAGCTCTGCCCCATGCGGGCGAGCTCGTCCAGAGCGCGAATCTGCTCGTTCATTTCCTCGCGCAGACGGATGAGGGACTCGGTCATCTCACCGGCCTCACGGTCCTTCAGATCCTTGCGGCGAGCAGCGATGAGCTTGTCGGTACCATAGAGAGCCACACGACGATAGTCACCGATGATACGGCCACGGCCATAAGCATCGGGCAGACCGGTGATGATACCGGCGGAACGAGCGGCGCGGATGTCGCTGGTGTAGGCATCGAACACACCCTCATTGTGAGTCTTGCGAATGCGACCGAAGAACTCAGCC
This sequence comes from Akkermansia sp., assembly GCA_017390945.1. Lineage (GTDB taxonomy): Bacteria > Verrucomicrobiota > Verrucomicrobiia > Verrucomicrobiales > Akkermansiaceae > Akkermansia. Next base: position 908 of record JAFOZZ010000068.1, read on the forward strand.
GTGTGCGGGCACATCTGCAGGCCGTAGGACTCCAGAGCCTTCTGAGCCATACGCAGACCACCGAAGGGCATGAGAGCGCGCTTCAGCGGGGCGTCTGTCTGCAGACCCACCACCTGCTCCTTCTCCTTGTCGATATAACCGGCTGCGTGAGATACGATGGTGGATACCACCTCCGTGTCGGCATCCAGAAGACCACCGGCATCAATCTCCTTCTTCATGAGGTCCTTCACCTCGTCCCACAGGTCGTTGGTGCGGGAGGTCGGACCTGCAAGGAAAGAATCATCGCCCTCGTAGGGGGTGTAATTCTGCTGAATGAAGTCGCGTACGTCAATGGACTCCGTCCATACGCCGCCCTTAAAACCCTCCCACGGATTCACGGGAGTTTCTGTTGCTGTCTCGGTCATAAAATAGCGTGTTTAAGGTTGAAATTTCGGACTCTTTTTCCGTGTAAGAATAGTATCTGTTTTTACAGTCAAAGTCAAGACGAATCGATATTTTTTGTAAAGATTCTAAAGAAAATCCTGCCGTGAGTAGTAAAACCCACGGCAGGATGATAAAAACAAGTGCTAAAACTATCAGTTATTGTAGATGGCGCGAGCCTTGGCGGCGGCCTCCTCGTAAGCCTTCACAGCAGCTTCCTTAGCCTCACCGGTGGCAGCCTGAGCGGCATCGTAGAGGTTCCACAGGTCGAAAGCCTGCACGGCAGCCTTCTGACCATTGGTGTAGGTCTCAGCGGCATCATCCACATCCTTCTCCTGCTCAGCGGTAGCCCAGGCGTGGTTGTAGCCCTTCACGTCGTTCCAGTGGCCGCGAGTGAAGTCGGGGAAAGCAACGGCGCAGTTACCATTATCCATGGAGAGGGAGCCCAGCTCTGCAAGGCAGCACCACTCAGCCAGGTCGTACACGTCCATGTCGAGGGGCAGACCGTGCTGCAGGCAGTATACCATACGCACATCCATGAAGAAGTCCATACCACCGTGGCCACCTACCTTCTCAGCCATCTCACCATACTTCTTGATGATGGGGTGACGGTAGAGCTCGCGGAGAGCCTCAGCCTCCTCCTCGGGCATGAAGCCGTGGGAATTGAGGTCCTCGTGATTGGGGCGAGCGCCGTTAGCAATCAGCTGCTCAGCGTCGAAAGCGAAGCCCTCAACCGGGTACTTGTTCACGAAACCGCGGGTACCATTGAGCTGGAACAGGCGGTTGTAGGGCTGCGGGTTCATCACATTGTGCTGAATCTCCACGACCTTGCCGTTCTCCGTACGCATCAGCGTGGTGGTGTGGTCGCCGTTGCGGAACTCCGGACATGGCTTGCCGGTCTTCTTCTCTACGAGCTCCTTACCGTGTACGGACTTGGTGTCCATAGCGATGAGGGTCTTGAAGCGGTCACCACGGTGAATGTTCATCACCTGAGCCACAGGACCAAGGCCGTGCGTAGCATATACGTCACCACGGTTCTCCTTGTTGTAGAGCAGACGCCAGCCGAGCTTATCGGAATCCTTCTTCTCATTCACCCAGTACTCGCCCCAGAACGGGTCAAGGTTGTGAATGTAAGCACCCTTAGCGTACAGCACCTCACCCAGCAGGCCCTTCTGAGCCATGTTGAGGGAGTCGAGCTCAAACCAGTCGTAGCAGCAGTTCTCGAGAATCATGCAGTGCTTGCGGGTCTTCTCGGACAGGTTGATGAGCTCCCAGCACTGCTGCAGGTTCATGGCGCTGGGCACCTCGATAGCGGTGTGCTTGCCATTCTCCAGAGCGCACTTAGCTACCGGGAAGTGGTGGTCCCAGTCGGTAGCCACGTAAACGAGGTCGATATCGGGGCGCTTGCAGAGCTCCTCATACCCCTTCTCGCCCCAGTAAATAGAGGCGGGGGCAAGGCCAGCCTTGCGCAGGCTCTTCTGGCACTTCTCGGCGCGCTCCTTCTCGTAGTCGCACAGAGCCACTACCTCCACACCGGGAATGTGGGTGAAACGAGTCACAGCACCCGGGCCACGCATGCCCAGACCAACAAAAGCTACACGAACAGTCTTGAGAGCGGGAGCCTTCAGACCGATGACATGCTGCTGCCCTTCAGGACGAGTAGGAGACTCAACAACGAGAGTACCCTTATCCCAATAAGTCTTGGTATCGGGCGACAGCGACTGAGCATTCAGGCCACCTGCGGCAAACAGTACCGCAAAAGCCAAAGCCATTACTTTGTTCAGTTTCATATTGTTTCTTGGTGTGTTTGAAAGTTTTACAGCGCTTCGCCCTGACGGCGACAAACGCTCCACTTTCGGTTCCGCCCATTCTAACGGCTTCCCTCCACCAAGTCAAGCATATTCTGTGGCACCCCTCGCAGCTGATTGATTATCAGCACCTCGAAAAATCATTTTATTCCTACAATCACAATAGGACGACAAACGGGAAGTACGAAGGCCGACTTCCGAGGACGAATTTCCAAGTCAGGAGCCTTCCGGCTCACAGCATAGCAAAGCACCAAGGGCTTATGCTCCGTGCCTTAGAGGCGCGGGCGTTAAGTTTAGAACACGCTTCGCTTATCCCATCGGCGCAAGCCGACTAGTATAACGTTCGATAAATAAGCAGACGCCCCGGTAATCATTGAGGTATACAAACGAGAATTTGGCGGGCGAAGCCCGCGGTACTTTTGAGCCCGCACAAGTGCGGGCGGCAAATGGTAGACTGGGGCGTAAGCCCCAGGTAAACACGTACAAACATACCAGAACCCGCGCATGCGCGGGTGGCATAACCGGTCGCTTTATGATGTCACCATGCAATGACGCGGATTTTGTTGCCAACGATTATACCGCCCGCACAAGTGCGGGCTCTTATTCCCTTTATTCACAACCAGGGGCTTACGCCCCTGGCTACCATATATCACCCGCACAAGTGCGGGTTCAA
>JAFOZZ010000069.1 GCA_017390945.1 Akkermansia sp.
AATAAGAGTAAGATTAAGTTCTATTTGCTCTACAGCATCGTACAATCTAAGAATAGACCATATTTTATCTATTTGTATATCCAGTATGTAGTCAGTATAGTAAGAAAAAAACCAGCTACCCTGATACGCCTGCTCAATTTTTTTTCTTATCCTTAATGTTTCAATTTTCATAACTTTATGAATAATTTAGTATCTAAATAACATTCTTATTGCGCAATATAATATTACATCAATCTTTTTGAATGTAACAGCCGGTGGGATGCGAGGAATTATGAGTTAAGCCAAGCGCAGAATTTTTCTGCCCAGGCGCGGGAGATACCGGGGAGCTCGGCAATTTCCGCAGCCGTGCGGGTACGGAGGTTGGGCAGGGTGTGGAAGCGGGCGAGCAGGAGTTCCTTGCGCTTGGGCGTCATGCCCGGGTAGGCATCCAGGCGGCTTTCGCGTACGCGGCGGCGTACGAGCAATTCATTGTAATTGTTCGCGAATCGGTGTGCTTCATCGCGCAGGCGTTGCAGCAGGCGCAGGGCACCGCTTTCCTTGCTGAGAACGAGCGGCTGGTTGTTATGCGGGAAATAAATTTCCTCATCTCGCTTGGCCAGGCCGACGACGGGCATATCTTGCAAGCCGACTTCCTCGAGCACTTGCATGGCGATAGCAAGTTGCCCCTTGCCGCCGTCTACCACCACGAGGTCGGGCACTGTAATGGGGGCTTTGCCTTCGGCGCTGAGTTGTTTCAGCCAGGCATAGGTACCCATGTCGGCGGGTTTGTCGAAGAGGGCGCTGCTTTCGTTGACAATACGCGAATAGCGGCGGCGTATGACCTCCAGCATACTGGCAAAGTCGTTCTGCCCATCGACACCACGAATGCGGTAGCGGCGGTATGCTTTGTTGTCGGGGCGCCCCTGGGAGAAGCGCACCATGGAGGCCACGATGTGGTTATCGGACAAGTTGGAAATGTCGAAACACTCCATGATGGCGGGAGGCGTGGCCATGCCCAGTGCCTGGGCGAGCTCTACCAGGTCGGCATCGGGATTAACGGTGCCGGGCAGATCCGTCAGCCCACGGGCAAAACGGCGCGCGGGTTCGAGTGTTTTGATGATGTTCTCACGAATGTCGCGCAGGCGAGCCGCTCGCTCAAAATCCAGCGCTTCGGAGGCCTCCATCATCTCTTGCGTGAGGGCGTCGAGGTGCTCTTTGCGTCCTCGCCCTTCCAGCAAACCGAGGGCTGTCTCGAATTGCTCACGGTATTGCTCGGGTGTTACTCTGCCTATGCAGGGGGCAGAGCAGCAGCGAATGACGTCGTCGTGGCAGTGGCGGTATTGTTCTTCGCCGGGGTGGCGGCAGGTACAGGTGCGCAGGCGGAACCGGTGGTTGAGCCACTCGACGGTTTCCTTCAGTGCCGTGGAGTGGACAAAGGGGCCGATGTAGCGCGCGCCATCGTCCTTACGCAGACGGACAAGCGAGAATCGCGGCAGCTCTTCCTGACGGCTGGCGCGTAGTAACAGGTAGCGCTTGTCGTCGCGCAGCTGCACGTTGTAGTGTGGGCGGTATTCCTTAATGAGCTTTTGCTCGAGAATCAGCGCCTCCTGGTCATTGCGTACCTCGTAGTAGTCGAAGTCCTCGATAGCGGCGATGAGAGCGCGTGTTTTGCTGTTCTCCAGTGTAGCGCGAGAGGGGGAGAAGTAGTTGGCGAGGCGGCGGTGCAAATCCTTGGCTTTTCCCACGTAAATGATGCCACCTCCGCTGCCTTTCATGAGGTAAACCCCCGGGCGGTGCGGAGTGCTGCGCCACTTCTCTTTGCAATTAGCCGTTGCCACGCGCGCATTGTAACATAGGGGGAGGAGGGAGTCAATGTTATCTACAATCGACAATCTACCATCTACAAAGTTTAGACTAGGCGGGCATTCGCCCGCAAGGTAAAGCAAAGCTTTGCATAGGCTTGTGCCCGCGCCTCAAAGCGTGGGCCTGCCTGCCGGCAGGCAGGCGTTAGCGGTAGCACTAGAATCGCCCACCCTCGCGAGCGAAGCGCGCCTAACCCATACTTTGTAGATTGTAGATGGCTGATTGTAGATTACCTCGTCCTTCGTACCTCGTCCCTCGTACTTTAAAATGGGCTGTCATAGATAAGGCTTGCAAGCGAGCGATTTTCTGCCATAATGAGCGCTCACAGCAATGTTTAATCAGGAAGTCATTACAGAGGCAGAGACTGCGGGTGTACAGGTGCCGGCCGGCAATGCTGTTATCTTGCCGGAGGGCTCACGTATTTACATCACCCAGATGCTGGGTAACTCCATCACGGCTGCAACGGATATTGGCTTGGTGCGCATATCCCGCCATGAGGCCGTACGCGCCGGTATTCTGGCGCCTGAGCAGGAGGAAGTGCCGCAGGAGGATATGTCCAACCTCTCGCTGGAAGAGAAGGTGTGGAAGGTGCTCGGCGGAGTGTATGACCCTGAGATTCCCGTGGATATTGTGAACCTGGGCTTAATCTATGAGGTAGAGGTTGTGCCTCAGAAGGATGCCGGTGCCTATGTGCATGTGCGCATGACGCTCACGGCTCCCGGTTGCAGTATGGGGCCGCACCTCATGGCTGAGGCCGAGGCCGGCATCTCTGCCCTGGAGGGCGTGGGCGATGTGAACATTGAGTTTGTGTGGGATCCGCCGTGGAATCAGGACATGATGACCGAGGAGGCTCGCATGCAGCTGGGACTTATCTGACGCTATGTCCAAGATTGACGTCGAGTTCAGCGAGACTGAGATGCATCACCTGGCGGAAATGTGCGCCATGGTGCTCTCGATGCTCGGGCAGGCGATGCCGGACTTGAAAGACCCGCGTGCGGAAGCTTGGCAGCGCCTGTGTGTGGCGCTTCTGAAGGCCGCTCGCGGTGTGCCCTCTATTGGCCGCCACATGGAGCTCAACCCGGATTGCGGTTACTGGTTCTTCAAACGCCCGTATATCGACCGCGCGTTTTTCTCCGACGTGCTCGATGAGTACCGCGACTCCTCATTCTGGGCAGAGTTGGTGAGCCGCTGTGCCGAGCAGAGCCTGGTGGAGAACTTTGGCGACGAAGCTGTAACGCTTATGAGCGACGAGGAGCGCACAGCGCGTGTGTCCTCTTTTGAAAAAGCCCTCTGGAACGAAGTGGGACGCCATGGCATGGAGCGTTTGCTCTTCATGCTGCCGCCGAGTGAGAGCTGAGCGTCACTTGATTACAGGTGAGCTGGCAGGCGGAAGAATCGCTTGGCGTTAGCGGTTGTGCACGCGGCAATTTCCTCTGGCGAGACGCCGCGCAGCTCGGCGATTTTGTCGACCACGAACTTGGTGCGGCCGGGGATGTTGACCTTGCCGCGGTGAGGGGCGGGGGAAAGGAAGGGCGAGTCTGTCTCCACCATGAAACGGTCTGCCGGGCACCAGGTGGCCACTGCCTGCACGTGCTCCGACTTGTTGAACGTCACGATGCCGGTGAAGGAAATGAGGCCGTCGAGCTCGTTGAAAATGCGCTCGGCCTGTGCGCCATCGCCGATAAAGCAGTGGAATACCGGACGTACCTTGGGGAAATTGCGAGCAATGGCGAAGGTGTCCTCAAAGCTGGCCAAGCCCACCTTGTCGCGGGTGTGGAGTGAGATGTTGAGCCCCAGCTCCTCGGCCAGCTGGAAGTGGCGCTCCAGGAATTGGCGCTGGCGGGCGCGGTAGGCGTCCTCGCTCCAGCCCTCGGGGGCTTCCCAGAAGTAATCGAGGCCGGTCTCACCGATGGCGGCCTGGGGGTGCTGGTGGCAGAGTTGAATCATCTGCTCGAGCTGCTCATCGCTCACCATGTGTACCTCCGAGGGATGCACGGCGAGGCAGGAGGAAACGAAATCCGGCATGCGGGCTGCCAGGGCGAGCTGCGGCTCCCAATCGTAGGCGGAGGTACCTTGCGACACACAGTGCCCTACGCCCAGCGCCAGTGATTCTTCGCGCAGCTGGTCGAGGTCTCCATACTTCTCGGAAATAAGGTGGCAATGAGTGTCGATAATCATAACGCGGCGTGTTGTAGCACAGGATGCCGGAAAATGCAAGACAAATGGATTGACGAGCGCGTCTCTTTGCGGCAAGATAGGCGCAGAAATGAATGAGCCGCAGCAACAGCAAATCCTCAGCGTCTTCGGAGTACCCCAACTGCGTTCGGGGCAGAGTGTGCTCATCGACCTCGCACTGGCTGGGCAAAATACGCTGGGCGTGATGCCTACCGGTCATGGCAAGAGCCTGTGCTACCAGGCGGCGGCTCTGTTGCTGGGCGGGACTTCGGTGGTCGTGAGCCCATTGATTGCGCTCATGCGCGACCAGGTGCAGGCTTTGCAGAGCAGAGGGATAGCGGCGGCGCGTTTCGACTCGACCTTGCCGGATGAGGAGCGCGCCCGCCTGCTGGAGCAGGTGGCTGCCGGGCAAGTGTGTTTGCTGTTTGTGGCGCCGGAGTCGCTGGAGAGTCCCGCGCTGCTTGCTGCTCTGGCGCAGGCGCAGCTCATGCTGTTTGTGGTGGATGAAGCCCACTGCGTGTCGGAATGGGGGCACAGCTTCCGCCCGGATTACCTGAAGCTGCCCGCCTGGAGCCGTGCACGGGGATTCCGTAGTACCATGGCGCTGACGGCTACTGCTACGCTGCGCGTGCAGGCGGATTTGTGCCGAGCCTTTGGTATTGCCCCGCAGTGTGTGGTAGCGCAATCTCCCTACCGCCGGAATATCACGCGCTTAGTGGCTGCGCCCGACGACCGCGAGGCGGAATTGCTGCGTTTTTTGCAAGAGCCGCAGAATCGCCCGGCTATCGTCTACACCCGTACGCGCAAGGGAACGGAGCAGGTGGCGGCTTTCTTGCAGCAGGCCGGGTTGAGTGCAGCGTGCTACCACGCCGGGCAAAATGCCGAGACTCGCGAGATGTTGCAGGATGCCTTCCTGTCCAACACGCACGATGTGCTGGTGGCGACTATCGCTTTCGGTATGGGGGTGGATAAGCCGGATGTGCGCTCCGTGGTGCACTTCAATGCGCCGAGCTCGCCGGAGGCATATTTGCAGGAGAGCGGCCGTGCCGGTCGCGATGGTGCACCCTGTACCTCGCTGGTATTGCTACATGGGGCGGATATTCGTGATGCCCGCAATCGTGTGTGTGCTGCGGAGCCGGATGCCGAGGGTGTGCTGCGCGCGGTGCGCATGCTGATGCCGGTGGGCACAAATGCGGTATCGCTCTGGGAGCTGGGGACGACTTGCGATGTGCCGGATGATGTTGCGATGCGTGCGCTGGAACTTTTGCAGAATGCAGGTGCTGTCAGCCAAGGCGAGCGAGGCTACAAGTATTACAAGGTAAAGCCCTTGTTCCCCATCGCTACCATTACCGATGGCCGAGATGCTGGGGAGGCTGCGCGCCTGCGCTGGCTGGACAAGAACCGCGAGGGCGAAGTGGCTGCCGCCGCAGATGCCTGGGAGGGCTCGTACGCGGAAGCGATGGCTCAGCTGCGGGAGTGCGAGGCCGCCGGTGAGTGGAAGCTGACGCTGCGCCAGCAAGCACTGTGCCTGACCAGTACCGGCGCGGCGGATGCCCGCGCGGTGGCTGCCGAGTTAAGCGCGGGGTATGCCCGCCGCACGGCTGCGGAGCACGGGCGTTTATCCAGCGTGTTATCCATGTTACAGGGCGAGTGCGGTTGTATCAATGCCGCATTGGAGGAGTACTTCACCGGCGAAACATGCCACCCATGTGGGCATTGCGCGGTGTGTCGCTCATGTGTGCCTGCCGCTATTCCGCCCGTGGCTGAGGCCCCTGAGCCCCCTCCGGCTAGCGAATTGCCAGAGTTTGCGCGCGAGGCGCAGCGTAAGCGTTTCCTGCTGGGGCTTTCCTCACCCGGTAGCATGGCTCGCCGCTTATGGGCGCATGAGCACTACGGTTGCTGCGCATCGGCGGACTGGGCGGAGCTTTGAGCCGTGTTTTCCTCTGTTTCGGTGGGAGTGGCAGGCATAATCTTGGTATTCAGAATGTTACCTTCGCTATCCAACGTGAAAAGCAGGAGAAACTCGCCTTGTTTGTGAACGTAGAGCTCGTAAGTATCGCCTGTTTTGAACAGGTTGACTTCGGTTTGCGGGTCGTTTTTTACGTCAACAGTCGGTTTTTTGACATGGCAGACGATGTGCTCGGCGATGCGTCGCTCCAGCTGGGTGTCGAGCGGCTCAGCTACCGCTCGCTTCAGCAGGGAGGGCAGAGAGTTGTATTGGTGTAACACGAACGCTGTCGCCAGAAGCAGAATCCAGATGGCGTAAAAGGCGGGGACACTCAGGCGGCGGTCACGAACTCGTTGTGGCTGAGGTAGTCCCGGCAAGGCTGAGTCTGCTGCGATGCTGGTGATGTCCTGTGTGTGATAGAGGGTGAGATACTGCCCGGCTGATGCAGATGTGATAAGAGCGGTGTCGTACCACATCCAGCTGCCATCATCGCAGACAAGCAGTAGTTTGTTGCCGGTGCTGTGCAATTTACAGGCCGGGTGTTGCATGGCTCCCTTTCCTTTGCGCAGGGCTGTACTGAGCATCAGCGCTATGAGGACGGCACCGCCTGAGAATATGAGTTCTGCACCGCTGCTCATCGCGATGCCATACAGGCCGTATGCTCCAGCGGCAATGACCATCAATGCTATTGCTGGACGCAGAAACGGAGAAAAATGCTTTAAGGACAAGCCGGAATATTCCACTTGTTGTTTGGCTGTAGCCTGGTAGGAATAGGGAGCCTCTGTCAGCAGCTCCGCAGGCGGAGGAATTGGCGGCTGAGTGGCGTTGCGATTGATGTGGGCTGCAAGGAAGCGTAGTAATTCGGCTCGCCGGGCGGCCTTCATCCCCGCCAGATTGAGCAACACGCCTTTGCCGCTCGTGGTGACAATCATGAGCCCTTGCCCCTCACGTACTAACTTACGGCAGCATTGCCAGGGATAAAAGTTCGCAGAATCGTGTTGTTCGAGGAGAATCCCTGAGTCCGTGCATGTGAAAAAATAGTCCGTACTATCGTTTCTGTGAGTGAGCCCGTAGAGCAGTCTTAACCCGAGAAGGCAGGGGATGAATATCCATGCGTATATACGCGCTGTTGTTCGCAATGTTTCATGCAAGACATGCGGAACATCGTTGTGTAGAAAGAGTTGCGTGCAGAAAATGAGTACTGGAATACACAGCGCCATGAGAAAACTTTTGCGCCACAGGTAGTACTGCCATGCTATCGGGGAGAAGGCCGGGATTTTGCAAACCATGGCGCCATTGTAGCATGCAACTGGGTGAAAGCAAGAGAAAAAACTTGAAGCTATTGTGATAATTATGTACAATAACAAGCGATGAAGTTTCCCTTCCTTCCTTTAATACTGAGTGTGGCTGTGAGTATGCCGCTGATGGCAGCCGAGGATGAGTTGTCTGCCTGGCTTAAGCGCAGCAATGCCGTGTTCTCTGCACATGAGGCCGCCGCTGTGGGCGATATTCGCGTGTTGCAGACGGCTGTTGCTGACAAATTAACATTAAACATGCCTGACGAAACCGGTAAAACCCCGCTGGATATTGCTGCCGCTAATGGGCAGGTGGGGGCTGTGGTCTACTTGCTCGGTAGTGGGGCGTCTCCGTCTGAGCAGACGCTGCGTCTGGCTGCCAACCAGGCAATCCGTGAGAGCGTGCAAGGCGCCTTGCAGATTCGTAACCGCGAGGTGCAGCTGTGCGAGGCCGTGGCATGTGATAATACGGCGGAGGTGCGCAAGTTGCTGTCGATGGGGGTGAGTGCGAATGCGCTGACCTACGATCACCAGCAGTCTGTGCTGATGCAGGCTGCCGGTAATCAAAAAACGGAGATGGTGAAAGTGTTGCTGGATGCCGGCGCCTCGCCGAACTACGTGAACCCGCAGACAAAGAGTGTACTGCACATTGCTGCTGCACACGGCAATAGTGAGGTGGTGAAGCTGCTGCTGAATGCCGGGGCTAATCCCATGGCCGAGGCTAGCAATGGTGCCACGCCGCTGCATGATGCGGTGTGGAGCCAGAATCTCGCTGCGGTGAAGGCTCTGCTGCCCGCATACAAGAGCCAGAACTACAATCCCGATGGCCAGCGCAATGGTCGGCCGTTAAACATGGCGGTGCACGCCGGGCGCCTGGATATCGTGCAGGCATTTATCGATGCCGGTACGGATTTGCGTGGTACTTGCTTTGTAGCGGAGCCTCCTTTGGTGGAAGCCGTGCTGTACCGCAGATTGGATGTGGCTCGTGCGCTGTTGAAGGCGGGCGCAGACCCCGATGCCAAGGATAAGCGTGGCTCGTCTGCCCGTGATTATGCTGTGACCAAAATGCCTGAACTGTTTAATTGATTGGATAATATGAAGATTTTGAGTTATTTGCTGTTGGCACTTTGCTGCCTTGCTCCGCTACAGGCCGCGGTTCCCGCCGGTACCGACACCCGTGCTCTGAACAGTGCCGAAAACCGCGAGGCAGCCTATCGCGACCGCTACTATCGTGCCTACTTGCCGATTGACAAAGTGCGCGAATCGCTGCGTACGAATAATTATTCGCATTTCGAAAATCCCACCGGTATCTACTTCCGCAAAGGGGAGCCGGTGAAAATTACGGTAGAGGGTACAGTGCCTGCGGGGCTCATGCTGGTGATACATGATTTCTCGAAGGATAGCGACCACGCCGTGGTGCAGCTGCGCAGCGGTGAGAATACGTTTGCCGCGCCGGCGCACGGCCTGGTTTACCTCGATTATCGTTCCTTGCAGCCGGATAAAGCTCCGGCTGTGCGTGTACGTATCGAGGGCGGGCTGGTCAATGGTGTGTTTACGCAGCACGATGATGCCGCTACATGGAAAAATCTGCTCGCTAACGCCAAGTGCGAAATCCTGGATATTCTGGGTGAGCGCGTGCAGCTGGCATACGATGTTGAGGGGCTGCGTAAGCATTGCCCGACGGAAGGCCCCGAGCTGCTGAAGATATACGACGACGTTATCCGCATGGAGCAGGAAATGCTCGGGTGGGATAAGTACGGCGTGCACCCCGGCAACCACATCCATGGCCGTGTCCAGTGGGGTGGGTTCATGCATGCGGATGGCATTGGCTCTGCCTATGTCTACTCCGCTATGCAGGAGGTGGCATCCATCCCGTCGCTGAAAAACTCCGTGTGGGCGATTGCGCATGAGTTCGGCCACATCAATCAGTGCCGCCCCGGTATGATGTGGGCGGGCTCGCAGGAGGTGACGAACAATATCTTCTCCGCCTGGTGCTGCTACCAGGTTAACCCGACCAACTGCCGCCTGGAGCATGAGGTGACGCCTGTTATCGGATCCCGCCGCCCAATGCGTGGTGGCCGTATGGATTGCTACGTCAACAACGCTATCGTCAATCGTCAGCTCTGGCAGTTCCAGTCCGGCCCGGATAATGGCTTGCAGAATGTTCCCGGCGCGCGCACGGGCGACCACTTTGTATCTGTTTCCCCTCTGTGGCAGTTACAGCTCTACATGGCTGTGGCGCGTGATAAGAAGGATTTTTATGCCGATATTCACCACTTGGCTCGCACGGATGCTGCGGACGCTCCGCACGGTAAGCTGCGCTTGCAGTTCTTTACCCGTGCATGCGATGTGACGGGCTGGGATTTATCCGATTTCTTTGTGAAGGTGGGTATTGTGGCACCCATGAACCGCTACGTGGAGGACTACTCCTCCCACATGGTGACCATTACCCCCGAGATGTGCAAGGACGCAATTGCCCATGCTCGCAAGTACCCCAAGCCTGACAGCTCGGTTATTTACTACATCAATGCCAACAATGTGCACATCTACCGCGACCGCTTGCCGGTGGAACCGGTGGCCGGCTATACACCCTCATTCTCCAAGGGATTTGCTACCATTGATGGTAAGGTATGGCCGAATGCCGTGGCTTATGAAGCTTACGATGAGGAGGGCGAACTACTGCGTGTAGCGCTGCGTGGTCTGAACCACAAGGACAACGCTACGACTGACCTCATTTGTCCCGCCGGTACCACCAGCATCAAAGCCGTACAGTGGGACGGCACACGTGTTGATGTGTGGGCGGCTCTTTCAAACTAAGCCGTTTGACGCACTCAAAGCCGGGGCAGTATCAGCCCCGGCACCCCACGCTGAGAGCCAGCAGGAAGAGGATGAGGTGCAGGGAGGAGAGCCCCAGCAGCACATTCATCTTCTTGTTGGCCGGTGTGCGGGTGAGCTTGAGCATGATAACGCCGCCCACAATGATGGCGGCCAGCCAGCAGAGGTTCCAGCCAACATCGGGCAGGAAGAACGCCGTCTGTTTCAGCGTAGCGTAGGGCGCTACCAAGAAGGCCATGGCAAGGCCGCGGGCTCGTTTGTCGCCCAATCGTACGGCTAATGTGCGCTTGCCGGTGGTGGCGTCCTCCTTGCGGTCGCGGATGTTGTTGATTTCGATGAGCAGGCAGGAAAGCAGGCCACACTGTATACCCAGGATGAAGGCACCGGCGTAGATGGGCAGGAAGCTTTCGTGCCATCCAATTTGCACATATGCGGTACCGCATACGGCAATCAGTCCGAAGAAGAGCAGGACAAAGAGTTCACCCAGTCCCTTATAGGCTAATGGCCAGGGACCACCAGTGTAGCAATAGGCGCACAGCATGCTCGGTATGCCAATAGCCAGGATAGGCCAGCCCTGTGCCATGATGAGCGGAATGGACAGCGCAGCCGCTGCTGCCAGGAAGATGCACCCCCATATCTTGACCGCGCGGGAGCTCATGTCGCCGCTGGCGGTGATGCGGCGGGGACCTTGTCGCTTGGCGGTGTCGGCGTTTTTATCGCTGTCGAGCGAGTCGTTGAAGAAGTTGCAGGCAATCTGGATGCACATGGCACTCAGAACCGTGAAAATGGCCAACTGCCAGTCGAGGCTGACACCGGGAACATTGATTTGCTGAAACTTGGCGACGACCATACACCCGGCCCATACGGCTACGATGCCGGCGGGGAGGGTCTTGGGACGAGCGGCTAGAAAGATGGCTTTGATTTTGTTCATCGTTTGCGGGGGAATTTGCGGCGGCCTCCGGCTGCCTGGCGGAAGGGCTCGAAGAGGGAATCGAGCCCGCTGTTTTTGATAAGAAGAGTTTGCTCCATGAGGCGCCCCAGCTTGCCTTTAGGCCAGCCGCGTTGCCAGAACCAGTCCAAGTACTCGGTGGGTAAATCCATGAGCGGGCACCCCTCCGGCGGATAATTGGCCGGGCCGTACATACCGTAGGGCATGTGCATGGCGGCTATTTCTGCCAGCAGGGCGCGCAAATCATCGGCGCTGGGAATTGCGGCGTCTTGCATCAGCGCTTCACGCTCCAGCTGAGTTGCTCACCTGCATACATGGGAACTACCTGCTGGCCATAGCTGCGGTAGCTGGCCGGTACTACCATGGGGGTGTCGTGCAGGGTAACTTGTTTCTGTACCGGTTGCAGGCCATAGATGCGGCAGGCATTGCCGCTGACGAAGGCTTGCAGGTTATTCAGCGCACCATTCCGGGCAAATAGCTCGGCAAGGCGGGGCAGCGCCAGCGGGGCGGTGAATACGCCGGCTGCGCAGCCGCAGGCCTCTTTGTTGCAGCGCGGGTGCGGGGCGGAGTCGCTGCCGAACATAAGGCGCGGGTGTGCGGACAGGGCAGCCTGGAGCAGGGCATCGCGGTCGCCGGGGCGCTTGGCGATGGGCTTGCAGAAGAGGTGGGGCTTCAGGGCGCCGCCTGCTACGTCGTCCAGAGTGATAATGAGGTGTTGCAGGGTGACGGTGGCGCACAGGTTCTCAAACTCATCCAGCAGTTGCAGTGCCTCTGCTGTGGTGATGTGCTCCATGCAGATGCGCAGTTTGGGGTACTTGGTGGCCAGATTGCGGTAGACGGCCAGGAACTCGGATTCGCGGTCCATCACAAAGCCGTGGCTTTCGCCGTGCACGAGGAGCGGAATGCCCATTTCCTGCATCATGCTGAGGGTGCTGTCGGCATCTGCCAGATTCGCTACGCCGCCCTCGCTGTTGGTGGTGATGCCGGCGGGGTAGAGCTTGAAGCCGAAGAAGCCCGGCGTGTCCTTGGCAATGACCAGCTGCTGCTCTGTCTGCTGCGTGAAGAACAACGTCATGTAGCGGCTGAATGGGGTATCGCCCATGGCGGCCGCAATACGCTCGCTGTAGGCGACCATGGCGCCCGGGTCGGTTACGGGCGGCACGAGGTTGGGCATGATGACCGCGCCTGCAAAATCAGCAGACAAGGGGGCAACGAGTTTCATCATGTCACCATCTCGCAGGTGCAGGTGCATGTCCAGCGGGGCATTGAGCGTAATCTCCATGCGCGTGATTCTACCAGATTATGCCGTTTATCGCAAGCTTTTCTATTGACAAAGCGAGGTCGCGGGAGTAGAGTTTCCTTGCTATGATACAAGAACACGTACTTCCGACATACGGGCGCGCCCCTATTACAGTGGCGAAGGGTGAGGGCTCTTACCTGTTTGACACGGAAGGCCGACGATATGTAGATTTCTGTGCAGGCATTGCCACGTGCAGTCTGGGGCACTGCTATCCTGCTGTGGTGCAGGCTCTCTGCGAGCAGGCCGGTACTTTGATGCACTGCTCTAATCTCTATAATATCCCTCAGCAGGAGGAGCTGGCTAAGCTGGTCGTGGAGAAGATGATTGGTATTCCCGGCCGTATTTTCTTCTGCAACAGCGGCGCTGAGGCTAACGACGGTATCATTAAGGTCGCTCGCCGTTTTGGTCACCGCCGTCCGGCTGCGGATGGTTCTCCCCGCTACGAGGTGATTACCTTCAACAAGAGTTTCCATGGCCGCACTCTTGGCTCGATGGCTGCTACCGGTCAGGCTAAGATTCAGGTGGAGTTCGACCCGCTCCTTGTGGGCTTTAAGTATGTAGACTTCAATGACCTGGAGGGGCTGAAAGCTGCTATCTCCAAGGAGACCTGCGGTATCATGTTCGAGGCGATTCAGGGTGAAGGCGGTGTGAACCCCGCGACGGCGGAGTTCATGCGCGGTGCGGCTGCTCTGTGCAAGGAGCATGACTTGCTGCTGATGTTCGATGAGGTGCAGTGCGGCTTTGGCCGTTGCGGTGCGCCCATGGGCTGGCAGGCTATTTGCCCCGAGGTGCAGCCGGACCTCGTTTCCTGCGCCAAGGGCATTGGCGGTGGGTTCCCGTTGGGGTGCTTCTGGGTAAGCAATCGTGCGATGGATGCCGAGGGAACGCAGCTTTCCTCTATCATGGGGCCGGGCTCTCATGGCTCCACCTTTGGTGGTACCCCCGTCGCCTGCGCAACTTCGCTGGCAGTGGTGACGGAGATTGTGAATCAGAATCTCTCCGAGCGTGCTAAGGTGCTGGGCGAGCAGATTAAGGCTACTGTGGAAGGCTGGAATCTGCCCTGCGTGGAGACCGTGCGCGGCTATGGTCTGCTGCGTGGTGTGGGGCTGAAGAGCGGCTCTTTCAACGTGCCTGAGGGGAACACCCCCGCCGGCTATGTGAATGGCCTTTGCATGCAGGCCGGTCTGTTGGCTTGCCCCGCCGGTCCCGATACGCTGCGCCTCATCCCCGCCCTGAATGTGCCGGAGGAGGTGCTCACTGAAGGCCTCGCTATCCTGAAGGGCGTGCTCGAGGGCTTAAGCTAATCGCGCTAATCATTTACGAAAAATCCCTGCGGAGTAACCGTTCCGCAGGGATTTTTTTGATTAAATATCGATGCCGCTGAGCACGAAGAGTGTCGTGCCTACCGCAAGTATGGGGGCTTCTACGGCCAGTATGGCGGCGTTTGCGGTGGTGTCAACAACCCATGTTGGCCCCAGCAAAAGTGTACGAGAGGTGCTGCGTTTGCCTTCACGTGTGGGGAGTGCGTCTATGCTGCATGCCCCGAATCCGAAGTGTTTTTTGCGAGCGGAGGCCGGTGCGCCACTGAACGCTTGCTTCATGGTGAGTTGTTGCCATTCGCTGCGTTTCTGGTTGGCTACACGCAGGGGCGGTAGCTTCATGGCATCCTGCGGTTGCTTTGTGGTGCCTGCCGGTAATTCCATGCGCTTATCGACTTCTTCATTGGTCAGCGGGAAGTAGTAGTACTCACCGGGCTCCGTTTCGCTGTAGCGTCGAGCCTTGGTATGCCAGGAACCAATGAGGGGATAGCGTTCGCGGGCATAGTGCACGCGTGCTTTTTCGTAGTAGTTCCCTTTGTGCTTCCAGAAGTTGCGCTGGGCGATTTTATAGGGCTGCGTTTCCGTGACGATGATAGGCACGCGCCTATCCGGTGCATCGAGTTGCTCGGTAAGGTAGAGGCAGTGGCAGCTGCTGAACAATAGGGTCGCCAATGAGAGGATGAGTAATTGCAGGTATTTCATGGGCTAGCTGTCAGTTGGTGTTTTTCACTCGCTGATTCTGTTTGTTGTGCTCTTGAATAGGAATTGCGATAGGTGCCGCAACAACCGCAGCACCGAATAGGAGCATGTATTTGCCCCCATTGGTCGCGACGTTCAGAATGCCGTCTGTTGCTTGCAGCGGTGCCTGGGCAATGCTCCGCCAGGTGCAGCCTGTGCCGGGTGTGTCCAGTTTGCAGTTGAGGTACATGTTTCTGGGGATACGGACGCGAGCGGTGGGCATTTTTTGTTTCGTAGCGTTGCGGAAGTCGAACTCGGAGCAGGGGATGACTTCTCCTTTTTCCGTGAGCAGAATGCGCTGTGTGGGAATGGTGGGGTCGATAGTGAAGTAGCGCTGTGTTTCCTCCGGGGTGAGCGCGGGTGCGTAGAAATCGTGGTCCGCAGCTCGCAAAATGGGGCGGTGGGCTTGGGCATACTGCACCGTGACTTCGTGATAAGCGGTGCCGTCCTTCTCCCAGGTGGCAGTTGGAGTAAAGCCGGTATTCCAGCGGGCAGGGTAATCGCCATTGATGAGCGCGACTCGTTTATCCGGCGGGTCGAGACATTCTGCCAGGTTGAAGCTGTGGATAGGAAGGCCGCAGCTGCTCAGAAGAGCAGCTGTTATCAGTCCGGGGATGAAAACGAGGCGCTTCATGATGCTTGCTACATCAGATAGCTGCGCGATACACAGCCTCCGCCGCCGCGGCATCCAGCGGCTTCACACCGGGCAGGGTAGCCGTGCCGAGGCGCGGCCCGTAGGTGCCCAAGGCTGCCTGTGCCATGGCGGTATAGTCGGCGTCGGCGGGTAGCCCCAGCTCCTGCATCGTCTGCGGCAGCCCCAGCTCGCGGTACCAGGCACGCAGGCGTGCAATGCCTTCCTTTACCACGCGTTCCGTGTCGCGGGAGGGGGTGACACCCATCACATTGGTAGCCCATTGGGCAAAGATGCCGGGATTGGCACTCCATACCGCATCGAAATAGGCGGGAACGATGACGGCCAGACCCGCGCCATGCGGTACATCGTACACAGCGCTCAGCTCGTGCTCGAGGCCGTGGCAAGCCCAGCTTTGGTCGCGGCCGACGCCCAGCAGGTTGTTATGCGCAACGGTGCCGGCGAGTGCGAGCTGCCCCCAGGCGTGCTCATTCTGCGGTTCGCGGCGCAGGATGCTGGCCTGCTGCATGATGGTGCGCATGGTGGCCTCGCTCAGCGCATCGCTCAGCTCAGTGCCTGGGGTATTGGTAAAGTAGCGCTCGAAGATGTGGCAAAGCATATCGCAAGCGCCGTACGCCATTTGCTCCGGCGGCAGGGTAAGGAAGAGCTCCGGGCTGACGATGCTGAGGGCGGGGCGCAGTGCCTCGTGGCCATAGCCGAGTTTGCGGCCTGTTTTCTCATTGGTGAGCACGGTGTTCGGGCTGTTTTCGCTGCCGGCGGCGGGGAGAGTGAGGATGGTGGCGACTGGCAGGGGGGAGGCCGTCTGTTGCTCCTCGCGGGTGTAGAGTTTCCATACATCGCCATTGTGCGGTACGCCAACGGCTATTGCCTTGGCGGAGTCGATAACACTGCCACCACCAACGGCCAGCACACCGTCGATTCCCTCAGCACGAGCCAGCTCAATGCCTTGGCGCACCAGCTCTACGCTCGGGTTGGGCTTGACGCCGCCGAGTTCACAGAAGTCGATGCCGGCGGCCTTGAGCGAAGTGACGACTGCATCATACAGGCCGCTGCGCTTTACGCTGCCGCCGCCATAGTGCAGCAGGACTTTACGAGCAATGGGTTGCAGCAGGGTACCAATGTTGTGGTATTCGCCGTGGCCGAAGATGTAACGGGTGGGATTGTAGTAGTTAAAATTATTCATACGTATGCCACCATTGTAAACAATTCATCCAAAAAGTAAATAGAAAAATCCACCATCCGGCTCCATCGAACGTGTGGATTTACTGTAAAAATTGCAGTAAAATTGATTTTAGACTGGAAATTTGGCTAGAAGCGCGTATAATGCGCGCGTTATGTCAGAAAATACACAAGTAGTTGCTAATACCGCTCCGGGTTCCTCCGAGGAGGAACTGATTGCCGTGCGCCGTGAGAAGGTGAGCAAGATTCGCGAGCTGGGGGTGAATCCCTACGGCGGGCGTTTCGATGTCACCACGACTCCGGGTGAAATCAAGGCGAACTTTGAGGAGGGTAAACAGGTAAAACTGCTTGGCCGTATCAATGCCCTGCGCGACATGGGCCGTACGCAGTTCTT
The DNA here is from genome assembly GCA_017390945.1 of Akkermansia sp. GTDB lineage: Bacteria > Verrucomicrobiota > Verrucomicrobiia > Verrucomicrobiales > Akkermansiaceae > Akkermansia. Next base: position 16,627 of record JAFOZZ010000069.1, read on the forward strand.
CACCGTGGCTGATGTGCAGGGTAGCATTCAGTGCATGCTGACCAAGAAGTCCTGCACTGAGGAGGGCTGGGCTCTCTGGAAGCTGCTGGAGCGCGGTGACTGGGTAGGTATTGAGGGTGAGACATTCATCACCCGTACTGGTGAGCCCTCCGTGCGTGTGGACTCCTTCAAGGTGCTGTCCAAGGCTCTGCGCCCCATGCCCGACAAGTTCCACGGCCTGGCCGATATGGACATGCGCTATCGCCGCCGCCACCTTGACCTGATGAGCAACCCTGAGAGTGCAGATCGCTTCGTGAAGCGTTCCCTTATCATCCAGGAGATTCGTAATTACCTGACCCAGCGCGGGTTCCTGGAGGTGGAGACCCCGATGTTGCAGGATATCGCCGGTGGTGCTGCCGCCAAGCCTTTCGAGTCCTACTACAATGCTCTGAAGAAGGCTGTGACCCTGCGTATTGCACCTGAGCTTTTCCTGAAGCGCCTGATGGTGGGTGGTTTCCCCAAGGTGTTCGAACTGAACCGCAACTTCCGTAACGAAGGCGTGGACCGCCGCCACAACCCGGAGTTCACCGTGCTGGAGGTATACGAAGCCGGTGGTGACTACGAGACCATGGCCGCCATGATGGAGGAAATGATTTGCACCGTCGCTGAGAAGGTGTTCGGTACGCTGAAGTTCGACCAGTACGATGAGAACGGCAATGTGCGCTGGACGGTGGATTTGACCCGCCCCTGGCGCCGCGCTGACTACAACGACTTGGTGAAGGAGGTGGCAGGTGCCGATTGGTTCGACCTTACTCCCGAGCAGCGTCGTGATCGCGCTGAGAACGAGCTGAAGCTGCAGATTGGTGAGGAGCTCGACGATACCGCTGTGACCCAGCAGGTGTACGAGAAGCTCGTGGAGGAGAAGCAGGCCAACCCGCTCTTCGTATGCCACGTGGCTCGCGACCTCGTGCCTCTTGCCAAGGCTAACCCCGAGAACCCCGAGGTGGTGGACGTGTTCGAGCTTGTGATGAATGGCCAGGAGCTTTGCCCCGGTTACTCCGAGCAGAATGACCCCATCGAGCAGCTGGAGCGTCTGAAGCACCAGGCTGGTGAGGAGACTCAGAAGATTGACTATGACTTCGTGGAGACTCTGGAGAGCGGCATGCCCAGCGCTGGTGGTATCGGTATTGGTATCGACCGCCTCTGCATGCTCCTGACAGGGGCTTGCTCCATCCGCGACATTATCCTCTTCCCGCAGCTGAAGAACCGCAGCTGATAGAAGCGCTTTAATCTGCAAAAGAGGCACCTCTCCGCGTTGTTCGGAGAGGTGCCTTGTTATTGTGAAAGTGCTGCCGCAATCAGCGCTTTGCCCACTGGCAGAGTTGCTCCGGGAAAAGGCAGCGGCTACAACCGCACGGTGCACAGAAGTCGGCATCGATTTGCAGGAGCGCCTGCTGCACATACATGAGAGGCAGGAGACTCAGCACGTCTTCTCGTTCGCCAAAGAGGTGGCGAGCGGTGAGCTGCACACGCTGTGGTATGTCGCGGCTGCGCAGGGTGAGGTAGGTTTGCCAGGCGAAGGGTGCTTCGTCTTGTACGTAGACGTGGTTGGCCAGGAAATCCTTGACCCGGTCGTTGCCGAAAAGTGCAACTTTGGTCTTCATGACGCCCGAGGGCAGGGAACAGCGCTCGCTCCAGTAGGGATGGGTGAGTGCGGTGAGCTGGCGGGTGAGCTCCGCTGCCGCCTCAGCTGTGAGGTGGCGGGCTATGTGCTGCCAGCGGCTGGCGATGAGGGCAAGTGCTGCCACTCGGCGGTGCGGATGATTGGCTGGTCGCAGCGGAGCATAGCGCCACGGGAGGGTACGACCTTCGCTCAGGGCGAACTCATCGCGCAGCGGCCACCATTTGTCCCACACGTTGCGGTGGTAGTTCCGGGCTCCATCGTCTGCTTTGTCCGGCAGCATCGGGACCAGAAAGCCTGCTGTACCGAAGAGAATGCTCTCGGCTTCGTGGCGTATTCGGCTCAGCGGTGCGCGGCGAGCCAATAGTTGCATCGGCAGCTTATTGATTTTGTAGCCAAGTGTTTCGGCAAATGCCTCGTACCATGCTTGGCCTGTGCCGACTACTTCAGCCTTGCGGCAGAATAGGCGGCGCTTTTGCCGGGCGCGGTAAGCCGCCGCAGCTTGCAACAAAAGGCGGATGCTTTCGACCGGCATGTCGTTGAGCGGTTCTCGGCACAGCCCGGGGGTATCAGCAGGTAAGGGCGTAGGATTCCCCATAGCCAGGCGAATCTGGCGCGCGTCGATGTGCAGGATGGGGATGTCGCGGTGTTGCTCGTTGCGGGTATACCATCCCGCTGGTGGTGGACTGAGTACAACGTGCAAAACGACGTTGTTGAACGCAGGGGTTGAGCCATGGCCGTGGCGCTCCCAATCTTGCGCGCATGGGTCGAGCTCGATGTCGCCGCGCATGCGTGCTCCGCATATTTCAATTTCTGCGCGCAGGAAATCCGGCCCGGCGCTGCGGTTCCATTCTCCAAAATCCAGCACCTTTACGGTGCCGTGTCGGGCGGTCTCGCCGCCATGTCCCAATAGCCCGGCCTGCCATAGCGCCTGTACCTCCAGTTCGCCGGGCAGAGCCAGCTCCAGCTCACCATCGGCGCATCCCAGCTCGTGCCGCACTTGCTCCCAGAGGGTGCGGTAAGCATCGGCATCGCGCTGGCGGTCAGGCTGGTGCATCAGGCCTGGGTTTCGTCTTCCATATCGATGTGACGCTGCAGGTCTTCTTCCAGCGTTTCACATACGTAGCCAAAGGTTTCGTCGTTTTTCTTGCTCATGGAGCGCAGTGTGTTGTGCGCTTCCAGTACGTGGCGGGTGCGGTCAATTTCGCTCATGTCGCGCTGCTCCTCCTCTACGGCGGCTTCTGTGTCTTCTGCCAGAATGGAGCGGCGTGTTGTGATGTCTGCCTGCCAGGGTGCATCGCTCGGGTCGAGGTCGATGAGCATGTCCAGCCCCAGACTCTCCATCGCATCGCGTGTGCGGGCTGTAGGAGCGGCTACCTGCACACTGCCACCGGCGGCCATGCATTTGCGTGCCAGGCCTGCAAGTGTGCCCATGAAGGTGGAGTCCACTCCGGGGCAGACCTCGAGATCGACCACAATCTGGTTGCCTCCGTTTTCGAGGTATTTGTCAGCCACGGTTTTGAGGGCAGGGCTGTTAACGAAGCAACCGCGGCTTGCACAGCGAATCCACAGGCAATCCTCAAACTCGTGGTATGTAAGTGTAGTAACAGTCATATGGGGGAATGCAGGTGGAGGTTAATTCAGGTGGGAAAGGAGTTTCTCATAAGCTCCGGCGGCTACGGCCTCAGGGCTTTCTGTCGGGCCTCGGTGGGTGATGCGCACAGGCATACCATTGGGCATAAAGTAAATGGCACGGAACATCATGAAGTCACCATTGCAGGTGGCATAGCCGGCAACCGGTACGGAGCAATCCGCTTGCAGCGCGGCCAGGAATGCTCTCTCAGCACGAATGCACAGGGAGGTCTCTGTGTCGTTCACCGGGGCAACAAGGGCGCGCGTGTCGGAGTCGTCCTTACGAATCTCCAGCGCGATAGCACCCTGACAGAGCGCAGGCATGAAGGAGTCCTTGCCCATATCAACGATGCTCAGCTCGGTGCCTTCAAAGGTGAGGGCATCGCCCTTGTAGCCCAGGCGGTTCAGCCCGGCGCGTGCCAGAAGGATGCCGTCCAGCTCCGGGCTTTCGATAAGCTTACGCAGGCGGGTGGCTACGTTGCCGCGAATGCTGACGGTTTTAGCTGTGCCGCTCCAGTAAGTACGCACCATTTGTTCGCGGCGCACACTGCTGGTGCCCAGCGTCAGGCGGTTCATGTCAGCACCTTTCTTGAGGATAAGGGCGTCCCAGATTTCTTCGCGGGGGAGCACGGCTGCCAGCTCAAAGTTGTCATCCATCTGGCCGGGCATGTCCTTCAGGCTATGCACCGCGCAGTCAATTTCGCCTGCGGCCAAGGCTCGCTCAATAGCTGCCACAAATACGCCCTTGTCCTGCGTGCCGGCGGCTTTGTTGACCTGGCACAGGGGGATGTCGGTGCGAGCATCACCATCAGTGTGTATAACAACAATCTCTGCCTCCAGTTCCGGCGTGTGAGCCTTTATGGCGGCTACTGCCATTTCGGCTTGCTTGAGTGCCAGCTCACTCCCTCGGGTGCCTATTCTGATGGTTTTTCTCATGCCTTACATTCTACCTTTTCCATCGCTTCTCTGCAAGCAAAATCGGCAAATAGTGCCACAGAAAGAGAAAAAATACTAGCTTTATGCAAATAAGCTTGACTTTTGATAGGGGGGCTTGTATAGGTAGAGATATGGTAACTGCCACACCTCTCATTAGTGTAATCGTGCCTGTGTATAACAGTGGCGCGTATCTGCGCGTTTGTCTGGATTCATTGGTGGCTCAGGATGCGGAGTCTATTGAGTTTGTGTGCATTGATGATGGCTCCACGGATGGTTCCCCCGCGGAGTTAGATGCTCAAGCGGCTGCTGACTCTCGCTTCCGCGTTATTCATCAGGAGAATGGAGGTTACGGTAAGGCGATGAATGTCGGCTTGGCCGCAGCAAGGGGCGCCTATATTGGTATTGTGGAGCCGGATGATTGGGTAGAGCCCGATATGTTCTCGACTTTGCAGCGCTTGCTGGAGGGTGCAAATGCTGATATAGCAAAGGTTGGTTATACGGAAGAATCTGAAAAGAAGACCAAAATTGAGTGTAAGTATGCACCTTATGCGGAGGGTACGGTATTGCCCCCGGTGGAATTGCCGGAGGTCTTGGAGAGGGGAATTTCCATCTGGTGTGGGTTATATCGCCGTGATTTGCTGGAGCGTCACGCTATTCGTTTCAGTGAAACACCGCGTGCTTCATTCCAAGACCTTGGTTTTGGAATGCGCACGTGGGCCTATGCTCGGAGTATTGTTGTTTCGCCTCGTACGATGTATCACTACCGCGTAGATAACCCAAATTCTAGTGAGCGTCGTAAAGAGGAAGGAGCATGGGCTATTATGCGAGAGCTGGAGCTTCAGCAAGATTTGTTTGATGCTATTCCAAGTGAGGATCGTTTGCGGCGTTCGTTGCTGTTGCGTCGTGCTTTTCATTCCTTCCTTTATAATTACCGCTGGAGATTGTTTGATACCCTCAGAAAATTTCTTCCAAAATTTGCTATCTTGTTGCGAAAGTTATGCCCATTTTCGGATTTGTTGCCTGAGGCTTTTTCGAACAACGAATGGCATGATTTGCAATTGTTGTACTCCTACCCGTTGATGTATCCGGCAAAGCGTCGTTGTGGGGTTACTTTCTTGCAAAAGTTATTTTTCATTAGACGAGAAGGCGGCAAGGTGGTGCTGCGTTTTCGTAGAAAGCGTTTAGCTCTTCGTCGTAATTAGTATTAAATCATGACAAAATACGATTATCTGATAGTAGGTAGCGGCTTGTTTGGTGCTGTTTTCGCCCATTTGGCTCGCAAGGCCGGTAAGCGCTGCTTGGTTATTGATAAGCGCTCGCACCTGGGCGGCAATATCTATTGCGAGGAGCAGCATGGTATCAACGTGCATAAGTATGGGGCGCATATTTTCCACACGTCCAACAAGGAAGTATGGGATTTTGTGAACTCCCTTGTGCCGTTCAATCGCTATACGAACTGTCCGGTAGCTATGTACGAAGGTAAGCTGTACAACTTACCGTTCAATATGAACACTTTCTATCAGATGTGGGGTGTTACCACTCCTGAGCAGGCTACGGCTAAGATTGAGGAGCAGCGTGCTGAGGTGCTCTCGGCCATGAAGGAGCAGGGCATTAATGCTCCCCGCAACCTTGAAGAGCAGGCTCTTTGCCTTGTGGGTCGCGATATTTACGAGAAACTTATCAAAGGCTATACCGAGAAGCAGTGGGGACGCCCCTGCACGGAACTGCCTGCTTTCATCATTAAACGTCTCCCCGTTCGCCTGATTTTTGATAACAACTACTTCAACGATGCTTACCAAGGCATCCCCATCGGTGGTTACAACAAAATTACTGAGAAGTTGCTGGAAGGGATTGAATGCCGTGTGAATGAGGATTTCTTTGCCCGTCGGGAGTACTGGGAGAGCTTAGCTGATAAGGTGGTCTTTACCGGGAAGATTGACGAGTATTACGGTTATCGTTACGGTAAGCTGCAATATCGCACTGTTTCTTTTGTTGAGGAAGTGCACCAAGTGCCCAATTATCAGGGCAATGCTGTAGTGAACTATACTGAGCGCGAGGTGCCCTATACTCGTATTATCGAGCATAAACACTTCGAAAGCTTTGGGGATGCCGTATACGCCAACCCCGTCACCGTTATTTCTAAGGAGTACTCCACCGAGTGGACAGAGGGCAGTGAGCCCTTCTATCCGGTAAACGATGCCGCCAATACTGAACTTGCCGACCGCTATCGTGCCCTCGCCGCTGCCGAGACAAACGTGATTTTCGGTGGCCGTCTTGCCGAGTATCGCTACTACGATATGGCTCCCGTCATCGAGCAGGTGCTGAATCACCCAGAGGTGAAGGGGTGGTAAGTCTTAATCTATTTGATGGGTATAATTTATTTGAATAGCTGATTCCAGCATTCTTTTCGGGCAGCTCGTGCTTTACGCAGGATTTCTTTTAGCTTTTTCTTTTTTTCTATATATTTGGTACGTCTTTTACCCCATGCAAAGATAGCCTTGATTTGTGCTAGCCTGTAATTTTTTTGCTATGCGGTGATAATTTGCGAGAAGACTAAGAGTTAAATCGTTTGAAGTTGTTTCTTTAAGTTTACTTTCTAGCAAAGAAACCTTGTCTCTCAGTTGTTTGCTGGCTATTTATACACCCTCTAATGTCAATAGACTTAGAGTTGTCGAAGAATCAATAATTGTTTTTTTATTAATGCTTTTCTCTCTTTTAAGTGTGCTTTCTTTTTTCCAAAACTAAATAGAAGCTTAAGTCGAATCATACTGTATTGGCGTTCTAATTCTTTACGCCGGGCAAGCAAAGAAATATAATATTCTAGTCTTTTGACTATGGTGAATAGATTATCGGGCTTTTTATTATTACCAACTGCTTGAATCCGCATGGCGAGATAAGTCCCTGCATCGTAATCGACCATTCTCATTAATTGAATGGCAGGAAACTTGTCTGTTTGTATATTTTCCAGATGGGATTTTTTGATGATATTGGAGAAATATTGTATATATTCCAGCATTTTATTAATACTTGCAACACCATTAATCGCAAGATCTAGTGCTTGCGAAAGCCTGTGATCTATGATTCCTGCAAGATATCGAGTGTTTTCAGGCTCAACTGGCTGTTGTAGCATAAAATTAATTTTAAACTCAGCGCTAAGTCGCATTTGTTCCAAATAATATGCATTTTTTGGCTTATGAACGAGTGAGTTTGGTTGTTGAACGTAGAAGTAAGAGACGCTTTCTTCCATTGCAAACTGCTCAGGATGCACGTGAATCATCAGCATCATTTGAAAGCATGTATCCTCGTCTCTCCTTGCTGATTCACAGTTTCTGGCTCCTGTTTGCATAACTAGATTACGTGAGTATATGCCAGCCCAGTGTTCACAATACCACAGATTTAGCATAGATGATGGTGAGTTTTTTAGCCACTCTTTTATCCACCTATTTCGAGGGGAGACACGCTGGCTGCCATCTTCCATAATTTCCACCACATTACTCTTCACCGCCAAAGCACCTGTGTCTTTTGCCTTACAATACAGTTTTTCGTAAAAGTCTGGCGATAACTTGTCATCGGCATCCACAAATGCAATGAACTCACCTCGAGCTTTTTCAATTCCCTTGTTGCGGCATATCCCCGGCCCACTGTTTGTCTCATTTTCTAATAAGACAATGCGAGTATCATTCTTTGCCGCATTTTTTACTATATCAAACGTACCATCTTCACCTTTGTCGTTGATAAAAAGAAACTCGAGTTCTTGTAGTGTTTGCGTTTGCAAGCATTGTATAGTTTCTCCAATGTGCTCTTTGGCCTGATATACAGGGATGATGACAGATACCTTGGGTGTGTGTTGCATTTTGTGAAAAAATATTATGTTAATGTTTGACCGGTAATTAAACTAGGTCGAGAGACATTAATGTTGTTGGATTTCTTCATTGAGATATATGACCTTCAGATGGGCATCCGCATTTATTTTAAACTCCTCTTTGAACTCTGGCATCATCCCGTTATAGAATTCTTTATAATCAGCTTCTTTTCGTTTGTTAATAATCTCGAGCCACTGTTTTTTTTCGGAAAGTGGGAGCGATAGACTTAAAATTTTTTGTTCAATTTCTTTATAAAATTCGATGATGTGGAAATCTTTTCTCCCTTTGTTAACATGTGTCTGAGACGTGCTATTCATGTAATATAAGTATTTTGCTTTGTGAGAAACCGCTATTCTATTGGCATGAAGTGCAGTCATTGCACAGAAATAGTTATCTTCCCCGGCGCAGCGAACTTCAGGATAGAAGATGGAGTGTCGCATGAGAAGATTGCGCCTATATATTTTGTTGCATGTTACGCCGGTCGTGATTACAATTTTCCCTCTCTCTGCGATACTGGTAATAGTTTTTTTCTGCAGTAGTCCGCTGTTCTTGATTTGCTGAGAACCATTCGGATGGCATATGATTAGTTTGGAGGTGGCTGAAATATCTGCACCTTCGGAAATAGCTGCGTTATACAACAGTTCAAAATAATCCTTAGAAACTTCGTCATCAGCATCTACAAAACCTATGTATTCACCACGAGCAATCCTAATAGCTGAATTTCTAGCTGCTGCGGAGCCAGCATTAGGTTGATTTATTATTTTTAAATTAGGATATTTTTTTTCCCATTCATTAAGTATGTTTAGCGAGTTATCTGTTGAGCCGTCATTGGTGCAGATTACCTCAATGTTTCGTAATGTTTGTCTCATTACGGATTTGAGACATCTATGAAGGTATTTCTCAGCATTATATATAGGTATTATTATACTGACGGCTACGAAGTCATTCGCTTCTTGCATTAATTTCCCCCTTATCTCAGGGTATGCGTCGAGGAGGTTTGCTAGCTGTACATCATTGCCTCCATTATTGTTGATGCTGAAGAGTGTGCCGTCCCCTATAGCATTTGCTTCACGTAGCGGATTTATATAAACAAGCTCTTTATATAAATTTCTAGGAATTGCAATTCTGGTACCATTCAGTACTGCCATACACCAGAACCAGATGTCGTCGCCATGTGGGCAAAGCTTAGTGAACGTAGATTTATTTAAAACATTTTCGTGCAGACATTTTGGGGGGTACAGGACGCCGCCGGCTCCTGTCATGAAATTAAGATACGATGGAGATTGTTCAGCATTCTGTAGCGTCCAACTGTGGTATGGTTCAATCTTGTCATCTGACAAATAAATCTTGCGACAGCGATGAGCAATTATGGCCTCCGGTTGTTCGCAATGGCCATCCCATAAATTGCGAAGCCAGTCAGAGGGGTAATATATGTCATCATCCGCTGTAACAATGACAGAATCAGGAAACTCTTGCAGGGTTGGTATTAACTTTTTGTATGACTGAGTATCTTCGCACCAGCGAATTTCTAATCCCCATTGCTTCAATTCTAAAACTCTCTTAGGGACGTCATCGTCTCTATCAGGGAATTGCTCTTTTGCTAACCACAATATGAGACGATCTGGCTTGAAATCTTGTACCAGAAGAGAATATAAGCACAAGTGTATATCATACATTCGCGCGGGGTAAGATGTGAGACTAACTATGAGTTGTCTCTCTCTCTTTTGCTTCTGATTTACACCCTTGTGTTTAAGGTTTTCAGCTAAGCATGCAATCTGATCTCTATTAATGGATGGGAGCGTGTATGATTTTAAGACAGTAATAATCTTAGG
>JAFOZZ010000005.1 GCA_017390945.1 Akkermansia sp.
GTAGCTCAGTTGGTAGAGCAGCGGATTGAAAATCCGCGTGTCGGCGGTTCGATCCCGTCCCGAGCCATTATTTTTTTGCCCTGATTTCGAGCTCGGCAAATTATACGGGGCGTAGCTCAGCCTGGTAGAGCGCCAGCTTTGGGAGCTGGATGTCGTAGGTTCGAATCCTGTCGCCCCGACTCAAACACACTGCAAACAGCCGCCAACCAGGCGGCTTTTTTTGTTGATTTTGCTCGCTTTTCGTTTTTCTGTTTTCAAATGGAGCAAAATGCAGCGAATTCATTTTACAGAAGGGGGCAAAATATGCTAGACTCAGGGAGCAACGGTGTGCCTGTTCACGATGGGTAAAAATCAATTCAACGAGGATTCTCGAGTAAAAGTACCAGTTATTTTACAACTGGTGCGGCTGGGCTATGAGTTTCTGCCCCGTGCAGCGTGGGAGAAACAGCGTGAGCCGCAAACCAATATCCTGCGAGACGAGTTCGCGCGTGCGTATGTACGGTTGAATGAGGGCAAGACCGAGGCAGATGCTCAGCGGTATATCGACACGGCTCTTGTACCGATGCTGAATAATAATGACCTGGGGCGACAGTTCTACAAAAAGCTGGTGGCTCAGACTACGGGAGAGCGGCTGATAGACTTCGAGGATTTTGACAGCAACAGCTTCCATGTAGCGACTGAGGTAGACTGCACCAATGAGGGTGAGGAGTTCCGCCCCGATGTCATGGTGTTTGTGAATGGTATGCCACTGGCTTTCTATGAGGTGAAGAAGCCCAACAGCAAGGAGCAGATGAAAGCGGAGCGCGACCGCATGACCCGGCGTAATGCTCAAAGCTGTTTCCGGCGGTACATGAACGAGACACAGCTGATGCTGTTTTCCGGCAATCAGGAATATGTGGACGGCAACCGCTGGCAAGGTAGTTTCTACTGCACTACTTCCCTTGGCAAGCCGCACTTCAACTTCTTCCGCGAGAAGCCCGAGGTCGCTTTTACCCCGCGCACGCTGCGCGACCTGAGCGATGAGACCATCCGCGCTGTACTGCGCGATACCAAGCTGTCAGGCTACGAGCACACGCCCGAGTTCGAGTCATCCATCGACCCGAAGCGACCGGCTGCCCGCTTTGCCACTTCCCTGTTATCGCGGGAGCGGTTTGAGTTCATGCTGCACTTCGGCATTGCCTTTGTCGAAAAGGAAGACAGTGGCGTACGCAGGCTGGAGAAACACATCATGCGCTATCCCCAGCTGTTTGCATCCCTGCGTATGCGCCAATGGCTCGATGAGGGGCGCACGCGCGGCACCATCTGGCACACGCAGGGGTCGGGTAAGACTGCGCTCACCTACCACAGCGTCAAGAATCTGACAGACTACTACGGCAGGCAAGGCATCGTGCCCAAGTTCTTCTTTGTAGTAGACCGCATCGACTTAGCCGACCAAGCCAGCGATGAGCTGGACGCACGAGGGCTGCATATCGTACGGGCAGACAGCCGCAAAGAGTTTGATGAACTGCTGCGTAGCCAGAGCGGCAAGGACGGCGACAGCGGCAAAGATGAAATCAACGTCGTCAACATTCAGCGATTCAAATCTGACGGCGGCAAAATCATTGCCCCCTACGGCACAAAAATCAAGCGCATCTTCTTCATTGATGAAGCGCACCGCAGCTACAAGCCCAAGGGCTCATTCCTTGGAGCCTTGCTGAACGCCGAGGCTGATTCTGTCTATATAGGTCTGACAGGCACACCCAAGCTCTCCGCCCCCGAAGAAGATGAAACCCGTGAGGCATTTCTGAAACGCGAGAAAGCCACGCGTGAGATATTCGGCGAATACATCGACACCTACTACTATAACCAGTCCATTCAGGACGGCTACACCCTGCGCCTGCTACATGAAGTGGTCGAGACCCAGTACCGCGTGGTACTGGAAGAAGCTTTGAGACAAGTGAAAGTGCTGGTCGGCGATGCCAAGAAGCGCAAGGTGCTGTATGCCCACGAAAAGTTCGTCACCCCGCTTACACAGTATATCGTGAATGACCTGTTGCAAGCCCGCGAGACACACGACGACCGCAGCATCGGCGGTATGGTCGTGTGCGATACCTCTGAGCAGGCCAAGATGATGATACAGGTGCTGGAGGAAAAGCACTCTGAAATCAAAGCAGCCCTCATCCTGCACGATGTAGGAACCAAGGAAGAACGCAAAGCCCTGACCGATAAGTTCAAGAATGGCGAACTGGACTTGCTGGTGGTCTTCAACATGCTGCTGACCGGGTTCAATGCCCCGCGCCTCAAGAAACTGTATATGGGGCGCATCGTCAAAGAGCATAATTTGCTGCAAACGCTGGCACGCGTCAACCGCCCCTACGGAGAATGGAAATACGGGCATGTGGTAGACTTTGCCGATATCCGCAAAGCATTTGATGCCGCCAACGCCGCCTATCTGGAAGAGCTCAAGCGCGAGCTGGGGGAGAACTGGGACAGCTACGATGCCCTGTTCCACACACGCGAAGAAATACAGGCGAGTGTTGCCAAGATGAAAGATTACCTGTGGCGATACAGCCCAGATAATCTTGCCGTCTTTGAGCAGATACTGGAAACCGCCGACAAGAAAGAGCTGCAACAACTGCACCGCACCCTTGCCGAAGCACGCGAACTGCGAGCCAGTATCATCGGTGGCGGGTACGATATGAGCTTGGAGGAGATTGACCGATTCATCAGCATGGAGAACATGGTCAGCGAACGCCTGAGCACCATTTACACCGAGGAGGCATGGGCAAAGGGTACAGAAACCGAGGAACTGCTGGAAGCTGCCCTGAACGGCTGCCTGTTCGCGTTCCAACGCAAGGGCGACCCCACCGAGCTCAAGATTGCCGATGAGCTGATACAGCGATTCAGAAAAGCCAAGGGGCAGCTGGGTGGTTGCTTTGACCGCAAGGATGCCGCATGGGCTCAGCTCAACGATGAACTGCGCCGCATCTTCGGCGAAAAAGGCTTTAAGGAAATGAGTGCCGAAGAGCTGAAAGCCCGCCTTGCCGAGATGGACGAGGTGGAGCGCAAGCTTAAACAGGTACTGCATCAGGAGCAGATAATCCTGCGTATGTACGACCATGATGCCAAATACGCCCGACTGCACCGCTACCTGCTGCGAAAATACCCCGAGCTGAACCAGTACGAGCGAAGTCTGGTGGAAGCCCTGAATCAGGTGCGTAACAAAGTGGACGACCTGTTAGATGACAACGCACACCTCACCGAGAACAAAGCTTATTTTAAAGAAACTCTCCAGAGTACCATCTGGCTCACGCTGCGTGCGTATGCTACCCCTCGTCTCAGCCGGGAGCAGAAAAACGATATTTCCCTTACCATATACAACGAATACAACGAACAACTTTCACCGGCCTAACGCATGGACGACTCTATCCTCATCCGCACACAGAAACTCATTGACGAATTGAAAGCCACCTGCGCCGCATACGGTCTGGGTAATGACGGCAATGAATATAAGGTCATCACCCAGGTCTTCCAGTACAAGTACCTGAACGATAAGTTCATGAAATACGCCACAGAGCATGACTTGGATGCAGGTATGAGCCGCTATGATGGCATTATGGGAATGGAGGACAATGAGTTCGAGGAGCTGGAATACATCCTGCCCGCCAACATCGCCCGCTTCAAAAAGGAGCAGCTTATCCCCAGCCTGCACAACCGCCAGAATGAGCCCGGCTTTGACAAGCTGTTCGATGACACCCTGACTGCAATCGCCGCGCAGAATGCCAACATCTTCTCCGTGCGTACATCGGAGCATACGTCCATTCTGATGTTCGAGCCGCTTAGCGTCTTCATTACCGATGCCGGCAAGCGAGCCGACTTCTGCCGAGCCATCATCAACAAGCTTTCGCAATTCTCCTTTGAAGATGCCTTTGAACAGGGCTATGACTTCTACTCCAGCATCTACGAGTACCTGATTCAGGACTACAACACCGACTCCGGCGGCAAGTATGCCGAGTACTTCACCCCGCACAGCGTGGGGCGCGTGATGGCTCAGATTCTGGTGGACGGCAAGCCCAAAAGCGTGACCTGCTATGACCCGTCCGCAGGGTCTGGCACGCTGCTGATGTGCCTTGCCGACCGTATCGGGCAAGATTGCTGCACCATATACTCGCAGGATATCTCCCAGAAGTCCAGCGGCCTGCTGCGCCTGAACCTCATTCTGAATGGGCTGGCGGCATCCCTGCAAAACGTGGTGCAAGGTAACACCCTTACCGAGCCGGGATTCTCCGAAAAGACGGGCGGGCTTAAGAAGTTCGATTTCATCGTCTCCAACCCGCCGTTCAAGCTCGATTTCTCAGAGTACCGCGACCAGCTGGATTCCAAGGAACGCAAGTCTGTATTCTTTGCAGGCGTGCCCAAAGTGCCGAACAAGAAAAAGGAATCGATGGCGATTTACCTGTGTTTCCTGCAACACGTCATCGCCTCCCTGAGCGATAAGGGCAAGGCCGCCATCGTAGTGCCCAGCGGTTTCCTCACCGCCAGTTCATCGCTGGAGAAAGCCATCCGTGAAAAACTGGTAAAGCAGAAGTGGCTGCGTGGCGTGGTCAGCATGCCCTCCAACATCTTTGCCGCTACCGGCACCAGCGTCTCCGTCATCTTCATCGATAAGGACGGAGCAAGTGAGCGCGAGGGGGCAATCCTTATCGATGCCTCCCAGCTGGGTACCAAGGAAAAGGACAATAACAACAAGCAGTATACCCGACTCTCCCGTGAGGAAGAGGAGCGCATCATCACCACCTTTGAGAAGCGCGAGGCGGTGGATTCTTTTGCGGTCGTCCCCAATTACGATGAGATGGAGGAAAAGGGCTATTCATTCTCTGCCGGGCAGTACTTCGATGTGAAGATTGAGCATGTTGATATCACGCCCGAGGAGTTCAAGCAAAAAATGGCAGCATTCATGGCAGAATTCAACGAGCTGTCAGCACAGTCCGCCAAGTTGGACGAGGAAATCCGAACCCAAATGTCATTCCTGGAGTTCAACAATCAGGATAATTAATTATGTCCGATAAACCTATTTCCTTTCTTCTCTATAACCTGCCTGATAATGAAGGACAGGTGCAAGCTGTTGTCCGAGATGAAACAATATGGCTCACTCAAAAAGCGATGTCTGACTTATTCGGTGTACAAGTGCCGGCTATCAGCAAACACCTGAAAAATATCTATGAAGAGGGAGAATTACTTCGCGAGGCGACTGTTTCCAAAATGGAAACTGTCGTCAACAGAGGCTTTCGTGGCGAAGTTTCTCAGTCTGTGGAGTTTTATAACCTCGATGCTATCATCTCTGTTGGCTACCGCGTTAATTCTGCAAAAGCAACCCGCTTCCGCCAATGGGCAACCGGTATCCTCAACGAATTCATCCGTAAGGGATTTGTGATGGATGACGACAGACTCAAACAAGGCTCCGACTCCTTCCATAAGGACTACTTCCGCGAACTGCTCGAACGCGTTCGCTCTATCCGTGCCTCCGAACGCAGAATCTGGCAGCAAATTACGGATATCTTTGCCGAATGCAGCATTGATTATGATAAAAACTCTGAAATAACGCATGATTTTTATGCAATGATTCAGAATCGCTTCCACTACGCTATCACCGGTCAGACAGCGGCGGAAATCGTCTACCACAGTGCTGACCATACCAAAGATTACATGGGATTGCGTACGTGGAAAAATGCCCCGGACGGTCGAGTCCTGAAATCTGATGTCAATATCGCCAAAAATTATTTGGACGACAAATCCATCCGTCGACTTGAACGCGCCGTCAGCGGTTTCTTTGATTATGTCGAGGATTTGATCGAGCAGGAAAATGCCTTTTCCATGGAGCAATTTTCCGCCTGCGTCAATGAGTTCCTCGCGTTCCGCCGTTTCAATATTCTGCCAGATAAAGGCTCCATTTCAGCCGCTCAGGCTAAGAAAAAAGCCTATCAGGAATACGATATCTTCAATAAAACTCAGTTGATTGATTCTGACTTTGATAAGTTGACTCGAAAAATGTTGGAAAACAACAATCATTTATGAGCCTTATGAGGAATGCGAAAAAATCTTTATCAATGCTGTCAGCCATGCTTGACGAGGAAATCAGAAATCAAATGGGGAGCCTGTGGTATGAGTGAGTGTAGATTAGACGAAATATGTAACATATATGACTGCCCTCACTATACTGCTGAAAACGAGGGTAAAGGGTATGCATTAATCAGAACACCAAATGTAGGTCGTGGTCGATTAATTATGTCCGATGTTCATAGAGTGTCATTTGAAAATTATAAAAAAAGAAATGCCAGAGCGACGCCCGAATGCGGAGATTTGATTTTCGCGCGTGAGGCTCCAGCTGGAAACATTGCTGTAATCCAAAATGGAGAGGCTGTTTGCCTAGGACAGAGAACGGTTTTATTAAAGCCCAACCCCAAAATAGTAAATGCTTATTATTTGGCCTATAATATCCTTACTCCATGGCAGCAACGGAGGTTGCTGGCTCCATCAGCAGGCTCCATTGTCAGTCATGTAAATTTAAAGGACATAAAGGCATTCACTCTTACCCTTCCAACTATTGAACAACAAAAAATAATTGCTCAAGTCCTTTGTGCCCTTGATGATAAAATAGAACTCAATCGGCGGTTAAACGATAATTTAGCGGCTTGACTTGTATCTGACCGTTCATCAGGAGGGGAAGTAGGAAGTCGCGCTTATCTTGGAGTTTTTGAGTTTCTTTTTTGTTATTCTCTAGACGTGAATAAATGGCACTTACGATATTGCCAAA
>JAFOZZ010000070.1 GCA_017390945.1 Akkermansia sp.
AAAAAAAACAATTCAGGAAAGGATACTAGAAGTTGAATGGTTTATTAATCGTTATAAAAATATTTTATCATCTGTCGATTTAATGACAATACATGCAGCGGCTCAGGCCTCGGGGATTTATGGAAAGGATGAAGGCGCAATGTTCGAGCATCTAATACATAGAGGACTGCCAATGACATATGATGGGCTTCGTATGTTGTTGACTATTGATAATTCGTTTCTTATTGTAATAAAACATAAATTAATCAAAAAAATAATGAAAGACGAACTAGAAAAAATTTGGACTCTATATTATATCGGACAAGCGAAACTAAATCAATTTATTCATACGCAATAAGAATGCCGCAGAAATTATAACACAAGAAGGTGAAAATTGCTACCCCACATAGAGCAGCTTAGAAGAAATATTGTTAAAAGTCTTTTTCCCTCTACAGAAGGTTCTGTTATACTTGTGGACTCCATGCCAATGGCGTTCCCTATATTGAATCAATCCTCTATAATACGCGTTGAGCGCATCATAGAGGATTATTGTATTTATTTATATCATAATTTGATTACATTCATTTACAACAAGCTGACTCAACTAGTTCTTTTATTCTATTCCCTGCAGACAATACATCTTGCCAATAATTAACAGCGATTTCTGGATTGTATTTATCCCTCGAAGCGCCTATTCCACTACCTTTAATTTCCATAATACCAAAGATGTATGAGTCGTCACACCCACATCTGTAAGCATAAACCATGTAACCACGAAAAAGTCCATGATCCACTATAGACGCCGCATTATCTATTATTGCGGCTGTAGAATTTATTTTTTTTACAACTTGGTACAGGAGTTCACGAGTGAGTTTTTGGGCGACTTTTTCAGCAGCTTTTCCTAAAGACTTAGTGCTTATTTTTATTCTTTCTTTCGTCGAAATATTAATAGTTATACATTCATAAATACATGGGTCTATAGTTTCATTTCCAAGAAAATCGGAAAATAGATTTGGTTTGTTTGCACAATAAGTGTATATATTTTCTTTCACTGTTTCTTCTATTTTATCTCGAACAATCCACTTACCATCGATCGGATTATAGTGGCGATAATTGTAATAGACAAGAGCAAGTTCTGCGTCAAAATACTCAGAAGACCATTGAATAGGTTGCTCCTCCTCGCCACTCGATAAAACTTCTCCGTAGGGTGAGTAGGTGTAGGTAGTGCGAATGTAGCCGGATGCGCCGTATACCTCACAAATGTTCTTGGTGAGGTCCCAGCCGTAGGTAAACCAGGAGCCGTCTTTGCGGATAGCAAGGGGGCGGGTGGCAACGGGTTGGGTGGGATTCCAGGTTATGAACCAGAGAGCCGGGTGGTTGCTGCGGGTGAGGTCGATGCAGGCGATTTGCAGGTATTCCCTGTAAATATAGCGCTGGTGGAGCGTGACGCTGCCGTTGACGGTCACTTTCTTGTAGGAGCGGCGGCCTTGGCTGTCGTACGCGCATTCCACCACGGTGTTGCTATCACTGTTGGTGAAGGTGACAGGGCGATTTTCGGCGTTGTACACGGCAGTCCAGATACCTGTTTCGGTCTTAATGAGTGTCTGGTTGCCGTCAGCATCGAACTGCGGCACGAAGGCGGCTGCACTATTCTCCGAGATGGCGGTGTACTGGTTGAGCTCGTTAGCATCATATACGGTGACATCGTTGCCTTCTGTGGCTTGCTGGCGGTTGCCGATGTTGTCGTAGGCATACTCATAGTCTGTACCGTTGACGGTGGCTGCGGTCAGCTCGGAATGGGGATTGTGAGCGAAGGTGTCGTTCACGATTTGGCCGTTGCGGGCGGTATTGCGAGCAGTGGGACGTCCAAGGATGTCGTATGTATACTCACGCTGTGCCACAAGTGTGCTGCCACGATGGTAAGCCATGCCGGTGAGCAGGTCACGAGTTGCTTCATATGTCTGCGTGAGCGTCATGTTGTTCGGCTTGGTAAGCTTGTGCAGTAGGTTAGTACCGTTGAGGTACTCATAGCCGAACTGCTTAACTGCTCCGCCGTGGGTGAAGCCGGCGCTGCTGATACGACCATCCGTGCCGTAGCCCATGGTGACGGTATGCTGCACAGTGCCGTTCTTGCTGTAAACGAAGCCGCTGGAACGACCAAAACTGTCGCGAGTCTCCGTGATAAGGTGCGTATCACCATCTACCACAAGGAAATCCGTCTCACGCTCGCCGTAGATGTTATAGCCGATGGTACGCGTTCCCGCATCGTCCACCAGCTGCGTCATCTGGCCGAGGTGGTTATAGGTGCAGCTATGGGCTGAGGTTTCCGCAATTCCCTCTACCACGGTGTAGGAAGTACCCAAGTGCAGACCTCGGGCGTGCTCGTAGGCGTACGTTTTCACGTTACCACGGGCATCCGTCTCGGTTGCAAGTCGGTTGTAGGCATCATAGGACTTCACCACGCTGCTGTTGTCGGCATAGGTCTTAGATATTTCAAGACCAGTTTTTGCCTCGAATACCCAAGTCGTTACATCCCCATCCGTACGCTCACTCGGGTCGGTTGTAATGACCTCGTTATCCGCGCGGAAGGTACGGAGAGTGGTCAAGTTGTCCATCTCATCGTAACCGAAGCAAGCGGGCTGCAGAGCAGTACCCCATTCCGCAATCTTGCGACCACGGGCATCATACTTGTAGCAAGCGGTGTTGCCCATGGCATCCGTCACCACTGCGGGTTGATTGTGAACGGAGTCGTATGCAGTGCTTGTAGTCGCCCCGGCTGCATCTGTAACGCTGATAGTGCGCCCGGCGAGGTCTGTGTGCACAGTGGTGGCATTGCCGCGTCCATCGACATTCACCATGGTGATACCCGTGGCGGTGTAGCTGCGGGAAGCGGTGGTGATAATACCCGCATAATCCTTTTGCTGGATGGTAAAACCATCGATGCTAATAGACTCAGCTGTGATATTAGAGGTGGGAACTGTGCTGAAGCTCGTTAGCTTAGCAGGAGCAAAATAGACCGTCCAATTTACACTGTTGTTTCCTCGTTCATCAATGCTGATGCTCTTGCTTGCCAGCGTGGCGGAAAGTTGCGAGATAAGCTGCTTTTGCACTGCATACAGCGGCTCACCTGCTGCATTGTAACGCGTCTGCGTGGAGACAGAATACACTCCATCCTCGGCAGATTCCACACTGTGAGCCATTTCAACCACCGGAGAATTATCCTTAGTGGGAGCATCGGCCAGCGCGAGCGTCTGCTTCACCAGATTGCCGAAGCTGTCATACTCGTAGAGTGTTGAAGCGGTCTTGGGGGTGTTCCAACCGGTGTCTTGGTATTGCTTGGTCATCTGCCCCTTGGCGTTAAACTCGCTGCGAGTGTAGATGAAGCCACTTGTAGAAGCCTGCGCCTGCACGGTTGTCTGCCCGAAGCCGTTGGAGATGCTCTGCGCGATAGTCGTGCCGTCCGCCAGCTTGGTTGTGACGCGCTCATTGCTGCCGTTGAGGTCGTATACATACACCAGCTCGCGCTGCCCGGTACTGGCGACACGTGCGGTTGAGCCATCCGTGTTTCGGGTGGTGATGGAGGTAGCACCTGCGGGTGTTGTTACCGTAGTAGTAAGGCCATCCTTGCTGTAGGTGGTAGTGGTCACGCGCCCCAGAATATCCGTCTGCTTGGTCACGCGCCCCAGCGCATCATACTCCGTGGAGTCGGTCGTTTTCATGGAACCTACTCGGCGGGTGGTAGTGAGCACTCGTCCGACAGCATCGCGAGTGTATTCCGTGATAGTCTCGGGGGTAATGCAAGTGTTGCCGTTGTAGACTGCACCACGGCTGATTTCCGTGAGCTGACGTGCTGTGTCATAGGTATAAGTTGTGGTGATATCATCCTCATCTGTTTCGTTGAACACGCCACAACACATCCATTCGGTGGTGTTGAAGCGGCCGTTGCCACGCGTAGTCTTTACCACACGCTGCTGCTCATCGTATTCGTAAGCCGTGGTATCCAGCAGCAACCACTGCGTGCCGTCCCAAATGCTCTCCTGATCAAAAGTGGTGGTATCATCCGCAGCCATGAAGCTCTCGCTTTTGCGGCTCTGCGCAGCCACCAACTCACCGTTGACCTTGGTAATGGATGTGTGCTTATGGATAGCGCCGTGCTCGGTTGTAGCCTCATACTCGTGAACGGTCTGCACGCCTGTTACATCCTGACTGAACTTGGGCTTACCTGCGGCATAGGCGTATGCGGGCTCTGCGCCGAATGTTTCCTCAATGCTCACCTGCTGCTGATTGTTGCCTGCGGCTGTCACTGTCGTGGTAACGCGTTCCATTTCGGCAGTTTCCTCGTAGATGTAGGTCGTGTTGCGGAACAGAACCTCCGCGCCGGATGCATTCACATGATGCTCAGCCACCGAAGCGGGGCGGCTGTCGAAGAAGCGGGTATTCGCGTACGTGGTGCGCGTTACTTTTGCTAAGCCATCTGCCCAGGGGGATTTCTCCATGGTGATGCGCCCGAGAGAATCGTACTCATACTCGGTATAGCCGCCGTCAGAGTGCTCAATCTTGGCAAGGCGGTTATCCGTGTTGTAGCAGTAGATGGTCGTGCGAGTGGTAGCGGAGCCAAAGCCCTCCATCACGGAATACAGCTGCCAACCGGCAGAGGAATAGTTATACACCGAGCGCGTGCAGGATGCCACATTGTCGGGAGTAGCGGCATAGTACACCGACTCCGTGCGCACCATCAGGCCGCTCGTCGGGTAGGTCGTTTCGTAGCGATGAACGATAGCCTCCGCGCCCTCACCCTTGGTGATAGTCACCACCCCATCGGATTCCGTGCGCACAATGGAGTGCGGGTCTCGCCCCGTCTGCTGACGCGTGGTCGTGGTAGAGCTGCCACTCTGCTGAATGGTCTCGGTTTTGACGGGGGCATCGGTAGCGGTATCGGCATCGGCGGCGTACCAATCGAGCTTCAGGGCGCCATTCTCCGCGATGGCGCACAGCAGCTTGCCCTCAGCAGAGGAGCAGGAAAGCAAGTTCTTCTCCCCATCAAACACGGTCTGCACATGCTGAGCGCGCTCCGCAGCGGTGACGATGCGCCCCTCGGGCGTGGTGATGCGGTCTACCTCGCCGGTGGCGGTGGCGAAGGTCAGGCAGAGTCTCTGCGGATCCTTCATCATGATAAACGCCGGCGTGCGGCTGGTGGTGGGAGCGTAGCTGGCATCCTGGTACTGCACGCGGTTGGTCGCCTGGGCGGAATCGCCCGTGGTACCGGCCTCGCTCTCGCCCTCGGGCGGCACAGAGAAACGCAGCGGCTCACCCGTGGGCGGGGTGATAACGACCTCCTCGGAATCGATAGCCACCTTCCATCGCCAGGGAGAATCATAAAGAGCTTTGCCGTTCTCGGGATTTACCGTTACAAAGCTCGGGCATGCATCACCCTCCCAACCGGGAGCCTGAGTGGCAGCCTGGCGCTCTGCATCGCCATCGGTGGTGTTACCGCAGCCGCAGGTATTGCAGACTTGCGGAACGCTGCCCTTGTATTCTACCTCTCCACATGCCTGTTTGGCTTGGATAGCGTAGCGGAAAAGCTTGCGGTTGTTGGCATTGCCTCCTTTCATCGGATCGTTGGTCACTCGTCCATAGATGAAATAATCACCTGCGGGCAGAACAAGGGTACGCACCGGGCGTTTCCAAGCAGCTGCACCGCTGTCGAAATCCTGCCACTCTAAGCCTTGCAAATCCATGTGGAAGCAAACAGAACCAGCGAAGTTCAGAATATCGGCTTCATGATTACTGAGTTTGGGTGCAGTATTAAAAGCAGACTGAATAGCATCGTCAGCCAATTCCGTATCGGAAATCAGCAAATCGCCATGGTCATCCACCGTCATGAAGACAGCCAGCTGGGTGGGGCGAGTCAGTACAAGCTTATCACCTTTGAGAACAAGCTGATTAGTGACCTCACCCTGATTCATCAGGTCAACACAAACACCGGAGTACACCGTATCCCAGTCGCTACCGGGCTTTTGCGGTTCGGTGAACGTGGTACGATTGAAACCAATGGGGCTGACTTCGCTCTGGGTGAACGTAAAATCGGGAGACACGCCCTCGGAAGCGAGAGCAACTACATTGTTGGTATCGGATGTCGTATTCATGACGGTATTGGTGTTGGTTGTGGCAACGAAATCGGTGCCGGAGTTAAGGTTAGCAGAAGCAATAGCTGCTGCGTTTTCAGGAGTGATGTTGGTAACATCGGCGGCATTCGCGTCAGAGACGGGACCGGCAGTGGGTGTGTCATTATCTGTAGACATAATTGTAATAGTGTTAGTGTTTATTGTATTTTTGCGACACAGGATGCGAACGCATCGGGTGCCAGCATATATATTACTGCAATTTTTGCGTGAAATGAGTTGATTTTTTTGATGTATCGACCGAAATTTTTCTGAACAGCGAGCGGATATGGTGAACTTCCTTGCGAATCTGCCCCAAAGGAAGCGCAAGCTCCTTACTGATGGCACGATGAGAGGCGGGCAGGAAGAGAAGCCGAAGAATATCCTGCTGGATGGGTGAAAGGCGGCGCAAAAAGGGAGCGAGGTCAGCATGTTCCGCCATGCTTGGCAATGACGCATCCGGAAAATCGACCAGCATATCCGGGGCGGGAGGCAGAGAAGTGGCGTATCGGCGTTTTATGGTAATGCTAGCAAAGCGAAGGGATGAGTATATATATGCAGGCAGAGAACGCGAACCGGGTTTATAGCATTTTTCAGCCTGTATTGCGGCCAGAAGTAATTCCTGGAGGATATCCTCATCCTCTCGGTGATGGAGATTGAGGGCGCTGTTGAGTTGCTGCATAAAATGCAGCGCCGGTAAAAGCAAATGGGGCGGCACCCCCTTGTAGCGAGTAGGTATTATCATACACCCTCATACAAGAGAGCTCAGAGTATGGGATACCTGTATGGTGGTGTTTGTTGTTTATTAAAGCTTTGAGTGTATAATACGCTATGATTGCCGGGTTCAGCCGGCTCAGAGCCGAACCCGGCACTCAGAATGCAATCGACTAGGCCTCCTTGAAAAGGTGGGGATTTTCCCTCCTCCCCCGATTTGCCGGAGGAAAGTCGAGTGGGCACAAAAAAAGCAGCGAACCCACCCGGTACGCTGCTTTTTTAGCGGAGATTCGGCTCAAGCTGTTTCATCGGACAGGTTGGGCGCCGATGAACTCGGCACCGGTGTCGGAAACGTGGATGGAATAAGGGGTGCCGGACTCGAAGATTTCTTTCGGCACATGGAAGTGGACAGTGTGCATACCGTTGAGGCCGATTGTGCACTTGGGGCGTCCCTTGCCGGAGCGTATATAAAAATCCGGGCAATACCTGTTGCCCTCCCACTCCTGAGAATAGTAGACAGTAGCAGCCCCGCCTATCGATACCTGAAAACTCCCGCTGCCGTCTTCATTCACCGTACAATGCTGAATGCAGCCCTCCTCACACACGCAGATGAGGCCATCGTCATCGAGAACATGCAGCCCCCAATCCGTGTACCAGCCGTAGCCCCAAAAAGCACCGACAAGCGCCGCGACGGACAAAATCAGCCACAAAGCAACTTTCAAAACTATTTTCATAAGAGGATTCAGATACAACATTTACATAGATTCCGACATTTGAGCAGCATTAGCAAACAGATGATACCGCGTTAATTGCGCAAGCGGTGCTTGCGTCATTTCATCCAAGCGCCAAGTTTCTGCCAACATCCTCATATATTTGTGATTCGTAACAGTCCCCTCATCGCAGGAGGGCATAGGCAAGGATATTAGCATTGATTTGCAGGGCATTCCCCAGCTCACTACCGCCACAGCAGCAGCAGTTGCGAGAGTTCTCGCTATCATTCAGGCCATCGGCGGAATAAATAATCACCAGCTTGCCATTGTGCGTAACGCCCTCCAGGTAGCCGGAGGTGGGCTGCTTACCGGCCTTGAGTTCGGTGATGGGGAATACGGTTGAAAACACCGGGTGATTCATGGCAATGGGCTGCAGGGATTGATTGCCGAACAGCGCCTGCATCTCGCGCCGGAACGCGCGGTTCCATTCTGCACTGGAGCAACCAGCCGAGGCCAGCAGAAAGCCGCCGCCCTCGACGTATTTTTTGAGGTTTTCGCGTTCCTTTGCCGTCAGGGTGAAGTTCCCCTCGCCGGTCATCACCACAAAGGGGAAACGGAAAAGCTCGTCATTATCCATACGCACCGCCCGAAAACGGCGTGCGGTGTTGATGCCGGTACGCTGCTGCACGGTGCTCAGGAACTCATCGCTGAAGCAACGAGAGGTTTTCGAGCCGGCGTAAATCAGGTTGCCACACTGCACCACACCCTCCTTGGCAAACAGGGGCATGGCGCACAGCAGCAGAAGAATAGCAATGATATGTTTCATAATCAATAGGTAAAATAGGAACGAACAGCATCTCGATACGCAGGCGGCACCTGCTCCGGCACGGAATCCGGATAGCTGACAGAGTGTTCCGCCGGAGTTCCGATTTTGCGAGACGGAGCGGCATGCGACGGCACGGCCGATGCGCCAGAGGGAGCCCCAGCGGCCTGGCCACGCCCCTTTCCGCGGTTGCCGGTCATGCGCGAGCGGGACGGCCCCATCAGGCTGCCACCACGCGCATTCGGACGCGCCGAGCTGCCCTTGCCTGCGCCCATGCCATGCCCGGGAGTGCCCTGCTCTTTCTTGCCCTTCATAGCATCGAGCATCTGCTGCAAGGTATTGCGAGCGGCGTTGCTCATCGCATTCTTGCATTGGTTGCTGGCATTGCTGCACTGGCTCTCGGAGCATTCGGATTGCAGCAGCTTCTTCATCCCCGCCAGCGCCTGCGCGGCATACGAATGAGCCTCCGCCGGGTGATGCGCCGCGGCCTCCGCAGCGGCCTGATCCATCAGTCCTTCCACGCCCTCCTGCTCGCAGGCATGGCGCATGAAGAAAATCTGCTGATACATGGGAGCTAAGGCCTCATAGCGCCCCAGTTCCTCCAGCAGCGGGCTCAGCGACTCCTCCCAGGTGATGTACTCCTGCATGAGCGTCGATTGATCCGCCCCCAGCCCCTCCAGCCTACCGGGCTCAGTGGTAGCTGCGGCGCCGAATTCATCCATGAAGCGGCGGAAAAGCGACTCCATGTGAGCCTGCTGCTGCACCAGCTCCATAAACTTCTGCTGAGCCTCCTGTGCGCGAGCCAGCAGCGCCACCTGACGCGCCTCCTCCGCCTGCGCTTCCAGTTGCTCGGCAGAGCCATTCAAGCGGGCAAGCATCTGCTCCGCCGCTTGTTTGCGCTGCTCCGGCGAGGCATCCGCCGGCAACGAATTCAGCTGCGCGAGGTTCTCCTCCAGCGCACCGGCAATCTGCCCTGAAAGCGCCGACAGCTCGCCATCCATATCGAACACCGGGAAATCCCTGGCAAAGGTACGCGCCAGCTCAGACGCACGCTCCATAGCCGCACGCGCGGCGTCAAAATCACCGGCTTCCAACGCGCGATTGACATCAGCCAGCGCACTTTCCAACGCTTCGTAGCGCGCAAGGAACTCATCGTAGCTCAGCTCCAGGCGCAGCACCTCGGCGTATTCCTCCGCCGAAATAACGCGTACGGTCGTGGTGGGGGTGGAGACAATGTTGTAACGGAAGGGATTGTCATCCCCCACTTCCGCGCGCAGCTCCAGCGTATCGCCGGGGCGCAGGCCAAGAGCCGCCGTATCATAGCGGTGCGCAAAAGTCTGCGTACGCGGCGAGCCCTGCAAGACGCTGAGACCATGCTGGCGATAGGGTGCCAGGGCCTTGCTGAGCGAGAAGCGGCTGAGGCCGTAGTCATCCTCTGCCAGCACTTCCACCTCCAGCGGGTGCCCGGCCACCAGGTAAGCGCCATCCTCCGGTTTCTTAATCGTGACAGACGGCACGGCATCCGGCAGCACAGCCAGACGCGTCTGCACCGGTGCATCGGCCTCACGCCCGGCGGCGTCCACCACCTGCATGGCGAGTGTGCCTGCACGGCGCACCGGCATGCTCAGTATCATTTGGGAGCCCTCCACCTTGGCCTCGATACGCTCGGACTGCACCTCACCTGCCGGGGTAAAGAGGCCATAGCCCTTCACGATGGCCGAGCTGCACGTCAGTTCAAATGTCACGCTGCCGCCATCGGGCACCAGCACCTCATTGCCTCCCAGCGTCACCTGTCGCTCCGCTTCTCCTGTGTACGGCAAGGGCTGAATCGTTGCACGGCCTGCGAGAATACGCGGGCTGTAATTCACTTTCACCGGCACGAAGCAACTACGGGCTCGCCCATCTGCCGTGGCAAATGCCACCTCGCAGGGTGCCGTCACTTTCTCCAGCACACGCACATAACTGCCATCCTGCGCTGTGAATGCAGGCAATTGCTGCACCGGTACGCCGGGGACTCGCAGCAGCAGGTTCACCTCCGCCGGCGGGGTGTCACCCTCGATACGGCACGACAAAGCGAGGTCTTCGCCATAGTGCACCTCGGGGGCAGCAGGCAGCAGCGTAAAACGATACGGGGAATAGGGCGGCACATCGCGCTGCGGTTGCAGCAAGCGGGCAGCCAAGGTACTGAACGCCGAGGGCGAGGCCGTATAAAGCCCGATACAGGCCGCGGCCGAAAGAGCCGGCACCAGCAGAGCAAACAGCCAGCGCTTCAGAGCCGGGGAGCGCCTGCGGGCAGCACGCACCGCCTGAGCTGCCTGTTGCAGAGCCTGCTCCGCCAGCCAGGCGGCCAGCCCGCCCTCCTGCGGCCGGGGCATACGCGTGGCGCAGCTCACGGTGCAGCGAGCATCGTCATTCAGCGCATCAAGTTCCCGGGGCAATTGGCGTACCGTACGCACAGCCTGCCACAAAACAGGCAGCAGCAACATCGCCCCCACGACCACAAAGCCCTGCTGCACCAACTCACGGCTATCGGAGCTCAGCACCAGCGCCCAATCAGCCAAAGCAGCCAATACCGCCAGCACCAGCATGGCAGCCAACCACCAGCCCAGCCCGCAAGCCAGCTGCGCCACAAAACACGCCACTCGCGCCCACCTCAGTTCTGTACGGAAGTTTCTCACGCCAATCCCTTTCGTCTGCGAATGTACCAAAGAAGCCCCAGGCAGCCTACCATAGCGGCAAGCACCTGCCATTCAGCCCAAAGCGGGCAATACACATCCTCCGTCGCCTGCACACCCGCAGGCATGGCAAACACGCTCTCCAGCTGTTCTGCGCTCAACTCCGCGGGCAGCACCTGCCCGCCGGTAGATTCCGCCACACGAGCCAGCAGCTCGGCATCAGCGTTCAGGTTATCATCCTCAGCCGGCAGCGGACGCACGCGCAGCCGGCACTCCGGCGCGGGGGTATCCGCAGCCACCGCACGCAGCAGATATTCACCGGGCGGCAACGGAGCAAACGCGCACTCCCAGCGCGGCATGGCGGCAGATGGACGCAGCACCGCCACCTGCTCCGCTACCACAGCCCCCGTAGCCAGATTCACCGCCTGCACAGTCACAGCGGACGGACGCCCCACACCACGCCAGCCCAGCAGGCAGGTGAAGCCCTCGCCCTCCTGCACATCCGCGCGGTCAGCATGCAGCGACAAATCGAAGCCGGGCATGAACTCCGCAGCGGTCTGAACCCACGGAAGGAAACGGCGCCAGAACTCGCGGTACATGTTACCGTGTTGGCGAGCCTCCGGGAAGAAATCCCACTTCCAAAGCCCCTCACCATTGACGCAGGCGACAGCCCCCAGCCCCAGGCGCATCATGCCCAGCATCGGGGTATTGCCGCCCTCCGTTACAGCCAGCACGCGGGTTTGCGGACGCGTCTCCTGCACCGCCCACACATCATCCAGCGCAGGCAGGGAGCCCCATACATCCTCCTCCGCACCGGGCAGCACACTGCCGAATAAGCCGGAGCTGAGCCCCTCCTGCGCCGGAGCCAGGCGGTGTTCAGCGGCATCAGTATTGTTCCCCCATACAAAAGGCTCCAGCGCCTCCATGCCATCCAGGCGGCCACCATAGCAGCGCCCGCGAGAAAGCACCAGAATGCCGCCCTGCTCCATCACCCAGGAATGCAGCGCTTTCACAGCGGCGGCATCCATGAGCCGCTCCATCCCCTTGCCCAGCACCACAATATCGTAGCCGGCCAGCTTTTCTGCAGTGGTAGGCATACCGGGCGCTTCCGTCGGCACGGCGTCATCATCGCCCGTATTAATATGGTAGAAACGCTTCTCGCTCAGGCGGTGAACGGAGCGTACATCAAAGACAGGTTGCTCGCGCAGGTACTGAGCCAGGAACTTGCTGTCCCAGTAGGGGGCACCCTCCGCCAGGAACACGCGTATGCGGGAGTTGACCGCACGCACAGTGATGCGGGTCTCATTATTATCCACGCGGCTTTCGCCCTGCTGCGGGCTCACGCAGATGCGGTATTCCCCCGCCTGCGCCTTGCTGGTGAACGTGACAGTCTGCTCCTCCCCCTCAGCGACATTGAGCGTCTGCTGTTGCAGGGTGGTGCCTGCGGCATCCAGCAGCTGCACCTGGAGCTGACGCGAGCCCATGCGCGTATTGCGCACCCGGGCTGTCAGCTGCGTCTCCACCCCGGGATAGGCCATCACGAAGGGATGGGACGTCGACACCGCAAAATCCGGAGCCTGCCACGTACTCCCCAGCGGCACCACATGCACAGGGCAGCCAGCGGCACCTGCACAGGACACCAGCTGCTGCAATGCCTGCGGACGCGTATCGCGGCCATCGGAAATCAACACAGCTCCTGCCACCGTTCGGCCACTACGGCGAAGCGTTTCGATACCCGCAGCCATAGACGACATGATGGCCGAGGCGCGACCAGCGGCGGGTTGAGCGGCCAAATCCTCGGCACTCGCCACAGCCAGAGGCCCATCAGCCAAAGCAAGCCAGCGCACATCGCGCTGCGGGTACTCTGCCAGGCGCTGCACCACACGCGCCGCCACAGCGGAGCGAGACACCGCCTGCGGGTCATCGAGCACAGGTGCCGCCATGGAAGCCGACACGTCGTTACCCACGACCCAGATGGGAGCATGAGCTGACGGACGTTGCTCCACATGACCGGGATTCAGCAGCAGCGCCAGCCCACACAGGGCAGCCAGCAATGCCAGAGTCACACACACACCACACCACCAGCGCGACAAGCGGCGGCAGGCAACCACACACAGCCAGCCCACCACCCCCAGCACCACAAGAGCGATGGGGAGGAGCAAAGGAAGCGGAAGGATGGGTTGCAGCATCATAATCCGGTGGTGCGTTGCGCCGCTCGCGGAGAACGGCAAATCAGAAGTTCCAGGACGAAAAGGGCAAAAGCCGCAGCCAGAAGCCAAGGCCACAGCGGAACACGAGCCGCCAACGCTACACCTTCTACGGCCGCATCAGCGGTAAACATCTCGCCCGCCACTTCAGGGGTAAAGCTACGCAAGTCTGATTCCTCGCTCGGGAAATTGACAGCCACCGTCCGCAGCAATTGCTCACCGGCCATCCAGCGATACACACCCGGCATCGCGACCTGCTCACAACGCAGAGAATTGTGACGCACGGCCAGCGGGAGCGCCTCTCCGGCCTCGTTCAGCAGGCGCACATCGCCCGCGCTCACGCCTGTCGGGAGCAGGAATTGCAGGAAATCCTGACCGGCCACGGGTTCATCCTGCACCGCAGCACCGCGAGCGTGGTTCAGTTGCTCAGCCAACAGGGGCAGATACAGAGGCGAAAAGCCCTGGCGCGAATCACGAGCCGTAACCGGCATATTCCACAGCAGCAGCGTGCCAGCGCCCTTCTGCCAACGCAGTAGTGCAGGCAATGCCGCGGCACCATCATCCCCGGCATAGCGCATGAGCACCTTGCCGGAGCCAGCCAGCGGCTCCAGCTCAGCCCCGAGGCGGCGATAAATCCCCGCTTGCAGCCAGCTCTCCAGAGCAGCTTGTTCAAAAAGCTCAAACGAGGCATCATCCACCGCGCACTCACTCAGCAGCCAGTACCCGCCATCTGTGCGCAATTCACCGGCAACACACCCTTCCTTACCAGTCAGCAAGGGCTTCAGCGCGGTATCCTGTGCCAAATCCGGCACAATCAGCACCGTCTCACCAGCCGCCAGGCGCTCCTGGATAGCAGGAACATCCGCCGCAACCGGGGCGTGCCACACCACAAAATCCGCCGGAGTTTCCGGAAGCGAGGGCAAGTAAAGCGTCCGCAGAAATGGTATATTCTCCAACGCACGGAGCATGAAGCCCACATGCGTGCGGTCTGAGGCTATGACCAGGCAATCCAGCTTATCCGCCACCGGTACAACGAGGTAGCGCGTGTTGTCGCCGGGGTATACATCCGCCTCCGTCTGGGCAGTCAGACACCAATCGCCGGCTTCTTGCGGAGCCGTCAGTTCAAAGCGCACCTGAGTCTGCCCTCCGCAGGGCAATTCACACGGCTGCGACAAGCGCAGATTCCCTGCGGACAAGGTAACGCTGAGCGGCACACGCCCCTCGCGGGCAACAGCGCCCTGCCTGTGTTGCAGGCCGACAGTCAGCGTCACTTTCTGCCCCGGCAGAGGCTTAGCCGGAGTGAGCGACATAGAGGTAACGGACGTATTCTCCACCGCCGAGGTCTGAGCGACATTCACGCAGCAGAGGTCATCCGACTCAGCAAGAGCGGCCACGGCCTCCTGCATGGTAGCAGTCTGGAAATCGGATATCAGCAGCAGCTTACCCTCAGCGACCTCGGGCAGAGCGTCCAGCTGTCGCCGCGCCGTAGCCAGTGCCTCAGCCACCCCGGCAGAGGCGGCAGGACGGCTCTGTGTACGAGCCAACTCACGCAGCAGTAAGGGACGCGCACTCTCCGGGCGGTCGAAAAGGAAACGAGGGTAGCCCGAAAGCGTCACCAGATTGGCGCGATCTGCCGGAGCCAGTGAGCGCACCGCCGCCTGCGCCACCTCCAGTGCGCGGTTCATACGCACTTGCTGGCCATCCGCTGCGCCCATGGAGGCCGTATCATCCAGCACAATGACCAGCGTGCGACCCTGACCGCCTTCTGCATCGCCACCCAGGTGAGGCAAGAGGAACGCCCCGGCCACACAGGCGCACAGCAAGGTACGCAGCAGGAGCAGCAGCCAGTCCTTGGGCCGTGCACGGCGTGCCTGCAAACGCACCAGCTCCTTCAGCAGCAGCACGGAGCTGAACCGACGCTCCTTGGGACGCGTACGCGCCACCAAGTGCACCAAGAGGGGCACCAGAGCAGCGGCCATCAGCCACCAGACAGGGTTATCGAAGCTGATATTCATCGCGCAAGGGCATCAAATAAGGGGTAAAACGATTCATCGGTACGAGCGCTCAGGTAGAGCATACCCCGCGCCGCGGCCATCACATGCAATTGCTGGCGGCGTGCCTGCATGGCCTCCTGATACACGCGGCGCATGTCATCCGGGTTGCAGGTGATTCGCTCCCCTGTTTCCATATCCACGTAGCGAGATAATCCCTGCCCGCTCAGGCTCAGCTCGCCGGCATCCAGCACCTGCACCAGCACCACCTTGCAACCACGGTGCAAGTAGGGGTTCAGCGCCGCCTGCAAGGCAGACAGGTCGCACATAAAGTCACTCACAATCACCAGAGTACCGGGGCGTTGCACAAATCCACGAGCGCGTTCCAGCGCCTGCGGCAAGTCCGTCTGATTGCCGGCTGTATTATGCTCCAGCAGGTTCAGGCACTGATTCAGGTGTGCCGCAGTAGAGCCCGGCGGCAGATATTGCCGCACCTGGTCATCGAACAACTGGAGCGACACGCGGTCATTGCCGCGCACCACCAGCCAGGCCACGCAGGCGGCAAAGTGCGAGCCGTACTCCAGCTTGCTGATGGGGCCAATTTCCTTGTAGCCCATGGAAGCGGAGCTATCCACAAAGAGGTGGCACTCCAGGTGAGTCTCGTTCTCAAATGTTTTGAGCTGCAACTTATCCGTGCGGGCAAAAACGCGCCAATCCACCAATCGGGGGTCATCACCGGGGTAATAGGCGCGGTACTCCAGGAAATCGCTGCTGCTCCCGCGCCCCTTGGCGCGGTGGTGCCCACTCAGCCAGCCCTCGGCCATCATGCGCACGGCAAAGCGATAGTTCGCCAGGCGCGACATGTCCTCAGGACGCAGAATGGTAGGGGCTTGTGCCATCGGCAGCGGTGCAATACAGAGTTATACCAGGCTTTCAATCACGCGCTCCATGCTCACGCCCTCACCCGTAGCAGTATAATTGGGTATCAGGCGGTGGCGCAGCACGGGAGCCAGCACGGCTTTTACCTCTGCCGGGCTCACACTGACGCGCCCACGCAGCAGAGCCATGGCTCGTGCCGCCGCCAGCAGACACTGACCGGCACGCGGACCAGCACCACAGGCGACATACTTCTTCACCATCTCGGTTGCCTGCGGATTCTCCGGACGCGTACTCTGCACCAGGCGCACAATCAGGCTGTACACATCATCCGGTACAGGAACTTCCGTGACAGCCTGCTGCATTTGCAGCACCTTTTCGGCAGAGAGGAGCGGCTTAGCCTCCGGCATCGTCATGCCACCTGTTCGGCGCAGGATTTCCTCCTCCTCGGCGGCGGAGGGATAATCGATATTGATTTGGAAGAAAAAGCGGTCCAGCTGAGCCTCCGGCAAGGGGTAGGTGCCCTCATGCTCCACAGGGTTCTGGGTGGCATACACGATAAAGGGCTCCGTCAGCGAGCGGGTGGTACCTGCCACCGTTACCTGTTTTTCCTGCATGGCCTCCAGCAGAGCGGCCTGCGTCTTGGGAGGAGTACGGTTGATTTCGTCCGCCAGCAGCAGGTTGGTAAAGACCGGCCCCGGTACAAACTCAAAGCGACGAGCGCCCTCAGCACTCCCCTGCAATATCTCGCTGCCCACGATGTCCGTCGGCATCAGATCCGGCGTAAACTGAATACGCTGGAAGTTCAACCCCAGCACACGCCCAAGGGTCGACACCAACAGAGTCTTGGCCAAACCGGGCACACCCACCAGCAAGCAATGGCCTCGGCACAGCAACGCTGCAAGCATTTGCTCGACCACAGCCTCCTGCCCCACAACAACGCGGGCGGCTTCTGTTCGGATTTCCTTAATTGTGCTTTGCAGCTCCTTCCAGGATTCTTCGGGTGATGGTTTCATGGTATATGCAGCTTTCGGGGTGGACTTAAGCTCATTGCCATTCTATCACCTCATCATTCTGAGTCAAGCAGCAATTTTCCTTTTTTTTGATGGAGTCGGCGCGAACAAGAGCGCTTGACAGATGGTATATAATGAAGAGCAAACAATGAAGATATCAGCATCCATCAACGAACTCATCGGCGGCACGCCTCTGCTGGAGCCGGTGAACTACAGCCGCCGACACGGATTAAAATCGCGTTTACTGCTGAAGCTGGAGTACCTGAACCCGACCGGCTCGGTGAAAGATCGCGCGGCACAGGCCATCATTGAGGATGCGGAACGCAGTGGCCGCCTGACGCCGGGAGGCACCATCATTGAGCCCACCAGCGGTAATACAGGCATTGGCCTGGCGGCGCTGGCAGCGGCCAAGGGCTACAAGGCCATTCTGATTATGCCGGAGAGCATGAGCGTCGAGCGCCGTAACCTGCTGAAAGCGTATGGCGCAGAGATTGTACTCACCCCTGCTGCCGAAGGTATGGCCGGCTCGCTGCGTAAAGCAGAGGAGTTGCAGGCCGCCACGCCGGGCTCCATCATCGCCGGACAGTTTGATAACCCGGTCAATGCGACCGCTCATTACAAGACCACCGGCCCCGAAATCTGGGCGGACACCGAAGGCTCAGTCGATGCACTGGTGGCCGGCATCGGCACCGGTGGCACCATCACCGGCACCGGGCGCTATCTGAAAGAGCAGAAGCCGGGTGTACGCGTCATCGGCATCGAGCCCGCCGCCTCCCCCCTGCTCAGCACGGGACACGCCGGACCGCACTCCATCCAGGGCATTGGT
Source organism: Akkermansia sp. (assembly GCA_017390945.1). Classification (GTDB taxonomy): domain Bacteria; phylum Verrucomicrobiota; class Verrucomicrobiia; order Verrucomicrobiales; family Akkermansiaceae; genus Akkermansia. The sequence continues at coordinate 17,976 of JAFOZZ010000070.1, forward strand.
GCCAATTTCATCCCCTCCGTGTTGCAGCAGGAACTTTGCGACGAAATCCTCACCGTCGACAATGAAGCACCGTTTGCCGCCGCCCGCGAACTGGCTCAGACAGAAGGCCTGCTGGTAGGCATCTCCTCCGGCGCCGCCCTGCACGCCGCCACCCAGGTTGCCCAGCGCCCTGAGTTCGCAGGCAAAACGATTGTTGTCATCCTGCCCGACAGCGCCGACCGCTACTATTCCACCCCACTTTTCGGATAATGTCCCCCATCAACTATCACCTTTACCTCGTCACCGATGAAATCGAGCGCTGCCGCTACGGGCTGCTCGACACTGTGCGTCAAGCCGTAGAAGGCGGCGTCAGCATCGTGCAATACCGCAGTGAAAAACTCTCGCACGCGGAGCAAAAAGAACAGGTACTCCCCTTGCAGGAATACCTGCGCAGCGTTGGTGTGCCGCTCATTATCAATGACAATGTAGAGCTGGCCGTCGAAATTGATGCGGATGGCATCCACATCGGCCAGGATGACATGCCCGTAGCCCAGGCACGCGCCCTCATCGGCCCGCAGAAAATCCTGGGACTCACGGTCACAACGCCTGAGCAGATGGCAGCAGTTGATACCGCGCTGGTGGATTACCTGGGCTGCGGTCCGGTGTTCCCCACCATCACCAAAGACGATGCACCGCCCCCCATGGGGGTAGAAGGCTGGGCAGAGCTGGCACGCATGAGCCCCCTGCCCGTGGTCGCTATCGGTGGCCTGAACAAAGAGCGCACAGCCGCAGTTCGTGCCACCGGCCTCGCCGCTGGCGTAGCCGTCGTGTCCGCCATCTGCGCGGCTGAAAATCCCACTCAAGCAGCAAAAGATTTATTATGAACACCCTCAGTCACAGCGCAGCCCGCGTGCTGGATACCCTGCGCAGCAAGCGCCCGCTTATCCTCAGCCTGACCAACAACGTCGTGCAGAACATCACGGCCAACATGCTGCTGGCGACTGGCGGCGTGCCAGTCATGCTCACGCACAGCGACGAGATTCGGGACCTGCTGCACAGCTGCGCCAATGGTATGCTGATAAACGTCGGCACGCTGTCCGAGCAACAGGCACAGACCATGCTGACAGCTGTGAAAGATGCACGTGAAGCCGGCATTCCGTGGGTGCTGGACCCCGTGGCCGTAGGCCTGTTGCAATACCGCACTGCTATCTGCCAGGAGCTCCTGCAAACGCCCCCGGCCATGATACGCGGTAACGCATCGGAAATCATTGCCCTCGCCGGAGCAGAAGGTGCCCTGTGCCGAGGCGTGGAGAGCAGTGCGGAGAGCAAGGCCGCCGTAGCTGCGGCGCAGGCATTGGCTCGCCGCACAGGGGCTGCCGTTCTTGTGACTGGCGAAACTGACTACGCCACGGATGGCACCACCACCATCGCCTGCCACAATGGCGATGAAATCATGACCCGAGTGACCGGCGTAGGCTGTGCCATGGGAGCCCTGGCAGCGGCCTGCCTAGCAAGCGCCGACACACCACTGCAAGCCGCCGTGGCCACAGCAGCCATACTGGGTATCGCCGGAGAACGCGCTGCGGCTCGAGCCCCGCGACCGGGAAGCTTCGCCGCAGAATTACTCGATACGCTGGATGCCCTCACCCCGGATGACATCGCCCTGAGCGCCAGACTCGAAATGGTAGAGGAATGAGCCGGAGGATGGATACATGAAACTTTAACGGAAGTACAATGTACCAAGTACAATGTACAAATTATCGAGTCAGGCGGCAGGCGCCGCGGAATTTCGATGTCTAGTCCTCACTTAACGCCCGCGCTTTAAAGCGCGGAACACAGGCTTTTGCATAGTTTTGCTCATCCTGCGCTGTAAGCGCCGAACTTCAAACATTGTACATGGAACATTGTACTTTGTACATCCTACAAAGTCTTTTTCCCGTCTCTCAACAGTGCAAACTAACGATTTAGCTTGACGCGGCGGGGTTTTGGCGGTATAAGAAAGAGAATTCATTTTCATTACACCTCTCACACCATGGCCACCATACGCCCCTTCGCAGCACTGCGACCGCCCAAGCAATACGCAGAGCAGGTTTCCAGCCTGCCCTACGATGTTATGAATCACGAAGAAGCCTGCGCCATGGCCGCCGGTAATCCTTCGTCTTTCCTCCACATCTGCCGTGCTGACATCGACACCAGCGAAGCCGCGATTCACGACGACATCACCTACCGCAAGAGCAGCGAAAACCTCCAGGAGTTCCTGAGCAAAGGCTTCCTGCAACGTGACCCGGCGCCTTACTACTACATTTACCGCCAGATGATGTGGGGTCGAGTGCAGACCGGCATCGTGGGCTGCGCCAGTGTGGATGAATACCTCAACAACACCATCCTGAAGCACGAGCTCACCCGCAAGGAGAAAGAGCTCGACCGCATCAATCACTTCGACACCTGTTCCTGCCAGACAGAGCCCGTATTCCTGGCCTACCGTAAGCACGAGGGTATCTCCACCGCTATCCGTGAGTGGATTAAGTTCCACAAGCCGGAGTATGAGTTCACCAGCGATGACGGCGTCACCCACCTGCTCTGGCCGGTCACGGATGCCGAGGTCATCGACACCATCCGCAAGGGCTTTGAGGAAGTACCGGCTCTGTACATTGCCGATGGCCACCACCGCACCGCCAGCAGCGCGGCTGTGAGCGCCAAGCGCCGCGCCCAGCATCCGGACTACACCGGCGAGGAAGAGTTCAACTACCTGATGGCTGTTACCTTCTGCGACGAGGATCTGTTCATCATGGACTACAACCGCGTGGTGTTCGACCTCAATGGCATGACACCGGAGCAGTACATGGCCGCCATCAGCGACAAGTTCACCATTACCCCTGCCCCCACAGGCGCCCCCTACGCTCCGCGCCGCAAGCACGAGTTCGGCATGTGCCTGGGCGGCACCTGGTACAGCATCACCGCCAAGGACGGCACCTTTGACGCCACCCACCCCATCGAGAGCCTGGACTGCGCCATCCTGCAGGCCAACCTTCTGGCTCCGGTGCTGGGTATCGACGACCCACGCACCAGCGAGCGCATCGACTTCGTGGGCGGTATCCGCGGCTTGCAGGAGCTCGAGAACCGCACGGGCGAGGGCGTGGCCTTTGCCCTTTACCCCGTCACCATGGCCGACCTCTTCCACGTGGCCGACAGCGGCGAAATCATGCCGCCCAAGTCCACCTGGTTCGAGCCCAAGCTGCGCTCCGGGCTTTTCCTGCACGAAATTGAGCGCTAATTCACCCATCTCACAATATACCTACACATGAAGATTCTCATCCCCACCAAACTCGACAAAGCAGCCGCCGCTACGCTGAGCGCTGCCGGTTACGATGTGGTACAGGACGACAGCACCCCCATCGAGGAGCTGGTAGCCGCCCATCCCGATACCGTTGGCCTCATTGTCCGCTCCGAAAAAGTCACCCCCGCTATCATTGATAGCATGCCCGGCCTCAAGTGCGTTATCCGCGCTGGTGCCGGCTATGACAACATTGACTATGTGTATGCCCGCACCAAAGGCATCGACGTCATGAACACACCGGGGGCAAACTCCAATGCTGTGGCTGAGGAGGTTATCGCCATGATTCTGGCCGCCTACCGCTACGTGGTACCGGCCGATGTCACCACCCGCGCCGGAGAGTGGAACAAGAAGAAATACATGGGTCGCGAGCTCACCCGCAAGACCGTGGGCATTCTGGGTCTGGGCAACATTGGCCGCCTGCTCGTCAAGCGCTTGCAGGGATTTGAGTGCACTGTGCTCGGCTACGACCACTTCCTGTCCAAGCAGCGCGCTCTCAACATCGGTGCCACCCCCGCCACGATTGATGAGATTTTTGCCCAGGCAGATATCATCTCCCTGCACGTCCCCGGCGGCCCCGCTACCAAGGGGCTGGTGGATGACCGCCTCATCAGTCTGATGAAAGATGGTGCCATGCTGGTCAACTGCTCCCGCTATGGTGTGGTGGATGAAGACGCAATCCGCCGCGCTCGCGCCGCCGGCAAGAACATCACTTACTGCACAGACGTGCACCCCAAGGATACCGCAGCCCAGCAGCCCAGCACCGATGTGGCTGACGTGATGCTGCCCCACCTGGGCGCCAACACCAGGGAAGCGAACAAGCTGGCCGCCATGCGCGCCGCCTCGCAGATGGAGGCATACTTCTCCAGCGGTGATACCACCTGCGTCATCAATGCCGAGAAACCCGGCGACCTGAGTGCCGCCCACCTGCAGCTCTCCGCCATGCTCGGCAAGCTCTGCTACCATGCCGGTGGCTGCAAGCCCATCCGCAAGATTGAGTGTACCTTCTACAACAACCTGCGCTCCTACCGCAAGTGGTTCACACCGTGGATTCTGCAAGGCACCGTACCCGGCGCCGAGCACGGGCTCATGCCCGCTGCGGCCGAGGCCAGCATCCGTGAGCACGGCATCGTGTACAAGGCTCGCGAGCCCATGGACGACAAGCTCTATGATGATGCGCTCACGCTCGACATCTACATGGAGGAAAACGGCGAGCAGAAAATCACCAGCGTTCGCGGTATGGTGGTGGATGGCGTGCCGGTCGTATCGCGCATCGGCTGCTTCGACCACCTCTACGCCAGCCTGCCCGGTCACACCCTGGTACTGCGCTACGAGGATCGCCCCGGCGTCATTGCCATCATCGGCCAGATTATCTCGCAGGCCGGCATCAACATCGAGAACATGGTAGCTCCCCGCGACCACGAAAGCGGCGACTCACTCGCCGTTATCAAGACAGACAAGCCTGTCACCGAGGAGCAGAAAGAGCTCATTGCCAAGGCTATCGCCGCAAAGCTCTCCTTCACCCTCTCGCTGTAAGCAGCACCCCCTCATTTTCCACCCCATTGCAGGCAACTGCAATGGGGTGCTTTCGTATACACGAGTCAAGTAATACTTGACGCAGGCAAGGTGTTGTGCGACAATATGCGCGCATGAAAAAAGCCATTGTCAAGAAGGTAGACCAGATATCCGTAGCTCACTTTTATGAGAGCTACAGAAATACACTGGAGCTGGAGCTGCTCAACAGCCCCCTGGGAATGAGCCGCACCATCTTGCAGCCGACCCTGAACCGACCGGGTCTGGCATTGGCTGGCTTCTTCAGCTATTTCGCCCACGAGCGAATCCAGATTTTCGGTGCAGCGGAAATGTCCTACCTCAGCACCACACTGAAAGGCGACCTGCGTGCGGAGCGCCTGCGCTGGCTGATGAATGAAAATGTGCCTTGCCTCATTTTCTCACGCGGCGTGGAGGTACCGGACGACTTGCTGAAGCATGCGGATGATTTCTCGGTATGCGTGTTCCGCTCCACCCTGCCGACCATGAAGCTGGTCAACAAAACGACCATTATTCTGGAAAACGAGTTTGCAGAAAGCACTACGATGCACGGCTGTATGGTGGACGTGCGCGGCGTGGGGGTGCTCATCACCGGCCAGAGCGGCGTAGGTAAGAGCGAAATTTCGCTGGGTCTGGTAGAGCGAGGCTCCTCGCTCGTGGCGGATGATATGGTACGCATCCGCAATATCAGCGGCGAGCTGGTAGCCACCTCGCCCAAGCTCAGCAGCGGGTTCATCGAGATTCGCGGCATCGGCATCATCAACGTCACCAACCTTTTCGGCCTCAAAGCCTACCGCCGACAGAAGGAAATCGACCTCGTCATCAACCTGACCTACGGCGAAATGAGCGAAATGGAGCGATTGGGGCTCACCCGCCAGACCACTAACATTCTGGGCGTGGAAGTCGAGCGCCTCAATCTACCCGTAGCACCCGGTCGCGATATGACCCGACTGGTGGAAGTAGCCGCCCTGGGGCGCTACCTGCGCGAAAGCGGCTACGACATGGCCGGCGAGTTCAACAAACGCCTTCACAACGAAATCAAGATGCGCAACAACCTGCGCGTAACTCCTGACAACGACTGATATGACCTCCCTTTACGACATCACCGAACTGCTGGACACCACTCTGCGCGTAAGCGAAATCAAGGACGCCTCCGTCGCGCTCAACGGTCTGCAGGTGGAGAACAACGGGCAAGTAAGCAAGGTGGCGCTGGCAGTAGATGGCTCGCAGAAAACAATCGATGACGCTATTGCCGCCGGGGCGGACCTGCTGATTCTGCACCATGGCATCTACTGGTGCGGGTTGCGCCCGATGACCGGGTGGTTCAAAAAGAAGATTGAAAGTTGCCTGACGCACAATCTGGCCGTGTATGGCGCCCACCTGCCGCTGGATATGCACCCGGAGCTGGGTAACAACGCCGGTATCGCCAAAGCACTGGGGCTGACAGATTGCCGCCCCGAGGTCGACTACCACGGCACACTGATTGGCCAGAGCGGTGAGTTCCAGGGGACAGTCGGTGAGCTGCGCGCTCGTTATGCCGCCATCTGTGGCAGCACCATCACCGGCTACGTACAGGACGAAAACGCCCCTGCCGGTCGTGTGGCAGTATGCTCCGGCGGTGCGGGCGATGTGATTTACCAGATGAAGGACAAGGGCTACACCACCTACCTGACAGGTGAGGAAAATCACTGGGTCGTCAATGCCGCCGCCGATATGGGCGTCAATATCCTCTTTGCCGGTCACTACGCCACGGAAACCTTTGGCGTGAAAGCTCTTGGCGAACTGCTGGAGCAGCGCTTCGGCCTGCCCACCGTGTTCATTGATAACCCCACCGGCATGTAATCATGCTCATTATTGCAGAAGATTCCATCGGCGCTCGTCTCGACCAGTTCCTGGCAGCTCAGCTGCCGGAGCTCTCCCGCGCCCGCATTCAGGCGCTTATCAAGAGCGGCGATGTCACCGTCAACGGCAAGACCACCAAGGCCAAAACACCGGTGGAACTGGGCATGAGCATCGAAATCAACATCCCTGAGCCCGAACCGGCCGAAGCCCAGCCGCAGGACATACCGATTTCTGTGCTGTACGAGGACAAGGACGTCATCGTCATCGACAAGGAAAGCGGCATGGTAGTGCACCCTGCGGCGGGTAATCCGGATGGTACGCTGGTCAATGCCGTGCTCTTCCACTGTGGAGATTTATCCGGCATTGGTGGCGTGGAGCGCCCCGGTATCGTGCACCGACTCGACAAAGACACGAGCGGCTGCATCGTGGTTGCAAAAAATGATAACGCCCACCTGTCGCTCACCACGCAATTTGCCGAGCGCGACACCTCCAAAATCTACCTGGCTGTGGTGCAAGGCTGCCCGAAGGAGCCCGAGGGTACCGTCTTCACCAACATTGGCCGCCACCCGGTCAACCGCCTGAAGATGGCAGTGGTGAATCCCGGCTCCGGCAAACCCGCTATCACGGACTACAAGGTGCTGCGGCACGATGCCGCCACCAACAGCAGCCTGGTCATGTGTACCCTGCACACAGGCCGTACCCACCAGATACGTGTACACATGCTGCACCTGGGACACCCCCTCATCGGTGACCCCATCTACGCACACCCGCAAAAGCAGAAAGCCCGCCCCGGTCGATTGATGCTGCACGCCTGGCGCCTGGCCTTCAATCACCCGGCAAAGAAAGAACGCGTAGCGCTGCAAGCCCCCATCCCGCCGGAGTACACGCCGTGGCTGATTGGTCTGGAGCTGCCGGAATGGGCAGAAGCGCCTCATCTGAAAAACTGAGGGCGAGTTTAGGCTTTAAGCCTGCTGGGCTTCGTGGTAAATAAGTCATTCTTATGACAACTACGAAGCAACAAACTCGCCCATACACATTCACAGAGCACGAAGCCCGGGAGCTGCTATCGTTGTTTCTGGACTTCATCAGCAGCGTCCATTCCAATAAACACATCCAGCCCGAGGCACAGCTCCGCTCCCACCTCACCGGGCAAAGCACCACCACCAGTTTCATGCAGGTGACGCAAGCCAGCCTGCATGCCCGCAAGCACCGGCGTCCCAGTACCCGGGCAGACCTACGCTCCTATGTCGCCCGCATCCTGAGGCACTCCCAATGGGGCGAGCGCAACATCCGCAGTATCACCCGACTGGAGTGCCGGCAACTGCTCAATACCCACTTCGGGCGCAGCAATCACATCTTCTGCAAGGCTCGCAGCATACTGCACAGCATCTTTGCCTACGCCTGCCGCCTGGGATGCTGCGAGATTAACCCCGTGGATGGCATCGAACCCCGCCCTTTGTTCGAAGAGCGTATCGACATCCTGACACTACGGCAAATTCGCGCCCTGCTCAAAGCCGCTTCCACCATAGAATTGCGTGATATGGAACCGGCGGTGCGCCTCATGCTCTGGTGCGGTGTGCGCCCGGGCGAGGTGCAGCGCCTGCGCTGGCGCGATATCGACAACCGGGAGAACTGCGTGTACATCGAAACCCGCAACAGCAAAACAGGTGGAGCTCGTGCGGTTCCGCTACGAGGCGGCGCCCTCCAGCTCCGCGCCTACAACCGACCGCCCGATGAATACATAGCCCCACGCAATTGGCTGCGCCAATGGGTGCGACTGCGCCACGAGGCAGGCTTCCTTCACTGGCAACGCGACGCCATGCGCCACACTTTCGCCAGCTACCACATCAAGTTTTTCCACAACCTCCCCCTGTTACAGGAAGAAATGGGGCACCACGACTCCTCCCTCCTGCGCACCCGCTACCTCAACCTCCGCAACGTCAGCACCCACTCCGCACAAGCATTCTTCAAAATGGAGTAGCAGCAAGCCACGGCATACGCACTTTGGGCTTGCCGCAGCGGGTATTTACCGCTAGAATGGGGGCGTACAATGGATTACGCACCGCTGATAGAGAAGCGCCGCGCGCGCATGGCTGAGCTGGAAGAGGCGATTGCAGCCCCCGACCTTTTTGACGACCGTGCACGCGCCGAGGAGGTTATGCGCGAGCACCGCCGCACACAGGAACTGCTGCGCAGCTGGGATGAACTGTGCACCGCCTTGCAAAACAAGCAGGACGCCGAAGAACTCGCTGCCGGAGAAGATGCTGAGATGGCCGAAATGGCAGCCCTCGAACTCGAGGAACTGACACCGCGCATTGCCAGGCTGGAAGAAACGGTGCAGTACAGTCTGCTGCCGCGTGATGCGACGGAAGACCGCGACGCCATTGTGGAAATTCGCGCCGGTACCGGTGGTGACGAAGCCGCCCTCTTTGCCGGCAATCTGCTCGGTATGTACCAGCGCTATGCCGAAAGCCGAGGCTGGCGCATGGAGGTACTGGACGCCAGCCCGAACGACATCGGCGGCTTCAAGGAAGTCACGGCCCGCATCAGCGGTGAAGAAGTGTTCCGATTCCTCAAGTACGAGAGCGGTGTGCACCGCGTACAGCGCGTACCGGCCACGGAAACGCAGGGGCGTATTCACACCTCCACCGCAACTGTCGCCGTACTGCCCGAGGCAGAGGAAGTGGACGTAGAGATTCGCCCCGAGGATTTGCGCATCGAAACCTGCCGCGCCGGTGGTGCCGGAGGTCAGCACGTGAACCGAACCGAATCCGCCGTACAGATTTTCCACCTTCCTACCGGCATCATGGTGCGCTGCGAGGATGGCCGCTCCCAGCTCAAGAACAAGGAGACAGGCCTTCGTATTCTGCGCGCCCGCCTCTTTGAAATGAAGCAGCGAGAGGCTCAGCAGAACTACTCCGCCCAGCGCCGCGCCCTCATTGGCTCCGGTGGCCGAGAGGAAAAAATCCGCACCTACAATTTCCCGCAGAACCGCCTGACAGATCACCGCATCGGCTACACCGCGTACAATCTGGACATCGTGGTCAACAGCGGCGCGCTGGATGATATTATTTCCCGCATGCAGCATGCCGAAATGCAGGAGCGCATGGATGAGCTCAAGTAATTAGCCATGAAGACAATACAGGACATCCTGACAAGTGGCACAGCTTACCTGGAGGCACGCGGTGTGGAAGGTGCCCGCCACTCCATGCAAAGCCTGTTGGTACACGTGCTGGGCAAAAACAAGACATGGCTTTACCTGCACTACGATGACCCGCTGAGCGAGGAGCAGCTGGCTCCGCTGCGTGAGTTGCTGCGCGTGCGTGGTAAGGGCGTACCCTTGCAGCACCTGCTGGGCAGCACGGAGTTCTACCGCCGCGAGTTCCGCACCGATGCCCGCGCCCTCATTCCCCGCCCCGAAACTGAGGAACTGGTGGAAATGGCACTGGGCATGGCCACCCGCAAAGAGGGGCTGCAAGTGCTGGATATGGGCTGCGGCTCCGGCATCATTGGCATCACGCTTGCGCTGGAGCTGGCAAAGTTCCACCCCCAGGTCGTCATGGCCGATATTTCCGAAGCCGCCCTTTCCCTCACACTGGAAAATGCAACAGCCTTGGGAGCTAAGGTGAAAACCTACCGCAGCGACCTCTTCTCCGCCTGGACACCGGCGGAGGACAACGCGGTCGTGCCGCCCACCGGCTTTGACCTGGTGCTGGCCAATCTGCCCTATGTGCCCGATGGCGAACAAGTGGCCACAGAGGTAACACACGACCCGGCTACGGCACTCTACGGTGGACCGGATGGTCTGGATATCGTCCGCCGTTTCCTTGAAGAAGCCCGTCCGCACCTGGCAAAAGACTGCCTTGTGCTGCTGGAGGTAGGCCACGACCAGGGAGAAGCCACCCGAGCCTGCATGGAGGAGCTCGGCTACCAGAACACACGCGTGCTTACCGATATGAGCGGCAAGCCCCGCTTCCCCATGGGCTATGCGGCCGCAGACTTCATTCCGCAGCCGGAACCCACCACCAACGACAGCAATGAATGAGCAATGGCCCATTTACCCGCTGGTGCGACTCACCATCGGCAAGATAGCCGGCTTTGCGGCACGCATATCAGTAGCCATACCGGTGTGCCAGGTACTTTCCTTGCTCATGGTGCTCCTGCTGCCACCAGCCTGTGAGAGCATGGCCTTTGCCTGCTATTGCACGGCCGATGCCCTGTTCTACCTGCTGCTGGCGCTTCTGGTACTGCTGGCGCTGTGGTGTCACAATGTTCTGTTGGCTGGGCGCGGTTTTGCCTTTACGCGTTTTCTGCTGTTGTTTGGCATCTTTCTGGCGCTTACCATGCTGGTGAGCATGACCTACAGCTTCTTCACCGGCACGCTGCTGCTGGCGCGTCAGTACGAGATACCCTTCATTCTATGGGTACTGCTGAGCTGCAGTCAGCTGCTCAATCTGGGCAATATGGCCGCCCTGCCCGCCAAAGGTCGCTGGCTGATAGGGGGCTACATGCTGTTGCTCCTGCTCATTCTGCTCACCAAGGATACCCCGCTGCTGCCGCTCTGCATCCTGTTTGAAATCCTGTGGAGCATAGCCGGCTATAAACTCCTGCGCCGCCTGGCAGCTGCAGCGCCGCACATCATCTCCATGCCCGAGCGACCGGAAAGCGCCTCGCATTAGGGTTGCCAGAGCCACAATATCATGGTATAATACCGCTGCACTTCCATGAACATACAGCATGAACGCCAATACCGCGCGCTGGAGCTGCCCGAGATTATCACCGGGTTGCTCGCCATGCTTATTGTGCTGTGGGAGGCTTGTTTTGCGGGGCTGGCGAATGGCCCCACGGAGCAGGAAATGTTTGAAAAAGAGCTTCACCTGCTGCTGGGTGGCGTGGTGTGGCTGAACTCACTCATTGTACTGTTACACTTCATTACCAAGCTATTACACCGCGAACACCCGGGGCGGTTCCTCATCTGGCAGTTGCTGACAGGTATTGTAGCCTCGCTGGTATTCTGGGGCGGCATACAGCAAGCCCTGCCGGAGCTGGCATTCCTGGTCAGTATGATGCTGAGCTTCATCATCGGCATTTATTCCTTCATCACCATCCGTGTACTGGCACTGGCCCGCCAGCGCCAGACACGCACCCGCAACAAGAGCCACTGGAGCCCGGCGGTCGTCTTCTTCACGTGGATGATTTCCTTCGTGCTCATCAGCACCCTGCTCCTGCTCACGCCCGGTGCCACGCACAAGCCCATCAGCTTTACGGATGCTTTCTTTACCTGCGCGTCCGCCATTTCCATCACCGGCCTCACCTGTGTTGATGTCGCCAGCACATTCACTGCACTCGGCAAGGTCGTGCTGCTGGCAGATATCCAGATAGGAGCTATGGGTGTCATGACCTTCTCGTACTTCGTGCTCTTAATGGTCGGCAAGCAGCTGGCTGTGCGCGACCGCGTGGCTATCTCCTCCCTGCTGGACCAACGCGGCACCAATATCATCCCCTCGCTCATTAAGGCTGTTATCTTTATTACCTTCTCTGTGGAAGCCATTGGCGCTGTACTGCTCTACATGCTGTGGAACGGAGCCCCCGGCGTACCGCAGGAGCACCTGTGGTTCCGCGCCCTCTTCCACGCCATATCCGCCTTCTGCAACGCCGGCATCTCACTCTTCCCGCAGAATATGGCCGAGGCCTGCGTGGCAGACGACAAGCTGGTGCAAGGCGTCATGATGCTGCTGACGCTGGCCGGCACGCTGGGCTTCAGCGTTTACCTCGAAGCCCTGACCCGCCTGCGTAATAAGCTGACAGGCAAGCGCAACCCGGTGCGCTGGAGCACGCATTCCTGGCTGGTGGTACGCGTGACCCTCATTGTCATGCTGACCGGTGCGGTAGCACTGTCCATTCTGGGTGCACTGGAGCCCTCCAATCACAGCCAATCTGCCGATTTCAACATGTGGGAAAGCCTGTGGAATACCATTGGGCGCTCCGCTGGTTTCACCATCACGGATATCAGCAGCTACGGCCCCGTCTACCAGCTGTTCCTCTGCCTGCTCATGTTTGTGGGCGGCAACCCCGCCGGCACAGGCGGTGGCGTATTCGCGCCGGTCTTTGCCCTGTGCATACTGGAGGTACTGCGCGTGCTGCGAGGCCAGCAGGATCTGGAGCTGCATGGGCGCCGCATCGCCCGCAACACGGTTGAGCGAGCGATGGCCACGGTAGTGCTTTCCACCTTCTGGATTGCAGCCAGTACCATGCTGCTACTCCTGTTCGAGCCGGGCATTTCGCAATCCGACAACGGCACCATCAAGCTGCTTTTCCTGGAAATCAGCGCCTACACTACCACCGGCTTCTCCATCTGCAATCCCGGTGAGCTCACCAATCTTTCCAAACTCTTCATTTGTGCCAATATGTTGTTTGGCCGTGTGGGCATGTTCACCTTCATGCTCATCTTCATCAAGCAGAAAGACCCCTCCCCCCTGCGTTACCCCGAAACACGTTTACCCCTCACCTGATTATTGTTATGAAATTCGTTATCATTGGTTTAGGACAATTTGGCCGCGCCCTTGCGCTCTACCTGAGTGACAGTGGTTTCGAGGTAACTGTGCTCGACGAAAAGGAAAGTGTGGTTGAGGAAATCAAAAATCAGGTAGCCGACGCTCACATCGGCGATGCCACAGATATGCGAGTGCTGCGCCGCCTCGACCTGGTGGACGACGAAACCTACGTTATTGTCGCCGTTGGCGAGAATTTCGAGCGCAATATTCTGATTACAGCACAGCTGCGCGAGCTGGGTGTAAAGAACCTCTACGCACGTACCGTCAATGAGCTGCACGGCAAGGTGCTCAAGCTCATCGGCATCAGTGAGCTGTTCCGCGTGGAAGACGTAGCCGCCAAGCAGCTGGCAGACCGCTTCATCAACGAAGGCCTGATGCGCCAGCGTAAAATCGATGCCACGCACTCCCTGGCCGATGTACAGTTGCCCGCTGAATGGGTGGGCAAAACCCTGCAAGAGGTGGACATGCGCAAGCAGTACCGCCTGAACCTGCTCACCGTGCGACGTGGCAAGAGCAGCGAGGCCAATGCCGATGACGTGCTCTCCCAGCCCGAGCAGCCCGTGATTGACTCCCCGCAGCCGACCCTGCAATTCCTGGAGGGTGACGTGTTGGTGATTTTCGGCAAGGACGAAGACCTGAACGCCTTTGTGAAGAAGTTTGACCTCTGATTCATCTCTCCATCACCATGAGCGAACGCGTTACTCTGCCGGAGAAAACATACAGCGGCTATATCTTCGACCTCGATGGCACGCTGGTCGATAGCATGCAGACTCACTACAAAGCCTGGCGCTGGGCTCTGAAAAACAATGGCGCACCTCACGAGGCTTTCCTGTGGGATGAGTTTATCGCCCACGGCGGCATGGCAGCCCCCGACATCGTGGCGGATTTGAACCGCACCTATGGCTTACACATGCCCCCCCAGGCTGTCGCTACGCAAAAACGCGAGCGTTACGATTACCTGCTCGAAACGGAGCAGCTGCCCATCATCCCCGAAACGATGGAGCTAGTGCGCACCCTGAAGGCCAACGGCATTCCCTACGCCATTGGCACCGGCAGCGTTATCAACGGCGCGCGTGCCACACTGCGCTCCGCAGGCGTGGAGGAGCTCTTCCCCATCATTGTCACCCCGGACGACGTGCCCCCGGGCCGCGGCAAGCCCGAGCCGGATATCTTCCTGCTGGCAGCCGAGCGCATGGGCATTGCCCCCACCGAGTGCGTGGTATTCGAGGACGCCACACCGGGCATTCAGGCAGCCCTCGCCGCCGGTATGGACTACGTCCGCGTAGCCGACGCCCCCAGACCGCAAGAAGATTAAACGCGCATATAGATTAACGTCCAAAACAAACGCCCTCGCCTGCGATTTCTCCGCAAGCGAGGGCAAATCTTTTGTGATGATGTGGGGGCGGCTTACTTCTTAACAGGTGCCTGCCACAGGTAAGACTGCTCCGTATCCGTCAGCTTGCCATCCACATACAGTTCCATACGCCAGGACAGAATATCACCACGGCGGCGGCGCTCCGCGCCATCGAAGAAGAACTTCGTCAGCTGAGTAGATGCCGACTGGCGAGGCTCCTTAATCTCCACGGTACGCGTAATCTCCTTGGAGGCGGTAAGAGCCTGCGTATAACGCATCACCAGCTTAGTGGGCTTGGAGGGAGAGGCATCATACCAACGCACATAGTAATAATCGCCCACGCGATTCAGGCGCTCCTTATTAGTGCGTGCGCCATACATCAGATACTTGGAGTGCGCACGGCGCGGGGCATTATCAATGTTCCACGACGGCTCGGAGGTCGACTTCAGCGGCAAATCAGACACCTCGGTAATGGTCGATACCTTATATGAACCGCAAGAAGCCAGCATCACAGCAGCCATTGCGCCCAGTATCATGTTCACAGAAAACTTCATAACTCTATTCAACAACACATCCCGCCATTTGTCAATGAAAAAAGGCAGCTTTTCCGGTCTTCTCCGCCGAGTTTTCTCCGCTCGCGGTCTCTCAAAGCAAAAAGCACAACATAGACGAAAATCTATATTGTGCTTTTCAGAGGCGGGAGTGGGATTTGAACCCACGAATGTCGGTTTTGCAAACCGATGCCTTAGGCCACTTGGCTATCCCGCCGTCGCGTGGTTGCGGGAGGAGTATATACCCGCACCGCACAGATGTCAAGTATATATTTTCAGTTTTGTTGATTTTTTAGCGAAAAAAAGAGGACTCGGCTTCTCTACCCCCTTTGCAGCAGTGTGGCGTATTCTTAGAGCACACGGCGATGTCGCTCGCTATCCGGCTGTGCGTAGCGTGTAGCTTCGCGGAGCATGTGAGTGTACATACGCACCGCAAGAGTACTGCCAGCAAAGCGGTCGTGACAGTTATCTTCCGTGATGGAAAAATGTATGCGGTATTCCTTTTTGCACTTGACTAAATCGTCCGTCTGTTGTACTTCTGTCTCCAGAGGCCCGCGTTGGATATGGCGTCGTTGGCAATTGGAGCCCTCTATCCCCAGTCCAAATGCGGGCTTTTGCTGCATTCCAATACAGGCGCTTTCTGTTTAACACCGCCCTATTTCCTCCTTTCCGTGAATACTTATAATGCAGCATACTCGTTGGGTGTGGCTATCAATTTTAGAGGTGTCTAGCTGAAATTCGGCAATTTCATTCATTATTACTCACAAACAAAAACGCTCGTAATTACACAACACCATCTCCTAACAATCCAACAACAAACTTTAGCAACATTTTAATCTTACTTTAGAACATCAACTCAGCCTCATTTAGCACGTTGTCAATATTTTAACTTGTAATCATATTTTGAATTCAATATACTTCAGACAAATGTCGGACGGAGACTATTCTCACACTGTTTTAGAAAACACAACGTCGTCAATCAACCTAACAGAGATCGAACACCATGAAATTACATCTACCGGTTCGCTTATTCCAAGCGATTGTACTACTGATGGCAGCGGCACCCACCGCTCTTTACGCAAAATACACAGCACCGACGGAAATTGAGGTTCCGGACTCCTATACCAATTCCGTAACATTAAGCGGAGCTGCCGCTATTACCCCTCAAACAGAATCCACGGTATACCGTTTGACGGGAGATGTCACCATGACACCGAGCGGCGCATCGTTCTCCACAGTTTCCTACCTGTACACGAGCGATTCTGCTGATAATTTAGTCTCTATCGCCCTCACGGAGCCGAGCGGCGCTACCTCAGTGGGCTTATCTGTATCCGCACAGGTTAGTTTCGACTGCTTGAAAGACGTAAGCTTCACAGCCTTCACATCAGGCGGCAAATTTGGTGGCGCGGTAATGGTAAATGGCTCAGGAGCTCTCCATTTCAGCAATAATGAGGGAATCAACTTCAGCAGCAACTCAGTTATTCAGTCAGGAATGAATGCTGGCAGCGGTGGCGGCATCTTGGTTGAAGGTACTGCAAGTTTCCTGAATAACGGCGAAATTATCTTCAAAGATAATACCGCACAGGAGAAAGGCGGAGCCATCGCATTGAATAGAGAAAACAGCGCCACAGAAGATACACACTTAGTACTCAGTGGTAATGACTCCATCACATTCACCGGCAACAAAACAAACAATCAACTTGCCGGCCTGGGTGGTGCGTTGTATAACATTTTGGGCAACCTGGAACTGAATCACAATGGAGAAGTGACGTTTAGTTCCAATACGGCCGAAGCCACATACATGGCGCAAGGTGGAGCAATCTATTCTACCTGCAAGAACGACACAGGGCTTACCATAAATCTCAGCTATAATGATTCCCTGACCTTTGAGGGCAACCTGGCACAGTCCGGCAATTTCAATGCCACGGATGGCAATGCTTACGGCGGCGCGATTCAAGCTAGCGGAACGGATGTGATTCTTAACAGTAACGGCAGCCTGACATTCAAAAACAACAAGGCCTATACAACTAAGAGCAACTGGGTAGCACAAGGTGGAGCCATCCGCTTTGGCTATGATGGAGCTCTGGCCATTCAGAACAATGGTACCGTTATTTTTGAAGGCAACCAGACGCAAGTTGGCAACACCGTTAAATATAACAGTATTTATGCAGATGACTTCACAGTAAATATACGCGGAGTGATAACCCCATACGAGTTGAATGTGGATATCTCGGCTCCCGAGGACGGCTCGGTGGAGTTCCGCGACTGCGTGTATATTGATGTTTCACACCACGAAAATTCATACTTAAACCTGAACACCAAGTTCACGGATGAGTCAGGTAAAGAGATTGAGCAGACCGGAGATATTATTTTCACCGGTTCTTACATGACCAGCGGCGACAAAACATCTGAGTTCAAGGGGCTAGCCAGCCTGAACGATGGACGCCTGATTGTGAAGGATGGCGCTGTACTGAAGGCCGACACTCTGGCAGTAACGCAATCAGCCTCCGGAGAGAGCAGCCCCACCCTGGTCATTCAAAATGGTACACTGGCAGCGGGTACCCTGACCTTTGCCGCAGGCTCTGCACTGGAATATCTGGGAGTAGATAATAACAGCGAGGCTCTGATTAACATATCAACTTCTCTCACCATGGGCGCTAATATGTCCGTGACGCTCGGGCTTTTGAACTCCTACAGCGGAGATACGCTGAAGGTGGCTGTAGCCAAATACACGGGCACCGAAACCAACTGGGCAACGCTCGGCGCCTCTACCGCGTTTACCGTGAATTCGCTTCTGTGGACGGCTGACAAACTCGGCTGGACCGTGGAAAACGGCACGGCCTATATCACAGGTACGACCACTAAGAAAGACGTTCTGAATATCTCCAACCAAGACCTTGTGCTGGACAGTGAGAATGCGCTGGGAGACGGCACACCTATCGTATCTACCGGCACCACGGAGATTGACACGAAAGACGGAGTAACAGTAGCCCTGCCCTGTGCCATTCAAAACGGCGGCGAGCTGACAATGGGCGGCACGTACGATGGTAGCGAGTTGAAGACACTGACGGTAAATGACACGCGCGTAGCAACAGACGGCACCGAGGGCAACAACGGCTTCTTCCGCGAAGGAGGCACCGCGCTGATTGTGGTAGAAAATACCGGCGAAGCCACACTGACAGTCAATGGCGAAACCATCGTGACGGATAAAGATGGCAAGGAGCTCCTTCTTTATGCGAGCGGTCTTGCAGCCAATAAACTGGATTACAGCAACTACCACATAGAAGACGCCAAGCACACAGTAAGCGTAAGCGAGATTACCGAGATACGCCCGGAGGACAGTGGAGAACTGACTATCAGCATGAACAACGGCACATTGGTGGCTGACGAGGATGCCACGAATGTACAATCCGCAGGCGGCACCATTATCACAGAGGGCGATGTAGCCGTAGGTGGCAATATATCCGGCAGCACCTCTGTAGTGGTAGGCGAAGGCACAGCCACCCTTTCCGGCAACAATGATTACACGGGTAAGACTACGATTTCCGGCGAAAACACAAAGCTGATTGTAGGCAATGAAAACGCCTTGGGTAAAGGTGAAATTTACCTGGACGACAAAGGCACACTGGACCTCAACAACAAGGCTATCAGCAATGCCATTACCGTGACCGGCTGCGAGCTGCACAACGCCGACAACTACACCGGCACGATGGAAGTAAGCGGCAACCTCACCATCTGTGGGACAAATGCCACGGCCAACACCGTCAACCTGGTAAAGGGTGGCACCATTGCGGCCTCAGCCGATGAAAAACTCACGGTAAACACAGTAAGCGTTTCCGAGGGCAACAGCACCATTAAAGCCGATGTCGTTATCACCCCTGACGGCAGCATTACGCTTAATGATGGCAGCCTACTGACCGTAACGAAGTCCCTGACCCTGGGGAGCGGCGCTTCCATTATCCTCAATGGGGGCACCTATGCCAGTGGCGACACTATCATGGTAGTGGAGGGCGACATGAACCGCCCCGAAGGCCAGGTACCCCTTGCCAATGGCTACGGCCTTTACACCTTGGAGGGCACCAATGTGATACTGACAGCCATGTTCGACCAGAACCTGGCGGATGCGCTCACTGTGGGTAACTGGGGCATCCCCACAGCCAGCCGTTCCTTTGTGAATGCCGTGCGCGGTCAGCGCAGCAACAGCGGCTGCATAGCCAATGGCCGCGGCACTGCCTGGGTAGCAGTTCTGGGCGCCAGCAACAAAATCAACGGTCTGGATATATCGCTCCATGGGGCGGCCTTGGGCGTTGATTTGAAGGTTGGGCGCAACAGCAGCATAGGTATCGCCACAGGCTACACCGATGCCGACATAGATACTCGCGCTTACGGCAAGCTGAACCAGGAGGGCTCCTATGTGGCGGCTTACGGCGAGCATGGTCTCAAGCAGCTCAGCACCACTAGCTGCCTGAGCTTCGACTGGGTGGCTGCCTATGGCATCACCGACACGAAGGCAGATGGCACAACTTGGGAGCAGGACAGCCTGCAACTCAACTCCCGTCTGAACTGGAACAAAAAGATTTCTGACCGACTTAGCTTAAGCGTATTCAGTGGCTTGGAATACTTTGCCAGCAATTCCGACACGGCCGACGGCGTCAAGACCGGCTCTATCCAGAACCTGCGCGGGGAAATCGGCGTAGGCGCGCGCTACGTGGCATGGGGTACCCCTGCTACGCTCGGCGATAAGAGCGGCATACAGGGCTGTGAGAAACTTGTTCTGAATGGCGAGATTCGCTACATGAACGACATGGTGCGCAGCAACCCAGTCATCCGCATGGATGGCCTGAGCGGCGGCGGTGCAAATCCCGGTCGTCAGGGTATCGGCATCGAAGCCGGCGCTACCTACCGCATCGGTGAACGCTGGAGCGCCAGCGCCAACTATAGCTATAACACGATGGAAGACTCCAAGGAGCACCGTGTCAATGTAGGTGTAAGCTACACCTTCTGATAAACTCTGGCTAATCCTCCAAAGCGGCATTCCGAGTATGTTCGGGATGCCGCTTTTTCTCATAGAATCGCCCCCTGCGCCAATACCGAGGGTAGATTTCCGCTATCCAACTTCTGTATCCATTCGCCCGCCTCTTTCCATAACGGCCCGCGCATGCGGGCAATATAACTGTGCCGCAAGGCTCAATATCACTGCACCGTAAGTGCAATATATCTGCGCGTTCGGCGCAATATAACCGGCTGCCCAGCAGGCGCCAGCACCCCTTTTTAACGAGATTCACGCATGCGCGTGAACGAGATTGCAGCATGCGCTGCAACGAGATTCGAGCTACGCACGAACGAGATTGCGCTGCTGTGCAGCGCAGTGTTTTTTAATTCCGCGGGCGAAGCCCGACTAGCTCTCAAATCAAAAATCCAACATCAAAAATCCAAAATAAAATCGCCGCCGTCCTGCGAGATGCGGGACGGCGGCAAGAAGCAATTAGCTTGTTCTAAGCTGCGGGAGCTTTAGTTGAACTTGGCAAGCATAGCCTGACGCTGAGCCTCGAGCTCGGCGGGAAGCTTATCGCCAACCATGTTGAACAGCTCGGTCTGGGACTCGAGCTCGGCCTTCCACTCGGACTCGGAAAGAGCCATGTTGGTGTTGAAGGCGGCCTCGTCGTAGCCCTGGAGACCCTCGGTGTCGAGCTCGGAGTAGGCGGGGGAGATACCAAGAGCGGTCTCCACGCCGTCCACCTCACCGCGGCAGCGGCGAAGTACCCAGTCAAGAACGCGCATGTTGTCGCCGAAGCCGGGCCATACGAAGTTGCCCTCGGCATCCTTGCGGAACCAGTTCACGTTGAAGATCTTGGGAAGCTTGCAAGCGCAGGTCTTGGTGCCCATGTCGAGCCAGTGCTGCCAGTAGTCACCCACATTGTAGCCAATGAAGGGCTTCATGGCCATCGGGTCACGGCGAACCTGACCAATCTGGCCGAAAGCAGCGGCGGTCATCTCGGAGCCCATGGTAGCGCCCACGTATACGCCGTGGTTCCAATCCTTGGACTGGAATACGAGCGGCATGGTGGTAGCGCGGCGGCCACCGAAGAGGAATGCGCTGATGGACACACC